>CADAPW010000008.1 GCA_902789915.1 uncultured Bacteroidia bacterium | reverse complement strand
GGCATCCACCGTCATGATGAGGCCTTCTTTGTCGTGTTTGTTCATTTCCGCCTCCATGCGGGAGATGATTTCCTGTGGTGTTTGTGCCACCGCAAGTCCGGCCATGGCCACGAAACAAATGATGCTGAATAGTTTTTTCAAAATAGGCATTGTTTTATGGTTAAAGATGCAAAAGTATAATTTTTTGGGAAAACATCGTCATTTTGATTGGTTATTTCCATTTTGGAAAATACCATGATCAGTCGTTCGGTATTTCCGAACTACTTTCAGATGAGTCTCAATACAAAAAGCCAAAAAGCCAGAGCGGGATTTTGTTGCCGAGCACATACTCTTCGTCGGCGGAAGCGATGTAGCCCTTTGCAACACCAGCGATTTGCTTGCCATCCTTGGAGCGTCCGCCAACTTCAATCGTGTATTGATGGTCGATGGTGAAGTCCGCCGAAGTCTTGCTGTATTCCACGACATGACTTGACGCGAGCTGATTAATGAAAAACACTTCGCGCTCTGTACCTTCGTTGACCCGTGTCGTGGCAAGGGCATGAAGCATATTGGGATTTTCCAAATAAATCTTGTCCGGCTTTTGTAGTCGTTTCACATTCGTTGCATCCGAATACAACAACTGAATCAGACGAGCCTCGCTAAGGATTTGAAGATAATTCAGCAAAGTGGTGCGTGAAATCTCCGCCATAGTCGCCAGTTTGACGGTGTCGAGGGCAAAAGGCACATTGGAAGACAGAATGCCCAACAGCGACTTCACTTTTCTGATATTGCCCACGTCGAGTTTCCGTAATTGGGGCAGCTCCACCTCAATGATGGTATTGACAACGTTCTCGATACGAACATAATAATTGTTCTGCCCTTCTTTCAAGAATGGATAGTAGCCATAGCGCAAATACTCAGCAAAAAGCGGCAATGGGCGGATTTGTGCATTGACTTCGGCACAGATGCTATTACCGTTGGTAAGGATCTCCTGAAGTGTCCGCTTTTTGAAATCCTTTTGATGGAACATCCGCAAGTATTCCCTGAACGAAAGCCCAAGCATGGTATAGGCAATGCAGCGGCGCGAGAGGTCGGCTTCTCCATCAGAAAGATTGACCAACGACGACCCGCTTAGCACAAAGTGCATGTCGGGAAACTCATCGTATGCGTTCTTGATTTCGATGCTCCATCCCTTATACTTATGCACTTCGTCCAGAAACAGGTTTTTTCCTCCTTGTGCATGGAACTGCTCAATGAAATCCAGCAGATGATGGGTGCCAAAATAGATGTTGTCAAGGCTCACATAAAGCACATCAGTGGTGTTGGTCGGGCCAAACACTTGCATGATGCGTTGTGTCATGAGCGTTGTCTTTCCGATGCCCTTCTGGCCTTTGATCATCAAAAGCCGCTCGTTCCAGTCGATTTCATCCATGATATTCCTGACAAAATCGAGGTTCACTGTCTGCATCCTGTTGAGGTGCCTTCTTACTAATGTTTCCATTTTTCAAAGTTGTTAAGTTTCTGCCTGCAAAAATAAGCAAAATGTTCAATATACAAAACATTTCAAATGGAAATTTGTTTTGCATACTGAACATTTATGTGATAAATTAACCTATAACAAGGAAAATGTTTTATATACTGAACAATATATTGTAAAATATGTTCAATATATTGAACATTTCAATGATATTCACTATTATTTTCTTGGCAAAGCATTAATGTTGTCCAAGAAATCCTTTTCCACTTGACTCAATGTGCGTTGCTGGTATTTCTTGTATTCGTTAGTGGAGTGTTCGATGGCTTGTTGATGCGATACAGTTCCTACACCTTGAAGCAGTTTTTCACCGCTCATCGTCAAAATGTTGTCCAAATGTGTCGCCCAGTCTTTCATGGTCATCACCTGCTGTCTTTCCGCTTGTCGTTCTGCAAAGTCCAAATATCCTGAAACAATCTGTCCCATAGCCCGCAATTCCTTTTCATTCAAATAGTTCTTTGCAATAACAGTATCTTTAAGATGTGGCCTATCACCTTCAAAAGTCGTCAGTCCCATGAATTCCTTTTCGGCATCGGCACGACTGACAATGACTTCGGCAGCAGTCTGCCCGTGTACTGCATAATGGATCTTGTTCTGTACCCGCTTGAAAAACTCAATGGAAATATCGGCTTTGGGATTGTAGTCGATACTTGTGGCATAAATATCAAGCACTTGTCTGTAAAAGACCTTTTCGGAAGAACGGATGTCACGAATGCGCTCCAAGAGTTCTTTCCAATAACCGCCCCCGCCGAGGTTTTTCAGGCGGTTGTCATCGAGGGCGAAGCCTTTGCGGATGTATTCTTTCAGCACACCTGTGGCCCAGATACGGAATTTAGTTGCCTTAGCTGAATTGACACGGTAACCAACGGAGATAATAATATCAAGATTATAAAAATCAATTTGCTCTTCAATCTCACCTCTTATGCCTCTATTTACGACAGTTGCAATTTTTGCAACTGTCGTCTCTTGCTTCAATTCTCCGTCTTTGAAAATGTTAGCAACGTGACGACTAATTCCAGATTTGTCTACGCCAAATAGCGCAGCCATAGCCTTTTGTGTTGCCCAAATTGTTTCGTCCTTGACAACCACTTGAATTACGCCTTCCTCATCGGGAAGCTGGTATAATATGAATTGGGTTTCGTTGGTCATATCTTATTCTTCCATGCTATAATACACCTTGTAAAATTTACCTCTTTCATCCTCGCCTTGTTCCACATTCTGTCGGTTGCCATTGATGATGATTTGGATTTTCTTGTCGAGGTTGATAATGCGTTTATAACTTCGCTGTTGCTTTTTGAAAGCATGATTGGAGATGGCAAATGTATCGTCAATGACAATGTCATTTTCCGATTCATAGTTACGCTTGAAGTTATGAAAACTCTCAATCACTTCTGGCTGTTCAATCACCTCGTTGGCAAAGTCTTCAATATCAAAAGTATCTTTCTCTTTGAAGAATTTCAGCGACTTATTCAATAAATCGATTTGGTCTGCTTTTGAAACCTCAAATTCCTTAGGCAATTCCTTAGTAACGAAGTTCTTGGCCATTGCCATCACATTTTGCGTGTTGGCATATTCGTCTTTGCGTTGGCGAATGTGTAAGAAGTCATCAATCCAATATTGCGCTTCTACACCTTTGTTGGTGTTATCCACAACGGCAACGACATAGCCGTTTTCACGCTCCTTATTAAAAATCAGGCAGCCTTTGTCCAATTTTTTAATGTTAATACCTTGCTCGCTTTCAAGATTGAAATTACCATCTTCACGCAGTACTTTCAAAAAAGTGTCTTTGTTCTCCGACTTAAACAAGCCAACGGCATCCACCGTATCGCCGTCTACGATACAATCTTTGAAATAGACCGTGTAAAACTCGCCGCCCTTGATTTTTGGATGGGTGCTCTGGTCGTAAAGGTGTTTGGCGAGGCTTACAGATTGGTCATATAGCGTTTCTGGGTCGTCAAAAATTTGAGAAACATATACAAAGACTTCATTTAACGACAATGCCACGTCATGATAAATTTGGTAGTACTCTTCGGTTTTGAATTGTGACAAAAAAAACTCTATCAAATTTTCTTGTATTGTTTCGGATAGAGAAACAACACTTTGAGAAAGTACCAACGATTCATTGTTTATCTTATTACCGACCTGGTGGATTACAAGTGATAAAATATGAGTATGGTCAAAATAATGCATTATTTTAGTTTTACTTTGTTGTATTCACTAATGATAAAATCATATATGGAAGCAGTCAAATATATCGTAATCAAAACAAAATCAATCAAAAAATAGAAGACAACCGAGCGATAGACAAATAACGCAATGGCTTTAAGTGTAAAAAGATAATGATTGTTACTGATATTAGCAAATACATTTATGGGATTTATAGTTTTGTTCAAATGATCCTCGAATAATAATGTACAAGACAACAACAAGATGCAAATAATAGATAATACAACAAGATATAATGACAAAACGGTTGTTTTTTTATAATAGTTTTTGAGTTTAATGCCCAAAGGATAGTTCTCTATACTATTTTTATAATGATATTTGGAGAAATCAACATTGCTGAATTTGTCATATAATGCAATAATAAAAGTAAAAAAGATACCCACAAATAACGACAATCCAGAAATTACATAACCACAAAAATCTTTGTTATAACCATCTTGAATAATGACATTAATTAGTATTGCACAAACAATGATAATCCATTGGGCCTTTGTAAAAAAAGCCTTTGGCCTTTTCTTTTCTATTTGCTCTTCAGTATCTGATATATCAGCATATTGATAAAGATGAGCATCTTTTACTAAATCAGTCAAATTCTTAAAATTCATGAATCTGTGTTTGTTGATTAAACTCTTGTTTTATTTCTTCTAATATCTCAACGCAATATTTTTGAATAGCTTTAAAATCAGGAATTCCTGTATTCTCATCACAGGTAACACCTGCATCTTCTAAATATATAGTCGGCCTAACATTTTCTTTCAAGTCTCGTTCTATGTCATAATGTGCCCTTCTTTTTTTATCATCAACGACATATGCCTTCCCCTGTCCTTCTTTTAATTGCCTTCCGTCAAATACTTTTTCACTTATTGCATCAAAAATTTGACTCGCTTCTTCTGAATATGGATTTATCGATGATTCTAACGGTTTAATTTTGATTTCTACTTCAAAAGTTTGCCCCTTAATATGTATATCGTTTCTTAATGACTCAGACAAACTCGTCTTTGTAGTAAATCCGAACATACTAATCTTTGACGCATTCATATATTTCTCAATAACTTTTTGAGGAACATATGGCTCAATTCTAATATTATAGAAATAGTTCTCACAAGAGAAGAATGTTCTGATGAAGTTCTTTATAGAATCCTGAACAGTTTCCTCCGTATACGATTGAATCAATAGAAAACCAAATTGACTATTTAGTGGTGTATAAACCAAGATATAATACTGATCTAGAACAGCATTATTTTCACTAATAATATTTTTATGACTTTTATCATTAGTGTCAGCGAACTCCCTTCTAATACCATATTTACCACCTTCAATAACACCATCAATGCAGTCATCATTTGTTGGACGTAAAGGAACAGAAACAGTAGAACTATCAACTTTCCCTATTACTTTTTTGTTTTTAGAGTCTTTCCTAAAATCCTTGTCTCCAATGCCATTTACAAAGTCTTCAAAATACTTTTTGAATAATTCATTATCTAAAACAGATGCAGCTTCATTATATTTGCATTTGAACAAATCGCGAAATGTTTGAACCGAATCATCTTGTGGATTCAATTGTAACGTGTAAACATTTAATTTTGGATTATGACCCATATTTTTTTTGATTATATGTTTTATACCATCTGATTTCCTATCACTTCCTCCATCATCTCCACCTCCTCCCTTTCCTCCAAATTAGACCGAAAATGGAGTTAATGCATTTCATTGCAAAAATAGCAAAAAGAATTCAATAAAAACATCACTTCTTCAGTTTTTCCGAACAACTAACAATTTCCATTACAGTAATACTTGCTTTTTAGGTGATTATTACCATAGGGAAGCATTTGAATTAGAAAATCGAAATTCCGATTTTTCTATTCAACAATTCTTTCCGATACAAAATAATTGTCTATTTTTGCATGGATAAACCCTAAAAACGAAATAAAAGACACATAAAAAATATAGAAGCAACTAACATATTATAAACCATAGCGTTTGCAATTTATTCGAGACTTTCCGAAAATTTGGCGATTAGAAGAAGTGTACCGAAGAATAGGTTCAAACGTCCGTGCATGAGCGTGGACGTAACTTATTCGGTGCACAGGTCAGCCAAATACCTCGGAAAGCGATAAGTGTCCACGCTTCATCGTTTTCGATGGTATTTGTCCACCTGTTTCCTCGAACAAGTTTTCTTACGCTATACAAAAGCACGGCATTGTATGGTAAACAAAGAATTACACACGCAAGTTGTAATAATGCCTTATCTGATGCCCCCGCAGATTGGAGGTGGGTATGGATTTCGATAAGGAAAACTGGAGAGATGCTAGTCTCAATGTGGACAGCCTTTGGATTATTGGCCCCAGAGCAAAAGGCGGCAAGCATACAAATATCTATCATGGCAATTTTGCTCCACAGATTCCGAACAACATGATTCGTCGCTTCACAGATGAAAATGATGTTGTATTGGATTTATTTATGGGAAGTGGAACGACACTATACGAATGTGAAAACCTGAATCGTGATTTTATTGGCTTCGACATCAATACAGAAATCATAGATTTTGTTGGCAATAGCATGACAGATTGCGACAGTATTCATTTCACAATTCATAATCACGACATTTGCGACACACAAGGTGCACAAGACTTAATCAAGAAAGATCTGAAAAGGTATGAAAAGAAAAAAGTAGACCTTGTTATTGCACATCCTCCCTATTTAGATATTATCAAATTCACTGACAAAGCAGAAGACTTATCGAACATTACTGATATTGATGAATTTACAAAGAAATTCATCGCGTCAATGCATAGTGGAGTTGATTTACTAAAAGCAAAGAAACATTTTGTCTTGGTCATAGGCGTATTTATCGAAATGGTGAAGTCGTCCCATTAGGGTTTTACTTGATGGATGCTATCAAAAAAGAGTTCGATTGCAAACTAAAGGGAATTGTTGTCAAGGATATGGTTGGCAACAGAGCAAAAATCGGGAGCGAAGCATTATGGCGTTATCGCGCTCTGCGCAATGGTAATTTCCTATTCAAACACGAGTATGTTTTTGTTTTCAGAAAGGAGAAATGATTATGGGAATGATTGATTTATTTCTGGAATTGGCTCAACCTAACGCTAATGGTGTAAGTCGATGGGTTTATGTTACCGAATTTATTGGCAAGTACAAATCATTGGAACTTGGAAATGGATGGAGTTGGGGAAGAGCATCCTCTCCTCTACAAAGGAAATACAAAGTTGAGGTTGATAGAACTATTACACCTGGAAACCGAATAGACGCAATTCGTCTTGTCGGTTTTAATGAACAACAGCATTTTAGCCAAGCTATACGAAAGGATATATGCGACGCTATAAGAAAACGTAAATGTGTCATGTTGGGCGTGAACGGAACGTCAGAAAATACTACGATAGAGGTTGACCACAAAGACGGGCGTAAGAACGATATGCGAGTTTCAGACCTCTCAACGCAGCAACTAGAAGACTTTCAGCCTCTTTGCAAAGCAGCCAACGACATCAAACGTCAAATATGCAAGAATTGCAAAATATCCGATTTGCGATGGGATGCGAAGAACATAGAAGGAAATCCATACTCTTTTTACGAAGGTGATGAAAAATATACCGAAGAGCTAGGATGTGTTGGTTGCTATCAATATGACCCTGTAGAATATCGGATCCAGTCCGCCTTGAAAATCAGCCAAGAAACAACTGATTTCATTCTTGAAAAATTTTACCCTAACCACAAAAAGAAAGTCAAATGAGCAATGAAACATATTCAATCAACGAAGTCGCCGAAATGCTGAATCTTTCGGTCAAAGCCGTCAGGAAATTAGTGGCTTCCGGAAAAATAGTCACAACCAAAGTCAACAATACCTATCGAATCGAAAAAGAATACATTGAGCAAAACAAAGATATTATTCTGAAAGAATCGGAAAAGATTGAGTATGATTTGTTTGGTGAAATTGTAGAGCATAAAGTAAAGCCATCTGTGACAAAAAAAGTGGATATTGTGAATTGGGCAGACATTTCAAAAGTCTGGGAACATCCTACTGAATCAAAAATGACTTTTGTGGATCTGTTTTGTGGTGCAGGTGGACTAAGCAAAGGTTTGGAAATGGCAGGGTTGCAAGGCATCTGTGGATTAGACTGGTTCAAGGAAGCAGGTATGACCTATCAACGAAATTTTGACCATCCCTTTATTGATGCAGATATTAAACAACAAGAAAGCAAGGATTTGTTCTATAAAACTGTAAACGAGCAACTCGGTGGAAGACAATTGAGTGTAGTTGCAGGTGGATTCCCTTGCCAAGGTTTTAGCATGGCTGGAAATCGCATCGTTGATGATCCTAGAAATTCGTTATATCTTGAAATGCTAGACATTGTAAACAAACTGCGTCCTGAATTCGTCATTTGCGAGAACGTTAAAGGTCTTCGTAGTATGCTAAATGGAGGTGTGGAAAGAAAAATCATACAAGACTACAAAGCTATTGGCTATGAGATGAATGTCACAACTTTATGTGCTGCCGATTACTATACACCGCAAAAGAGAGAACGTGTCATTTTCATAGGAAATAGGATCGGAGCGAAAAACTACCATCCTAAACCAATGCTGACTCCAAATGAATATGTCACTACTGGTCAAGCCATTGCTGATTTGATGAACCATCCTGAAGATGAAGCATTTAATCATGTCCCAACAAAGCATAAACCAGAAATGGCAAAACGAATGATGGAGTTGGCAGAAGGACAAAGTCTTTACAAAGGCTATTCTGATGCTTGGAAGAAATGTCCTTGGAATGAAGCTTCTTGCACTATAAAGGAAAATCATGGTGGAGTAAACATTCATCCCAAACTGCCGAGAGTTCTTACTGCACGTGAAATGGCTCGTTTGCAATCTTTCCCAGATGATTTTATCTTTGAGGGAAAGAAAAACAAGCAGTTGGTTCAAATAGGCAATGCCGTCCCACCTTTACTTGGCAAAGCGATTGGATTAGCTGTTCGGTTTTCAAATAACGACCTGAAATAAACTTGTTTTCTCATCATGTTTCCTCTATTTTTGCATGACTGAATTGAGGATAATATGAAGAACGGAAACGAACTTGATTTTATTGATTTTGAAGAAGAAAAGGCTAAACTATGGATGTTAGCTTATTCCGAAATCAAGCGTATTTTGCTATTGAAAGGCTTGGTAAACCAACGAGTTGAATTGCCATGCAATGGACTAATTCGGAGTGTCAAGCTTGATTTGCCAGATGTCATTTTTTTAGAAGACATTTATGGAAGAAATGATTATGCAGAGTGTTTTGAGGATGATTACTTGTTTGAAGTTTACAATAGTTTGTTTTTTGAATTCTAAAAGAATAATTCACCCATTCCACCAAATTATCGTACTTTTGTCCCCGTCAATCTTTAAATCTTAAATTTTGAATCTTGAATCATTAAATCTTAAATCCTTAATAATGAAAAAACTCACCTTATTAGTTATGGGCACAATCACCCTATTCGGCTGCAACCAGCAACCAAAGCAGCCTGAACGCTATTCCGTCAAGGCCTATCCTGAGACGAGAAAAGACACCACCGTCGTTGACGACTACTTCGGCACGAAGGTCGCCGACCCGTACCGTTGGCTCGAAAACGACACCTCCGCCGAGACCGCCAAATGGGTCAAGGAACAGAACGAAGTCACGCAAGACTATTTGAGTCACATCCCCTTCCGCAGCGCCCTCAAGGACCGCCTCACGCAACTCGTGGACTACGAACGCTACGGCATGCCTTCGAAGAAACATGGCCGCTACATCTATTCGAAGAACGACGGCCTACAGAACCAAAGCGTCATCTACATGCAAGAGACGCTCGACAGCGAGCCTACCGTCCTCCTCGACCCCAACAAACTCTCCGATGACGGCACCGTCTCATTGGGCGGCATCAGTTTCTCCAACGACGGCAAATGCATGGCTTACACCATCCAACGCAGCGGCTCCGACTGGGTTGAAATCTACGTGAAGAGCATGAAAGACCTCGAACTCCTCCCCGACCATATCGAATGGGCCAAGTTCACGGGCGCCACTTGGTATAAAGACGGCTTCTTCTACGCCGCCTACGACCGCCCCGAAGAAGGCAAGGAGTTCAGCAACGTGAACGAGAACCACAAGATTTACTACCATAAACTCGGCACGCCGCAGGAACAGGACGAACTCTTCTACTCCAACCCCGCCCAGCCGCGTTATTTCCACCAGGTCGACCTGACCGAGGATGAGCATTACATGTTCCTCTTCGAAAGCGGTCAAGGCGCTGGCAGCACATTGTGGATCAGAGACATGGCTGACAAAAAAAACAAGTTCGTACAGATCGCCGACAATATGGATTATCAATATATGCCTATCGATGTCATTGACGATGTGCTCTATATCTTCACTAACTACAACGCACCAAAGGGCCGTATCTGCCGAGTGTCGGTCAAGGCCCCACAAATGGAAAACTGGGTCGATGTGATTCCCGAAAGCGACAATGTCATCGCAGGGGTCAACCTAGCCAACGGCAAGATGATCGTCACCTACGACAAGGACGCCGCCAACCATGCATACGTCTACACCATGGACGGCGAACTGCTCCATGAGATTGCCCTGCCCACATACGGTTCGGTTGGCTTCAGCAGCGAATATAAAGAACCCGAAGTGTTCTATGCATTTACCTCTTTCGTATTCCCCACCACGATTTACCAATACAACATCGACGACAACACCTCGACCGTGTTCCGCACTCCTGCTATTGACTTCAGGTCGACCGACTTTGTCACCGAACAGGTCTTTGTCACCTCGAAGGACGGCACCAAGGTCCCGATGTTCCTGACTTACAAGAAAGGCTTGCAGAAAGATGGCACCAACCCGACCTTCCTGTATGGCTACGGCGGCTTCAACATCACCCTCAACCCGGGCTTCAGCACCTCACGGCTGCCCTTCATCGAGAATGGCGGTATCTACGCCCAGATGAACCTGCGTGGTGGCAACGAATACGGTGAAGAATGGCATATCGCCGGCACCAAGTTGCAGAAACAGAATGTCTTCGACGACTGCATCGCCTGCGCCGAATACCTTATTAATAACGGCTACACCTCGCCGAAATACTTGGCATTGAACGGTGGCTCCAATGGCGGTTTGCTCGTCGGTGCAGTCGTCAACCAGCGTCCCGACCTCTTCGCCGTGGCCGTGCCGCAAGTCGGCGTGATGGACATGTTGCGCTACCACCTCTTCACCATCGGCTGGAACTGGGCCAGCGACTACGGCACCAGCGAGGACGACGAAGCCATGTTCAAGGCTTTGTATGCCTACTCACCGCTGCACACCATCAAGAGCGGTGCGGACGTACACTATCCCGCCATCATGGTAACCACTGCCGACCACGACGACCGCGTGGTGCCCGCCCACTCGTTCAAGTATGCAGCTGCCTTGCAGGCTGCCCAAACTGGACCAGAGCCTAAGATCATCCGCATCGACACCAAAGCCGGTCACGGTGGCGGCAAACCCATCTCCAAGGTCCTGGAAGAACAGGCTGACATTTACTCGTTCATCCTCTACAATATGGGATTGACTTATCCTGCCGAAATGAAATAAAGCATAATTGGCAATAGAGAATCGCCCGTCGGAAAATTTCGACGGGCGATTTTAGTTTTTTTCTATCTTTGCGACCAAATCAACACAGATGAAAAGACTCCTAATCATCATAGCATTTTTTCTGGGAGTGTCATCCTTACAGGCTCAAGAACGCACCTTTTGGCACAAGGTCAACTACTTTTTGACTAAACCCGCTGTGGTAGATACGACGCGCATTTACCAGCCAAAGCCTTGTTTTTCGTTAGGACTGTTCTCTACGGGACAAAAAGCAGTGTTTAATACCAATGTCAAATTCAACATAGACAATGATGGGCAGTCCGTTCCTGGCCTCTCCACATACCGACTCAGTGAAAACCTATGTAAAAAAGTCGGTCTTGAGGTCGGATACGGCAATATCAGTCTCGGTTATGGGTTCGAGGTGGGCCATAAGAGTGCTTGGAAAAAGAGCGCATTCGCGTTCAATATCATCGGCAAATCGTGGGGTGTACGGTTCAACTATTTCAAAATCACCAATCCTTTCACCTCGGAGCTGACACTTGGAAACGAAGGCGACAGCCTTTATATACACGACGAAATCGTCTCAAAGGAATCTGCTATATTGAGAAACTTCGCCATCGATGGCTACTATGTCTTCAACAACAAACGTTTCGCCTACCCTGCCGCCTATAAGATTGGCTTGGTGCAACGCCACACAGCAGGTTCATGGATGTTGACGGCACGTTATATGCAAGGCCGCCTGTTTAATTCTCCCGAAGCCGCATGGGATTCATACAACCTTTTGGATTGCTTCTCCACCATGCAAGCCTCGATAGGTGGCGGCTATTCGGTCAATTTCGTGCTTTGGCACAAAGACCCTGTCGGACCTCGCGATGAAAAACTCCGCAACCTCACCATCAACTTGACTGCCATGCCAGTAATTACGTTGGTCAACTATTTGACTACCACCTCATACGAATATGACGATGAAGGAAACTATAGCGGTGAGAAGATCTCCAAGATATGGTGCTATCCTATGCCGAATTACATTGGCAGTGCCGCCATCAGCCTTACCTTTGGAAGGATTTATTTCTCGACACAATTCACCTATAATTGGTTCTATTTCCGCAGCAACGATGCTTTCGTCATCAAGAAGATGGATCTTCCGGATTATGTAGACGACCTCACTTTCCAAGGTTCCTTCCGCGACTGGACGGTGAAAGGGCTGTTGGTTTATAGGTTCTAATTTCTACTTTTTCTTCACAGGGGCCTTGACTTTCCCCAAACTTCTCACCACGGCATCCCAGCAACGGGTTGGGAGTAGCCAATGGAAGAACACGATGGTGTTGGCGAAGGCACCCGTGCGATAACGAGCGCGAGGACGACGGCTGTTGACGGCCTTACACATCGCTTTGGTCACCACGGAAGGCTGCGAAAGGTAGTTGGTATCATACATCCAGTGGAAATTTTCCGCTTCCTGAAGCCCAGTCTCCTCGTATGCCGTGCCCTTCGACGACTCAGCCAAGTGGTCGGCGGCGATATGTCCCCATTCCGTCTTAATGCCGCCCGGTTCTATCATCACCACATCGATGCCGAAAGGCTTCATCTCTATGCGTAAAGCGTCGCTGAAGGCCTCAACGGAATACTTGGTCACATGGTACCAGCCACCATAATACAGCACCGATTTTCCTGCCACTGATGAGGTGTTGATAATGCGTCCCGAGCCTTGTTTTCTCATGATGGGCAGCACCAACTGACACAAGCGTGCCAAACCAAAAACGTTGACTTCCACCTGCCGGCGTGCCTCTTCCATGCTCACATTCTCGATGGCACCAAAATAGCCGTAGCCAGCATTATTGATAAGCACGTCGATACGGCCTTCGGCCTCCATCACGGTGTGGATACCCGATTCCAAAGATGCCGAATCGGTCACGTCCATTTTAATGGGCATCACACCTTGTTGTCGTAGGGGTTCCATTTTTTCCATTCTGCGGGCTGCGGCATACACCTTATGCCCTTGCTTGGCCAAGGCAGCAGCCGTGTCATAGCCGATGCCACTACTTGCGCCGGTTATTAATATAACTTTTGATGTTTTCATTGTTGGGATTGTATGGCTTTAAAAAGTTCGGGCAAACGCTTGGAGATGGCCACCGGGCGACCGTTTTCAATGAAGCAGTGCATACTTTCAGCAGTGCAGACCGTCTTGTTGCCTACACGCATCTCATACAAAAACTCAAACTTCATCTCCGACACCTTTCCGATAGCGACTTGAATGTCAATGACATCCTTGAATGTGGTAGGGCTTTTATAATTACATTGAACCGAGATGACGGGCGAAAACACGCCTTCAGCCTCGATCTTCTCAAAGCCGAACCCCAACTGGTCGAGGTAGTCCACCCGGGCCTCTTCCATGAAACGGACATAGTTGGAATGATGCGTCACGCCCATGCGGTCGCATTCGTAGTATTTCACTTCGTGCTTGTAGGTATGCATTATGAGTGTGTTTTAGGTTGCAAAGAAACAAAAAAACTCAATTGGTTTTGGAGCGTTAGGTTTGATTTTGTAATTT
Organism: uncultured Bacteroidia bacterium; assembly: GCA_902789915.1. GTDB lineage: Bacteria > Bacteroidota > Bacteroidia > Bacteroidales > F082 > Limimorpha. The sequence goes on along the minus strand of CADAPW010000008.1, from coordinate 16,021 downwards.
TGCGCCCATAAACAACTATTAATTTAAAAATCATGAGTAATTATTTTCTTTCCATGCTTCCTGCCGAAGAGCTTGCGCAGTTGAAGTTCATCCCCACCCTTCCCGAATTTGTGACCTGGATTGAGCAAAAATGGGGCGATTTGCCTTGCCTTTCCAATACGGTGAACACATATAATTATAAACAAGTATGCGACCTTGTTGCACGTAAGCGTGCCTTGCTCAACGACATGGGCCTGCAAAAGGGCGACAAAGTGGCCATCCTTGACAACTCCACTGTTGAAGCTGTTGAAATGTTCCTCGCCGTTACCTCGGCGGGCTATGTGGCCATCAATTTGCCCGCCATGCTTCCCCCACAGGCCATCGTTGGCTGCTGCATGAAGTTTGGCGTGAAGGTATTGGCCGCTGGCAAAGACTTTATGGAAAACGTGAAAGGTGCTCCTTGCAAGGTCATCGCCATCACCGATTGCGCCGACCACACGGCTCCCGTCGCCACCGTCGACAAGAACGACCCTGCCGCCATTTTCTTCACTGGTGGCACGACTGGCGCACCCAAGGGTGCCATTCTGCCTCACAGAGCCTTGATGCGTGGTGCGTTGAACGGCTGCTATGCTCCTGGAAAGCAACTTGGATGCCACCGCTATGCCACAGTGTTACCTTTGAGCCATGTTTTCGGATTAATCGCCAGCACATTGTCGGCCCTATATAAGGGTGCTGAATGGGTGTCAGCCGGCAACGTAAAGGAGACTATTTCCAAGTTCCCGATGATTAAACCGACATACCTGGTGGCTGTTCCTGGTATCTGCGAAATTCTGATGGGACTCATCAAGATGTACGGCGTCGGTTATCTCGGTGGCAACCTTAAATACATCATTTCGGGTGCAGCCAATGTTCCTCCGAAACTCATCGGCGAATTTGATGCCATTGGTATACAACTCTTTGAGGGCTATGGTATGACCGAAGGCGCCAACCTGACCACTGGCAACATTGATGTAAAGGAAAAGCCCACATCGGTCGGAAAGCTCTATCCCGAACAAGAAGCCAAGGTGGTCGACGGCGAATTGTGGTTCCGTGGCGACAACGTCTTCCTCGGCTACTACGGCGAACCCGAAAAGACCGCTGAGACATTGACACCTGACGGATGGGTGAAGACCGGCGACCTCGTCCGCTTCGATGAAGAAGGCTACATGTACATCGTGGGCCGAATCAAGAACCTCATTATCCTCTCCAATGGCGAAAACGTCAGCCCTGAAAGCATCGAGGAACCCTTCTACAAAGACAACAGGCTTCGCGATTGCCTCGTCAAAGAAGAAGACGTGGATGGCAACAAGGTGATAGGCATCGAAATCCTGCCCCGCATGGAAGAGTTCGGCAATAGCCCTTGGGAGGAAGTGGAAGCCTATTTCAAGGACCTTGTAGGCAAAGTCAATGCCACGCTGCCCAGCACACACCGTGTGAGCAAGATTACCATTCGCAAGGAGGACTTCAAGCGTTCTGGTGCCATGAAAGTATTACGTAACCAATAATCCACGCCATGCAAAGAGAAGAAATATTTGAAGAATTAAAAGAGATTATCAAGCTTATCAAGCCCTCCATTGATCTTTCCACCGCTACCGAGGACTCACAACTGGTCCGTGACCTGGGCTTGGATTCATTGACCATTCTGCTGCTGAGCCTTGCCACAGAGAACAAGTTCGGATTCCGGTTTGAAGGCAATCCGAAATTCATCACAGTGGGAGAAGTGATCGATTACATTGAAGCAAACACAAAACAATAATCTTATGTCAATCCATATCGTCAAGGTGGAAAGTCACAACCAATTGAAAAAGTTTGTGACTTTCCCCCTCAAACTCTACAAAGACTGTGAAAACTGGGTGCCTGCCTTAGAGGGTGATGAATACGACAACTTCAACCCCAAGAAGAATGGAGCCTACGACTTTTGTGAGGCAGATTGTTACCTCGCCTATCGTGGTGACGAAATTGTGGGTCGCGTGGCAGCCATAATCAATCATAAAGCCAACAAAGACAAAAAGATAGTGCGTTTTGGTTGGCTGGATTTCATTGAAGACGAGGCTGTTTTAAAAGCGCTGTTGGACACCGTCATCGTATGGGGAAAAGAACGCGGCTGCACCGAAATCATCGGGCCATGGGGCTTTACCGATATGGACAAGGAAGGCCTTTTGGTTGAAGGTTTCGAACATCTAAGTCCGTTCACCTGCCTTTACAACTTCCCCTATTACGATACGATGTTGGAAAAACTTGGTTACGTGAAAGATGTGGACTGGACACAAAGCGTGCTTTTGGTCGACAGTGAAATACCCCCTACCTACAAATTCGCTCACCTCATCGAAGAGCGCTATAGTGTCCATGTGGTGAAGCCCAAGAGCATGAGGCAGATGGGCAAACAATACGGTTTGGAGATCTTCCACATGTATAACGATGCCTTTGCTCCACTCATGGGATTCTCCCCCTTGACCGACAAGCAGATAGCCAACTATTTAGATACATACGTCCCTATCTTGGACAAGGATTTTGTATCCGTTGCCGTCGACAAGGAAGACAAGCCCATCGGGTTCCTGTTTTGTGTTCCATCACTCTCCAAGGCCGTAAAAAAAGCCAACGGTCGCTTATTCCCCTTTGGTTTTATCCACATTCTCAAAGCCTTGAAGAAGAATGACACATTGGAAGCCCTCATCATTGGCGTCGCACCCAAGTACCAAGGTTGTGGCGTGCCTTTGTTGATGTTCAAGTATTTGCATGAGAACTGCATACGACGTGGCGTCAACAAGGTCATTCTTAATCCCCAATTGGAGGAAAACTACAAGGTGCAATCGTTGTTTGGCGACTACAAAACAGAGCCTTTCATGCGTAGAAGGGCATACAAGAAAGAGATTTAAGAAAGCTTATTCCACGGGATACGCCTCGTAAAGAATATCGTGCAATACAGTGCGGAGTCCCGATTTCACCAATTTGTTAGGCTCTGCATCGGGATACACACGATTGCTTAGGAAGATGATAATCAAGTCGTTGGCGGGGTCGGCCCAAACGAAGGTCCCCGTAAAGCCTGTGTGTCCGAAGCCTTGCATTGAACCAGACTTGGAGGCGGTGCAAGTGCCTTTCTTGTTGATGGGCAACTTGTCGAAGCCAATGCCACGGCGATTGTCGTTGCTGGCGGCAAAGGGAGCTTTTGTGAAATAGCGTACCGTCTCAGGCTTCAGATAACGTACGCCGTTGTAAGTGCCCTCATCCAACAGCATCTGCATGATGGCCGCCAGGTCGCGGGCATTGGAAAACAGCCCCGCATGACCTGCAACGCCGCCGAACATAGCTGCCGCTTGGTCGTGGACGTCGCCCCAAATCAGCTGACGGCGAAAGACGGTGTCATTCTCCGTTGGGGCGATTTGCTCGCGGGTGAAATGGCTCAAGGGTTTGTAACAGATATGGTTCAGCCCCATGGGATAGTAAAACTCCGTCCTCAGATAGTCCTCAATATTCTGATTGGTTAGCTGTTTCACAATCTTCGGGATGTAATAAAAGCCCATGTCGCTATAGAGATATTTCTTCTTGCCCAAAGGCGTCTTTGCCACTGAATCGAAAATGCGGTCCTCATAATCATTTATGAGATAAAGGTTTTCCGCCACCCTAACACTATGGCTTTCATCGATATGGTCGCTGTAGAACTCCGCCTTGGGACCATTCTCGTCGACTGTCACCTTATAAAATGGCACCCAAGCCTTCAGCCCTGCTTGATGCGTCATAAGCTCTATGAGTTTCAAGTTACCATGGGCCTTGCCTTTCAGATAGGGGAAAAAGTCGGCCAAGGTCTTGTTCAAGTCAATCAGACCTTTGTCATACAACTTCATCACCGCCAGCGTCGAGGCGAAAATCTTGGTGCATGATGCTATGTCATAGAGGTCGTCGGGCTGCACCTGATGACCGCCACCATAGGTAAAAGTGCCGAAGCATTTGTCATACACCATTTTGCCATCCTTCATCGCAACAATCTGGCAGCCAGGATAAGCTCCTTTCTTAATGCCCGACAAGGCGACGGAGTCCAACTTGGCGGCATATTTTGCGTTTATCTTACCTTTCGGAGCCTGAAAACCTTGCTCATTTTGAATGGGTTGTATAGAAGGCGAAGGCATTTCCTTTTGTGGAAGGATGTGTTCTTTGCGTTCTGGCATATCAGCCACAATGCCATCGCCGTAATGGAATTTTGTTGTCGAGACTGGCAACGTACCATGGGCTTCGAGTTCACCCGAGAGCAGCCTCACGACGGCATCGACGGCAGGCACTTCATCCTGATAAGCTACTACCAATCCCTTGACGCTGTTATTAATACGGAACAAATCCAAGGCGTATGGACAGGCAAACAGGTTGAGGATCACATCGTTTTGTGCTACCAACCGGTTGAAGAACTTCACCGTCTCGTCGGTGATGCCATAGTTCGAGCTAGCAAACATCGTCGTCTTTTCAATACTGACCACCACCAAATCGTAACCCTCCAGCTTTTTCAGCCAATCCGCTGACTTCGAAGCGATGTCCTCTTTCTTGACAACAAAAGAAGTCGTGCTAAAACCACGGGCGATAAGGCCATCGTTCACGTCGTTTTTAGTGTTACCGATGGTCACCACCGCGATTTTCTGGTTGTTGACCAAAGGAATCACTTGGTTTTCATTACGAAGCATCGTGATGGCCTCGTCATACAACTGTTGACGCAATTCGGTATACGCCTTTTTCTTCAGGTCCGTCATCAGGTTGGCAGTAGAAACAGGCTTGTAGTTGTTCAAGCCTGTGCGATACTTGTAGCGCAAGATCTTCTTGCAGCTTTCTTCCAAGCGAGCCGCGGCTTGAGGATCGCGTTCGGCAGCCTGTTTGATGGTCTTGATGGCAAACGGCACATTGGTAGGCAGAATCAGCACATCGTTGCCCGCCATGAACGCAACATACGGCACACTGTCTTGTCTCACTTTTTCAGATACACCTTTCATGTCAAGGCCATCGGTGAAAATCAAGCCTTCGAAGCCCATCTGTTCCTTCAGCAAATCGGTTACCACGCCATGCGAAAGCGAGGACGAAGTGTTCTTAACCTTCTCGATGGCAGGGAAATACAGGTGCCCCACCATGGCGCCATTCACACCTTGTTCAATCATATAGCGGAAAGGCGCGAGTTCGATGTCACGCACCTCATCCATCGTGCGGTTCACGGTGGGCAGGGTCATGTGCGAATCCGTTGCTGTGTTACCATGGCCAGGAAAATGCTTCATGCTGGTTATCAAGCCTTTGCTTTGCATGCCTAAGGCGTATGCTGTAGCTTTTTCTCCCACCATTTGCGGGTTTTCACCAAAGCTGCGCATTCCGATAATAGGATTGGCTGCGTTGGAGTTGACATCTGCCACAGGTGCAAAATTCACATGGATACCCATGCGCTGGCATTGCTCTGCCACCTGCTGCCCCATCTCGTAAATCAGTTCATCATCGGAAATGGCACCCAAAGTCATCTGATAAGGATAGGCCAAGGTCTTCTTCACGCGCATGGCCAAGCCCCATTCCGCATCAATGGAAACCATCAGCGGGGTTTTCGCCAAGGCCTGCCAAGCATTGGTCTGGTTGACCTGTGCTTCTGCATCGGCGCGGAAGAAACACACACCACCGATATTGTACTGCTTGATGTACTTCGCCACATCCTCATAGAAAGGTTTATCGGGCTGGTTGGCGCGCATACATATTAATTGTGCTACACGCTGCTCCAAAGTTAGGCTGTTGTACACTGAATCCACCCAGCGCGATTCTGCATCCTGGGCGACACTCGTGCCAACCGAGAATGCCAGCACAAGCAAGAGGAAAAATGATTTAATTTTATTCATATAACTATATAATTTTCAATTGTTTTAATTATTTCTATTCAACCATTCCTTTAATTCATACCAATCGTAAGGTTTGCAAACAATGTTGTGCTTGGCATCCAAAACCAAGACCATCGGTGTTGAAGTGACATGGTAATCCAAAAACGGTTTACTATCCCAACGTAGATCATCAAAGAAATGGTATCCTGGCAAACGCATCTTTTTCACCGTTGCGACCGCTTCCTCTTGGTTTTCTGCCAAAGCAAAAGTAACCAGCTCATAATCAGACTTCAAATTAAGATGCTTTCGGATTTGCACCAAAAAGTCATGGCAATATTCACAATCCGTGGACCAAAATACGATAATTACACGCTCAGCCTTAGAATCATACAGATGATAATCAAGGCCATCAATGGTAACGCCCAGAACATCAGGTGCTTTTGCTCCGACTCTCACCTTTTGATACGGTTCCGTGATGGAATCCAGCCGCATTCCTTCATCCATATTAATCTCGCCTTCAGCCAGTTGAGGGTAATTCAAAAGGTATTCTGTTACTTTGTCACGGCCCATGGACGAATAGCCATTCAAGGAAAATTCAAGGACATACTCATACATCCTCATGTTGACCTTGGCCTTGTCAAGCACCACACCCAAACCTTCAATCGAAAGACTATCAAAACGTTGCTCGTCGCCGTCTGTGAAAGAATAGAAAAAAGAGACCAACTTATCGGCCATCGTTTGAGAACCAACCATAGTCGTATCGCTGAAATCCACATCGTCCCAATACCTTTGTAAAGCCTCGTTTTGTGCCTTCAGCGACAATGCGGAAAACACTAAAATAAGCAGTATTGTATTATAGATTATCTTTTTCATATTCTTTAAGTTATATCAACTCATTAAAAGTTAAGCTTTAATTGAATAGCCATATTGAAGGTCATGCGATGCAGCGGTGTTGTACCATAATCGGCGATGGCTTTTTTGTGCTCAGGTGTTGGATACCCCTTATTCTTTTTCCAATTGTAAACCGGATAGTGCTGGTCATATTCCACCATCATCATGTCTCTTGTGGTTTTGGCCAAAATAGAAGCAGCTGCAATCGATTGGTATTTTGCATCGCCTCCAACGACACAAATGTGCTTTATCTTCTTATATGGATTGAAACGGTTGCCGTCAATCAGTAACAATTCTGGTTGAAGCTTTAGTTGATCTAAAGCCCTATGCATTGCTAAGAATGAGGCATTTAGAATGTTGATTTCGTCTATTTCTTGGGGTGATACTACGCCGATGCCATAGGTCAATGCTTCATTTATCACCAGCTCGCGCAGTTGCATACGTTTTTTCTCCGTCAACTGCTTCGAGTCATTGAGTTCAGGGTAATCAGCACCATTCTTTAGGATTACAGCAGCAGCCACAACTGGACCTGCCAAGCATCCTCTCCCTGCCTCGTCGCAGCCAGCTTCGACCATATTCGAATAATGTGTCAGCAAGCCCATGACTTATAGGAATTTAAAGTAATACTGGTTGGCAAAAACCAAAATCATGAAAAGCACCAAAAACATATTGGCCCATCCTGTGTTGCCCAAATAGGAAAATGCATACGATACCAAAATAGCCAATGCGATGAAAATCAGGCCATTCATCAGAACATTGCCACCCATGAACAGCAGGACGATAGAAAAAACCAATAAGACTACGGCCATGGATATCTTTGTCCTTACCGCAACAGTCTTCTCAAAGTTGGCATTGCTGCTTCCAAAAAGAAGAAAGACTGTTGATAGAATAAGAATTACTAACAACAAGATAATCTTTAAGTTAAACATCGCTACCGAGAATTTAATTGAAGTGAAATAGTCACGGTAGGCGTGCATTAATGGGAGAAAATCACCGAACAAATAAACGGCAACAAAATAGACAAAATACACAAAGAGGAAGCCAAACAATGGTATTAGTTGGAGTCGTAACGTGCCTTTCTTGGCTATAGGAAGAACTATCATCACCCACAGGACCAACAAAATGGATGGGAAATAGCACATTGAAGCCAATGCAATGTAAACCCCAGTCTTCAGCAGGCTCATCTCTGGATTCGGCATCTGGTACATCTCATACAAGGTACTGATTGCCAATATGATGAAAATAGCAGACAGAGCAAAAGGATAAAAATTGGTTTGGGTGCGTGTCATACTCATCAACAAGACAAAGACGAAAGCACCCATAGTGCTCACTTTACCCACAATTTGGTTTTTGACCAGCATCACGTTGAAAATCAAGGTCTCAAGCACCAACAAGAGAAAGGCAAATGCATGTTGGGCGATGGGTGAAAAGTCAAGCAGGTCGTCAACCAGATTGAAAAATGGTGTAACAGGACAGCCCAACCCCATGGTTATCTTTCCCGACACGAATGCCGGAAGCCACAGGGCAATCGCCAGCAAGGCAATCACCACATACTGAACGGCATAGCTCTGTCTGAAAAACTTTATCATTGCATCTTCATCAAGTCAAGTCCAATGTCGTGGCGGTAGTTGGCTCCATCGAAATGGATCTTCTCCACCTCGCGATAGGCAATGCCTCTCGCCTCTTCAATCGAATCACCGTGTGCAGTGACGGCAATGACACGCCCTCCCGCAGTCACCACATCCTTTTCAGAATCAAATGCCGTGCCAGCATGGAAAGCTACGACCTCTTTCAAGTTGTCCAGGCCACTCATTTTCATGCCCTTCTTGTATGCCTCGGGATAACCGCCAGAAACCATCATCACCGTGACAGCAGTCTTGTCGCTCTTTGCATAATGTACTTCATTCAAGCGACCATCGGCGCAAGCCATGAGCAAGTCGGCAAAATCGCCCTCAATGCGGGTCATCACTGCTTCAGTTTCAGGGTCGCCCATGCGGACATTGTATTCGATAACGTAAGGATTGCAACCATCGTTCATCAAACCCAAGAAAATGAAGCCTTTATAATCGATGCCTTCGGCTTTCAGGCCTTTCAATGTAGGTTTCACGATGCATTCCTCTACCCTGTTCAAGAATTCGGTCGTGCAGAATGGCACAGGCGAAACGGCACCCATGCCACCTGTATTCAGGCCTGGCGAAACGGCACCCATGCCACCTGTATTCAGGCCTTTGTCACCGTCGCCGATGCGCTTGTAATCCTTGGCTTCGGGCAGCAATACATAGTGCTCGCCATCGGTCAGCACAAAGACAGACACTTCGATGCCTTTCAGGAACTCCTCGATGACCACAGTGGCCGAAGCTGCACCGAATTTGCCGTCAAGCATCTTGCCTAACTCGTTTTTAGCTTCCTGCAAATCATTGAGAATCAACACACCTTTGCCTGCTGCAAGGCCATCGGCTTTAAGCACGTAGGGAGCCTTGACGCTTTCGAGGAAATTACAGCCTTCACTAAGATTATCCTTGTTGACCTTGAAGCACTTCGCCGTCGGCACACCATATTTCTCCATGAAGTCCTTCGCGAAGGCCTTGCTGCCCTCCAACTGTGCACCGCGCTTGTCGGGACCGATGATCTTTACCGATTTTAGAGTCTCGTCTTGTTTGAAAAAGTCGACGATGCCGTCCACCAAAGGTTGCTCGGGACCTACCACAACCAGGTTAATCTCTTGCTTTAAGCAAAAGTCTTTTACAGCTTCAAAATCAGATGGTTTTATATTAACATTAACACCCACTTGTGCCGTACCAGCGTTACCTGGAGCGATGAAAACATGTGCGCCCTCGCTTTGTGCCAGCTTCCATGCCAAGGCATGTTCGCGGCCACCCGAACCGAGCACCAGGATGTTACGTTTCACAGCCGTGATGTGTTGTCCTTGAGCATCTTTCCAATTCATTGTTTCTTTTCTGGCTTCGCCAGGATACATTATTATTTTAGCCATATCTTATTCTTTTATTGCTTTCATTAATGAGTTCCAAATGTCATCAGCTGCTTTATCCCACGAAAAATCAATAGCGCGTTCCCTGCCCTTTTCTATCAAGGCCTCGCGCACATTCTCGTCAAGCATCTCCGTCATTCCTTCGGCGATGGAGGCCTCACTGAACGGGTCGACCAGCAAAGCCGCATCATCCGCCACCTCGGGCATGGAAGTCACATTGGAGGTGATGACGGGAGTCTCACACTTGAACGCCTCCAAAATCGGGATGCCAAAGCCCTCAAAATAAGACACATACACCGAAGCCAAAGCTGCTGCCGTCACCAAATGCAGGTCTTCAGCACTCAAGCGACCGGCAAAGACCACCTCGTCCTTATACCGCATTTGGGTGTAGGCTTGCTCGATGGGTCCCGACCACCAACGCTTCTCCCCTACAATCAGCAACTTGACATTGGACGAGGTCTGACTCTTAAACAAGTCGAAGGCGGTGAACAATCGCGCCAAGTTCTTACGCGGATGCAGCGAGCCGACGAACATAAAGTATGGATTGCCGTCAGTGTATTTCGCACGGATGGCGTCCTGTTCCTCGTCAGAGATAGGCGCAAACTTCTCATTCACACCGTTATAAGCCACGTCAATCTTGTCAGGATTAATGCCATAACACTCCACAATGTCCTGTTTCGAAAACTCCGACACCGTCACGATGCGCTTGGCCTTGCGGGCAAAACGCGGGAAGAAGGTCTTGTAATGCCAAAGATGGATCTTCGGCATATCTTTCGGGAAATGCTCGAAGTTAAGGTCATGGAACTGAGCTACTTGTGGCACATCGGAGCGTAGGCTCAAATAACCATCGGGCGAGAAAAACAAGTCGGGCTGGATTTTCTTCAATGCCTTTTTCACCGAAAATTCGAAGAACCAGATGAACAAAAAGGGATGCCGAGCCTGAGGGAACAGCACTATAGGTTTCACATTGTCGCCAAAAATAAACATCGGATCAGGCTCACGGTCGAAGAGAAAATAGAACTCCGCCTCAGGATGTGCTTTCACCATGCGACGCAAAGTCTCGTATGCCACCCAGCCGATGCCTTCCAGCTTGTTTTTCAGCAACAAACGTGTATTGACTGCAATTTTCATTGTTCTGTTTTAACACTCGTTTTCATGCAGTCATCACACTGCAATTTTGTTCGCAAAGATACAAATTTTACCCACATCAAAACCTCGCGGACAAGAATTGATAATGATTTTTACTACTTTTGCTCCGAATTAATACACAATGCCATGAGGAAAGCTTTTTTCGTCTCCCTTGTCACCCTTTGGTGTGTCTTCGTTTATGCCCAACCGACCATCTCCGACCTTACTTTCCCTAAATTGGGGAAATACGACAATCCTTACGACCCCAATGTCATCGACGTATATGCTGAGTTTACGGCTCCCGACGGCAAATCCCTCAAAGTCAACGGGTTCTATTACGAAGGTTATACCTTCCAACAAAAAGACGACTATGAAGTGGCCACGGCAAGTCGCGACAGGGGCTGGCGTGTGAGGTTCACACCCAATCAGGCAGGAAAATGGACTTTCTGCCTCTTTGCCATCGACCGCAAAGGCAAGACCGTACTTTCGTCAAGCGACAAATACCCGCTTAGTTTTGAATGCAGGTCCGTCGACAACGCCCAAGGGTTCATCAGAAAGGCCAACACAAGATACCTGAAACGTGAAGTGATGCAAAACGGTGTGTCGAAGTATCAAGCTTTCTTTCCCATCGGGCCTAACGTGGCATGGTATGATTATAAAGGCTCAAGATATTATCCCAAAGGCATTTACGATTACAATCATTATATTGACGAATTAGCAGGAAGTGCCAATTATATGCGCATTTGGCTCTCACGCTACCAATACCTTTCGCTTTATGGGCCGGAATTCACGCAGATGAACGGCAAAAAGCCCACCTTGTACTTTGACTCGTCGCTCAACCAAAAAGACGCTGCCGAACTCGACCATATCATTGCATACGCGGCAAAAAACGGCATCAACGTCATGCCTTGCTTTTTCACTTTTGGCGACTTTGGCAACATGCACAATAGTTCAAGCCGATGGGACAACAACCCTTACAACACCGTGCTTGGTTTGAAGTCGCCAACATTGTTCTTCTCCGACAAAAATGCCAAAAGGATTGCCAAAAACCTGATTCGCTACATCGTGGCACGTTGGGGATATGCCACCAATATCGTTTGTTGGGAGTTTTGGAACGAGGTCAACAATATACCTGCCGACGACCAACCTGAAGCGTCGTTCCACACCAACATCGTTAAATGGCATAGCGAGATGGCAAACTATATCCGCTCCATCGACCCATTCGAGCACCTTGTCAGCACCTCGCTTGGCACTTTTTCTGAAAAAGACTACATTGGGAGTGCGCTTTACAACAACCTCGATATCGTGCAATACCACACCTACGGCAACATCCAAAAGGCCAAGTCAACCGAACAACGCACCTGGCAATTATTCCAAAAATTCGCGACTTATCGCCCGCTCTATCCCGACAAGCCTATCTACTGCGGAGAGTTTGGTTTCGGGCAATCCACTTCTCCGAAATACCAAGACAAAGACCCGTTTGGTTTCGACACGCACAACTGCATTTGGGCTTCGTTCTTTTCGGGCACGATGGGTCCCGCTTCCTTCTGGTACTGGAACTACCTACGCGACAAGGACTTGCTCCGCATCTTTGCACCTGTGTTGGTCTATAGCAAAAACATTCCGCTCCTCCCCGACTCCTTCACCCCTCACACCACAGTCTCGATAACTAAAAAAACCTGGACATGCCCCAACGGCATAGAGACTTATTATCTTTCCAGTGCCAATGAAGACACGCTCTACGGTTGGTGCCAAGACACCGCTTTCAGCTACCAAGCCTTGCGACGCCTCACTGACAAATCCATCTCAAAAGGACATTTCGTTACCGATGCCAAGGTTGACACAAAAGGTTATGTCTACACTTTGGACGAAGACAAAAGGCCCAGGCCCTGCTCAAAGTGCAATGGTATCATCTTGCCGATTAGCAAACAAGCTGTTGGTACGCAATACGTTGTAAGGTGGTTCGATGGCGAAACTGGACTTGAAATCGCCCAAGAGAAAACGAAAGTCACAGTGAAGCACAACAGAAAAAATAACCAATTCATCGAAATCGAGTTCCCATCGACGATTCGTGACCTGAAGAAACACCGAATCAACAACACCTTCGGCGACGCTGCCTTCATCATCATCACTGAGAAGGACAATAAAGAAGGGAGCAACGCCCAATGCGATGCTCCCAAAAAACGTTTGAAGTTCATTAAAACTTCAACAAACCAATCGAATCAATAACGATAGATGTCCGACTTGTAGGGACCCTCAACGGGCACGCCAATGTAGTCGGCCTGCTTCTGCGTGAGTTTGGTCAGCTTCACACCAATCTTTTCGAGGTGCAAGCGGGCGACTTCCTCGTCCAAATATTTCGGCAGGCAGTAGACACCTACTTTATATTGTCCGCGCTTCTCCCAAAGGTCCATCTGGGCCAAGGTCTGATTAGTGAACGAGTTGCTCATCACGAAGCTGGCGTGACCCGTGGCACAACCAAGGTTGACCAGTCGACCCGAAGCCAACAGGAAGATGCAGTGACCGTCGTCGAAGACGTACTTGTCGACTTGAGGCTTGATGTTGATTTTCTCTTTCAGATGCTCGGTCTTTTCGAGACGGTCAACCTGGATTTCGTTGTCGAAGTGACCGATGTTGCACACAATGGCCTGGTCTTTCATCTGCAGGATGTGCTCCAGCGTGATGACATCGCAATTACCTGTCGTGGTGACAAAGATGTTGCCTTCCTTGACGGCCTCTTCCATCGTGGTGACCTCGAAGCCTTCCATTGCAGCTTGCAAGGCGCAGATGGGGTCGATTTCGGTAACGAGCACGCGGGCGCCATAGCTCTTCATGGAGTGCGAGCAGCCCTTGCCCACTTCGCCGTAGCCACAAACGACGACGACCTTGCCGGCAATCATCACATCGGTGGCACGCTTGATGCCGTCGGCCAACGACTCACGGCAGCCGTAGAGGTTATCGAACTTCGATTTGGTCACTGAGTCGTTCACGTTGATGGCAGGAACCAACAATTCGCCGCGCTCGTGCATCTGATACAGACGGTGCACGCCCGTAGTGGTCTCTTCCGAAACGCCTTTCCAGCTAGCCACAACCGTATGCCAGAAGGTGGGATTCTCTTTATAAGTGGCTTTGATGACGCTCATCAATGCCCTTTCTTCTTCGCTACCCGTAGGCGCGTCAAGGAGTTTGGGGTCGTTTTCGCAGGCATAACCTTTGTGAATCAGCAAAGTGGCATCGCCACCATCGTCCACAATCAAGTCCGGGCCTGTGCCGTCAGGGAAGGTGATGGCGCGTTTGGTACACCACCAATAATCCTCTAAAGTTTCACCTTTCCAAGCGAAAACGGCAGTGCCCGTTTCGGCAATGGCCGCCGCAGCGTGGTCTTGCGTGGAGTAAATGTTGCACGAGCACCAACGCACCGTGGCTCCCAATTTGACCAAAGTCTCAATGAGGCAGGCCGTTTGGATGGTCATGTGCAACGAACCCATGATTTTCGCGCCTTTCAAAGGCTTCGTGTCGCCGTATTTCTTACGCAGCGACATCAGACCGGGCATTTCGTGTTCCGATACTTCAATTTCCTTGCGTCCCCAAGCAGCCAGATTCATGTCAGCCACCAAATAAGGGAGTTTGTTGTCTAATAGTCTGTTATCCATTGATTTATGTAATAAATTGACATAATTATATGCGTATGCAAAAATAAACAAAAAAACAACACAATTAATAAACAGTGTCAAAATCAAAACAAATGTGTATTTTTGCCCAAACTTAAAATTACATTAAAAATGAGCCAGCCTTACAACATCAACATCAATCCTAACAAAAAGAAAATCGGACGTTATATCCTTTGGGGCTTTGTGGGACTCTTCGCCATCCTCGTGTTCTTCTCCTCGTTCTACACCATCCGCTCTACAGAACGCGGGGTGCTCGCCACCTTCGGCAAGATGAGTGACGAGGTCATTGGAGACGGACTTCACATGAAGATTCCATTCATTCAAACCATCAAGCGTGTGAACGTGCAGCAGAAGAAGTTTGACGGCAAAGAAAACAGCTACACCCGCGACGTGCAGACTTCAGAGGTAGAATACACCATCAACTACGACCTGGTGCGTGAGAACGTCAGCAAACTGATGAAAAACGTCGGCGACGACTACCACAACCGTATCGTGGTGCCCTTCATCCGCTCAGCCATGAAACAAAGCTTTGGTAATTTTGCGGCAACAGAAATCGTTGAAAACCGTGACGCTGTACGACGCGAAATCGAGATTTCCCTACGGGAAGCTCTCGACAGCAACTATTTCATGAATATTCAATTCCAAATCACTAACATCGACTTCGACGATGACTTCGAGACCGCCATCAAGGAGAAGCAGGTGGCCGAACAGAATGCCCTGAAAGCGAAAAACGTTACCATCCAAGTGGAGGAGCAGGCCAAGCAAACCAAAATCAAGGCTCAAGCCGAGGCCGAAGCCATGAGCATCAAGGCGGCAGCTTTGGAGAGCAACCCCAAACTGGTGAACTACGAGGCGGTTCAGAAATGGGATGGCAAGATGCCGCAGTATATGCTCGGCAATTCCGTGCCTTTTATTGATTTGAAGTAAGGTAATAATTCTTACTGCTTTTTTGCCTTCCTCACTATCAATACCGCATTCGAAACCGTTCGCTCGCCTTCGTGGTCGAAGCGACCATTGTCGGAGGGGCAATTCATCACGCCATGGTTGCCTCTCAGGTCCGCATAAAACGTCGCAGAGCCTCCTCCGTCTAGGTTGAGGGCATTGCGGCAGCCCAGCCACCGCATCACCTGCTGAAGTTCCAACAGAGACATGCCTGCAGCTTGTTTAGTTCGCCCGTCGACCACGATGAGGAGCACAGTCCCATCGTCGCGGATGCCTACAGCGGTGCGGTTGTGTCGGTCGTTAACAAAGCCCAAGTCTTCTTGCAAGGGTAAAGCCTCGCCCTCAAAGATAAGCAATGGTCGCGCTGTCATCATATCGGGATAAGGAAGTCCTTTTTCCCATTGGGAAACGGTGTCGTTTTTCAGGATGAAAACGCTGTCGTGTGCCAGGGCGAGCGTGCCAAAACGATAATTCTCTGTTTGCAGTTTAGCTTCTTCTTGGGTGGTCTGGCCAAGGTCCTCGCCGTTGATGCGCAGGAACAACACGGGGAAATGGCG
>CADAPW010000007.1 GCA_902789915.1 uncultured Bacteroidia bacterium | reverse complement strand
ACCGACGTGCGTGTGTGTAACTATATGCTTTCGAGTGGTTACTGGTATGTCCACCAGATGGGCCGCAAGGTGTATGAGTCCGAGAAACTGCCGCTCACGCTGACTCCAAAGGAATACGACAACGGTATCAACGAGAATGTGCCTGTTGAAGAGGAAGAATACTTCAAGGGCAAGCAGGTCGAGCTGAAACAGGTCATCGACTTCCTCCACAACCCCAAAGCGGTGAAACGTTATGGGAACAACACCTATAATTATATACCGTGTCGTAACGTGAAACTCACCGTCGACAAGGAAGCCTGCATCCGCAACGGCATCGTGCCCGAGAGCATGCAAGACCGCATTGTCGACGAAATCACATGGGAAATCAAAGACAATTATCTCTATAAGAGTGCCATCATGCTGCTTGACTTCATGGCTACCAACAACTGGGAGCGTCCTGTGTATTTCACCTCGTTCAGCGACATGGCGAAGGTGCTGGGCATCTCCAATTATCTGCACATGGAGGGCCTGGCTTATCGCTTTATCCCCGTCGAAGCCGAAGACTATTATAAAGGCTATGGTGGTGTGTATCGCGACGGTGCCTACGATGTTTTGGTCAACAAAGCCAACGAGGGTCTCGTCAACTGGGGCAGCATGAACCAGGACGATGTGGTGCCCGACCGCGAGAGTGTGCGTGAGATGCAGTATGCCCAGCTGGCTTACTCGCGTCTGGCGCAAGCTTTGGTCAACCATAGGCAGTACGACTCTGCCGTCATCGTGATGGACAAGTTCCAGGAGTTCTTCCCCAATGAGAAGTTCCCCGCCGAAATCCGCACCCATCAGTTCCCTGAACTGTATTATTTCTGCGGCGACACCGTGAAGGGCGACGATTACATGATGAAGCTGGTCGACAACTATTGCGCCAAGGTGGAATACTACGGCAACATGAAGCCGCGCTTTAGGGACTATTTTGAAGAGGAGATGGAGGAAGGCATTAGTTTGCTCCATCATTTCCAAAAGGTGGCCTCAAAGCACAGGCGCGTCGAGATGGAAGCCTTGGTCAACGACAGACTGACCGACTTGCTGGCCCGGTATTATATGGATTGATACCGTGCCAGTAAACGAAAAACCAGCGTCTGGGACTTTCCTGGACGCTGGTTTTTAATTACTCCAATAAGATTCCCTTCGGAATAATAGGGTCTCCTGTAGCATGAAGAAGTGGCGGTTCAAGACCTCTACGAAACGTCATCGCCGGATTTCGCAAAAATTAAAAATCGCGGCGCAAAAACGCGATTTTTAAAAAGAACCCCATATCTCCCCGTAAGGAAAGGTATATCTCCCTGCGGGGAAATATGGGTGTCGTTTTATTCCTTCACCACCTTGTCCGAAAACACCTGGCCGTCCTGTAGGGTGACGCGTAGGGTGTAGATGCCAGCGGGCAGTCGGCTCATGTCGATACGCTCGAAAGCGTTGCCTTGTGAGAGAATCCTGCGGCCTTGCAGGTCGTAGAGTTCCACCGAGGAGGGCTGCACATCAGGCGAGAACGCCAGACGCAGTTGGCTTTGCGCTGGGTTGGGGTAGAGGGTGTAGGGATGCACAATAACATCCCCCTCGCTGACGCCGACGGTGCCGTCGTGGTGGAGCGCAAACAATATCACGTTTTTAAATGATTCATTGGGTTTTGTCCCAGATCCTACCCAAGCTATGCCTTCCTCTTCCCCTTGGTTGTTCTCATACAATAGAGGGTATTGCATAGGCCAGTGTATGGAAAATCCATCTGTCATGCAAGACCGTTGCCATTCCACATTCAAGTCGGCATCCATTTTCACTATGACTATACTATTTTCGGGGTAGGCTATATTCTTAAATTCCCTATACAGGAAATAAACCGTTCCGTCCGACATTTGTTTGAGGCCCAAGGGATGGGCTTCGGTGCCATATCCGGGATAGTCGTTAAACACAATCAAGCCTTTTCTTTGCATGGTACGCATATCATACTTTGCCACTGCCACACCATACTCGGCTGTTATAGGGTTATAATTCGTGTCCATTATGTGTCGGGCACACACGAGAACTTCATTTCCTCCAACAGGAATCACTTCGGTGTCTGTATTAAAGTCAAGGTATTCGCGGGCTATCATGCTAACAGAGTCAACAGTGACGATTTCTTCGTTTATCATCTTGTTGAGGATGGCGGTGTTGCTTAGGTGAAAAGTAGAGTCTACAATAAAGACGGCCAGATTATCCTCATTAGCTCCCATCCATCGGTAGTATTGCAACGGTGATGCCGAGTAGACTATCATTGCAGGAATGGAATAAGAGCTTATGCTGTTTGGTAAGACGGCCTCGTGCTTAAACTCTCCGTCGACACCGAACCGTGCCATGTGACACTCATAGCTCCCGTTGGCAGGTGTGTAGTATTTCAAGATAATGTCGCCCCTACAGTCCAACAGATAGCCAGAGGATTCGTATACCAGTCCTTCATGCAGAGGTGTTAGGATATCTTCGTCGTGGTTGATGAAAAACGAGTCGTCCTGGAAGTGGGAAATGCGCAAGAAGGTGCTGTCTCTGTCCTCGTCATACTCAATGTTGGCTCGGATGTTCCCCTCGCCTTGTGGGTTACGGGCAATGAGGTAGTAGGGGGGCATTGTGTCTGCCACAAACAACGAGTCCACGAGAGTGAATTCGGAAGACGACACCTTATAGAACACGTTTCCCAGTGTCAATGGCGAAAGGTGGGCATCATCGGGGCGGAAACCGATATACATTTCAATGAAGAAGTCGCCATTGCGTTGCTGTATCAAGTTCTCATAAGCACAAATGTATTGCCCTTCTATTCCTTCGTGGTTATTGCCGGCAAGGGCACTATGCCAAAGCGAGAACACATAAAAATTCGTGTTTTCATATTATTTTTGTTTTGTAACTCGCTGCAAAAATACAAATTTTCCCATTATAAACAATATTTTTCCGCTTTAAATGAAAAAAAATCTCGTTTTTATTAATTCTTCTTTCACCACCTTGTTTGTAGAGACGTGCCATGGCGCGTCTCTACAAAGCCATGTGTGCAGGCAGCCATAAAAACAGCCGCCAAAAGAGAACTAATGCACCATATCCTTCTCATTCCTTACATTTCCTCTACTTTCCTTCGTTGCACAAAGCTCCAAACAATCATCCCAATGCCGATGAGCACAAACGGAACGCTGAGCCACTGCCCCATGTCGAAGGCCATGTCTTTCTCGAATTCCACTTGGACGTTTTTCAGGAACTCGATGCCGATGCGCGAGCCAAAGATGATGATGAGGAAGGTGCCGAACATCAAGCCAGGCTGCTTGTGGCCAAGGTCACGTTTGTAGTACATCCACAAGAGGATGCCCATGGCCACGAAACAGAAGAAGGCTTCATAGAGTCCGGTGGGGTGGCAGGGGAGCCATTCACTCGGTGGACAGGGTGCGTCCCAAGCAGTACAGGCCGTGTAGTTATCGACGGTGCCGCAGAATTGCTCTGCGCCGCGCAAGAAGACGAAGCCCCAAGGCAAGGAAGTGGGCGTGCCGTAAATCTCATGGTTCATCACGTTGCCGATGCGAATAAACGCCCCGACGAGGCACACCGCCACCACGATGCGGTCGAGGATCCAGATGTAGCTGATGCGTTGCTTTTCGTCCTTCGTTTTTTTAGTGGACTTGTTGTAGTTGCGCGCATAAAGCCACAGGCAGAAAAGGATGCCGATGGCACCGCCGTGGCTGGCGAGGCCGCCTTCCCAAATGGCCAGCATTTTCAGCGGATGGGAGAGGTAATACGCTGGCTCATAAAACAGGCAATGCCCCAGACGGGCGCCCAAAACCGTGAATACCAGCATGTAAATCAGCAGCTTGTCGAGCCAGTCGTCGCTGACTTTTTCGCGACGGTAGATCCGTCTCATGATGAAATATCCAAAAAAGAAGCCCAAGGCCCACAACAAGCCGTACCAACGGACTGAGAGGCTCCCGATGGAAAACAGTACGGGGTCGGCGTTCCAGGTGATGTAGTTTAAAAGCATGATTCAAAATTTTTGTGCAAAAGTAAAGATTATTGTTGAAGTGTTGATTGTTTAATTGTTGAATGTTGAATTGTTGAATTGTTTTTTTATCCAAGTGTAACTTTTTCCACATTTCTCCGTATTACATACATAATTCAAGAAGAAAAACTTCATTCCGTGAACACGGAACAATTTAACCAGTGCGTGGAGCAATATGCCGACAGGCTTTTCCGCTTCGCGTTCTCGAACCTCCGCAACCGCGAGCAGGCCGAGGACGTGGTGCAGGAGAGCTTTGCCCGCGTTTGGGAAAAACACAAGACGGTAGACTTTGCCAAGGCGAAATCCTACCTCTTCACCATAGCCCACCACGCCATGGTTGACGAAGTCAGGCAACGGATGCCGACGAGCGACCTCAAAGAGATTGCGACCCTCACCGACCCCCAAGGCATCCCCTATCCCGATGTCAACGACATTCTGCACAAGACCTTGTCCACCTTGCCAGAGGCACAACGTCACGCCTTGCTTTTGCGCGACTACGAGGGCTACAGTTACCAGGAAATCGGCGACATCACGGGGATGAGCGAGGCACAAGTGAAAGTCAATATCTTTCGCGCCCGCACCACGCTGAAAAACAAACTGAAAAGTATCGACAACCTAATCGACATAGAGTCATGAACATCACTACCGACAACTACGAAGCCTATCTCATCGACTACCTCGACGGCAACCTCAGCGCCGACGAAACGGAGCAACTGAAACAATTCGTTGCCGCTCAAGGCTTGGACTGGGCTGAACTCACCGAAGGACTGCCACATCTGGAGGCTCCTCAAATCGTCTATCAAAACAAGTCAGAGTTAAGGTCCCTGAGCTTGTCGAAGGGCCGACACAAGAACGCTATTATCCCCCTCTATATCAAAATCGCCTCGGCTGCCGCTGCCGCAGGCTTACTTCTCACCATCGGGCTTTGGCCTGAGAAGTCACTGCCTAAGGTGGAGCCGATAGCCGAGTTGCAATCTATCCAACCCCATCTAACCTTTACGGAAGGCCCATTCCAAATTGTGCCGAAAAGCGCCATTCCATTTACTAAAATCCAAGGCAGCAGAAAAGAGGCCAAAAGCCAGCCGACAAGAATGGAGATAGAAGCCATTGCGGCATTGCCGCCAATGAAAGCACAAGAGGTCGCTGCTTTTGAAACGTCCGATTTTGCCCTTGCGTCCGACATTGAGCTGTTGCGATATCGGATGGAGAGCGAGGCAACCCTGGCCCGCCTTGCCTTTGAGTCGACATTTGTAGAAGAGATGCCCACTTCTTTCATCGGGAGAGGCATCTATCGGATGACCGAAGGCCGACATGCGAGCATCGGCGACCTCATCAACGCAGGGCTTCATATTGCCAAGAAGGAAATCAAGAAAGCCTCTGCCGATGCAGCATTGGCAACCTATTACCGTGCGGAGGAGCACTTCGAAGAAGCCAAGGAGTATTGGCAGGAGAAACGAGAGGAATGAATTGTGGCACGCGGAAAGAATTAGGCACGCAGAAATCGCAGAATAAAATGAAGTTGTAGTCGCTTTGCGCCAACACGCTTCGCGTCACTGCGAGGAACGAAGCAGTCCAGGAAACCATCACCCTGGATTGCTTCGTCGTTCCTCCTCGCAATGACGCAAAGCGACACGAAACACGCACTATAAAAATCAGAGATTGATGCTAAGCCCTAACATAAGTGGATGGGCCTTGGCCGCATCACGCCCCTTGACAAAGGTGGGGACAAGCGCGTAGTTGACGAAAAAGCCCAAGTTGTCGCCACCAACGCGAAGCGAAGCATCGCATTTGAACAGGTTCGTCAGATAGTTCGAATAGGTCTTCCTGTTTTCGCCATCGCAATACTTGATACGGCTCCATGCAGCGACACGGATGCCACCCGTAACGCCGAAGTCGATATAGAGATGGCGCGTGGGGCGTACTTCTATCATCAGCGGGACCTGGACATAAAGCAGGCCGAACTTGCTGTTCTTCACGGGACGCTCCTCAGGTAGCAGTTCGTTGATTAACTCGCCGTCTTCCACCGTCATACTGACATAGTTTTTCCAGCTGTAGTTGTTCCAACCGAGGCCGATGCCCGTAAACATACCCACCTTTTTCTTGCGGTCGAAAGCGATGCCAATATCCGCGAGGTTGAAACCGAAATACCAGCTGCGCAGCGGACGGATGGCCATTGACTCGTGCGGGCCGGTATAGACATTTGCCGCAAATGGGTCGATGAGCATGTTCAAGCCAGCCTCGAAGCCTTGCCAATGCGGGTTGAGGAGACGGCTTTGCTTGCCGGCGCGTTGCTCACGTTGGTATTGGTATGAAATGACTTTGCCATACTTGTTCACCAACACATCTCCCGAACCAGTGGCGTTGGTATAGGTTTCGTCAGTGTTCAAGTCAATTATTCTCAAGTCGCCTGAGCCAGTCAAGTCAGCATACAGCACCTTACATTGCCCTTGAAGCGTGACATCGCCCGAGCCATTTATCCGAACACGGATGGTGTCGTAGTCCACATTCATCTTCAGGTCGCCAGAGCCTAGCACGACGAGGTTGAGGTTCTTGCCCTTAATCAGGCCTCTGCCTAACACGTCGCCCGACGAGCGCATGATGACTTCGTCGAGTTGTGGCATGACGACCTCATAATCGCCCGAACCACCCATCGTCAAAACGCCATTCCTTACATAATGCTGGGTGGTCGATTCGCTGCTGCGAGAAAGCGAGAAATCCCCTTGACTCTGTTGGACACGCACGTCGCCCGAGCCTTCCACGACAATTGCGTGGACTTGGGGTTCCTCTTTCTTCGAAGACGGATTGCCGTATAGTTTATCAAACTTATTCTCAAACTGTTCGCCCCACTGCTCCATCTTGCGGCCCCATTCTTCCATTTCTTTGCCCCATTGTTCCATGTCGCGTTCAAATTTCTCCCAATCCACGGAGTCGGAAAGTTGTTGAAGGTTAGTGCCCAACTCACGCATGATCTCATTAAAATGGGAATCGTGTCTTGTGCCTTCACGCTTCCGAAAGCCAGCAGCAGCAAGGCCGCAAAAAATAATCTTGTTTTCATTTTATTGAGGTTTTTAATGTTTGTTGTTATTCCTACACTATTGACACTTCAGTGGGAATCACCACCCTATTGCCTTTACCGTCATGGCGGAGGCACATCCGCCATCTCCTGATCAAGAAGGATTGTCCTTGTTTTCAGGAGATTGACTCGCTTCGCATCGTCGAATCGAGGATTTGCGGGTCAAGCCCGCAATGACGGGGGAAAGAGGAATGTATATCCCTTTGCGTCAACATCAGTAATACGGAGAAACAGCAAAAAAGTTACAGCCTTCACTCAAAAAAAGCGTGAAAAAAACATTTGCGCTCAGCGGTGAGGGTTTCGCCCTCGACCAATTCAAGCTTCACGTAAACCTTTTGCAAGTCGGCTTTGTGCAAACATTCACTTAGGCCTTCCACAATGAATTTTCGGTTCTCGTTGGCCTCCAACTTCACCTTCATTTTTTGTTCAAACAGAGGATGATCTTCGAGCGTATCTAATTTGAGGTCCTCAAGGTTGCAAACTTTGACGGTCAGTGTGCCATCAATGTCGCGAAGCAAGTCGGACGTGACGAAGACACCGTAACCCTTTTGATTGACCGAGAGCAGCACTGGCGCATAAAGTACTTTCAACCGCTCTTGCAGCACTTTGGGATTGCCGTAATAGTCAATGGACGACCAGGATGTCACAGGCCATGCATCGTTGAGTTGCCAATAGAGCGTGCCCATATTGTAGGGCTTCGCTGTGCGATGTGCCTCGATGGCGATTTCCATGCCGTAGGCCTGAGAGAGTTGGCTCAAATGCACATATTCCTCAAAGTCTTTGGGTTGGGCATTGGGGTAATATCTTTGGATGAAGTCATCGATTTGTCGTGTGCCGCGTGCATGTTTCTGGTGCGCTGCAATCACCTCGGCATCCTTGCTCAGTTCCTCGCCTTCTGCTATTTTCAGCAAAGTCGAATAATCGGGATAGCTTTGGTAGCCGTATTCGCTGTTGAAGCGTCCCACTTTATCGCGATACATTTCGTAAGGCTGCTCACCCCACCAAACGCCCCAATAGTGCACATCGCCTTCCGTCAGGCTTTCGGGTCGTCCCCATCCTTTGGAAGGTGAACTGGGCCAATAAGGTCGTGTGCCGTCGAATTGTGCAACAGCCTGTGGAAGAATATTTTCAAACAATCTATCATAGCCCGCTTTGATGGCTTTGTCGTCTTCTTCACTCCAACCTAATGACTGTTGCCAGCCCCAGTTGTAGTAGCCTTCCGAAATCTCGTTGCCACCGCACCACAAGGCCAACGACGGATGCGAGGCCAAGCGTTTCACCTGCTCCTCCGCCTCGATTCGGGCGTTTTCGAGGAAAGCCTCGTCGTAGGGATACATCGTGCCGGCATACATGAAATCTTGCCAAACCAAGATGCCATATTTGTCACAAAGCGTGAAAAAGTCGTCAGAAGGATAAATGCCGCCGCCCCAAACGCGAAGCATATTGAAATGAGCGTCTTTGGCCTGCTCCAAGAGACAAATCGTATGATCAACATCATTCCAAGTTTCAATCATCTCCTCGGGGACATAGTTAGCGCCTTTGGCATAGAACGGCAAACCATTCACCTTGAAATAGAACGCCCGCCCGATGCTGTCAGGTTCATCAACCATCTCAAAGGTTTTAATTCCAGACCATATTTTATTGAAATCCAAAACCTTATCTCCGTCTTTTAAAAGAACACCAAAGACATAAAGCGGTTGTTCGCCCATCTCGTTGGGCCACCACAACTCAGGATTTTCAATTGCAAAGTTCAGGATCTCATTTTGGGTACCGCCATTAAGGTGTATGGTTTTCTCGCTGTTTTTCTCACCATTGACATAGATTTCCGCCACGTAATTTCCTTCAGCCTTACTTTCCACATCAAGGCACAAACGCATCGTAGCCTTCTCGTTATCAATGTTTTCTGTGACAATATATGCGTTTTGCAATTTCGCATCCGACCAACCAATCAATTCCACCCGTTTCCAAATGCCCACGTTCTTGTACTTCGGTGCCCAGTCCCAGCCGTGCTGGTAAGGTGCCTTGCGCGAAACGGCGTATTTTTCAGGCAATCGAGGCTGATGTTGCTCATACAAAGCCAATTGCGTGCTGTCGTAACGAGGGAAATGCACTTCCAAAAGGTTGTCTTTCTTTTTCAGCAAGTCTTTTACCTCGTGTTTCCAAACGCGGAATTGGTTGTCGGCAAAGAAGAGTTTTTCGCCGTTCAATTTCACTTCGGCGTATGTATCAATGCCTTCAAATTCCAATTCAATATTCTCTTTTTCAAGCAAATCCTTGTCCGCATCGAAACGCAAGGTGTAGTCCCAAGGATGGTCTGAAATCCAAAGCAACTGGTTTTCCACCGTGCCGAGATAGGGATGCGGTATCAAGCCGTTTTCATAGAGGCTCTGCTGCACCACAGAGGGCACATCGACCTGCATATTAATATCTAAGGTGTCGCCCGTGAGCGTCCAGCCTTGGTTGAGGAGTTGCGCAACGACGTTTTGCTTTTCAACTTGTTGGCAGGCCGAAAAGGCAAAAGCCAGTAGAATCAAGGGAAGTAGTTTTTTCATTGTGAGTAGTTTTTGGCACGCAGAATGCGCTGAATTATGGGAATTGTTGTCGATATGCTTCGCCTTGCTCGCAATGACATGCACTGTTTAAATCATAAACTCTTCCAAAGTGCTATGCAGAATCTCCTGCAGTTCCGCCTTGTGTTCAGGTGCGGTCTGTGTGAACAGGAAGCCCCAGATGCTCATGGCGGGGTTCATGATGTCGCGGGTCTCCAGCACGCCGTGGAAGTGACGTTTGATGCGCTCAAAGTCAAGTTTGCGGTTGGTGTCGTAAGGCTTGTCCAAGACGACAAAGCTGAACACGTCGTTCTCGATGCCGTTCCACATATTGGCGTAGTCAGGATGCGTGCCTTCGAAGAAGGCTTGCACGGGTAACAAGCCACAGGTGTGGCGCGTCAAGTCGTTGAGGCACATGCCAGCGAAACGTAGTGGGTTGACCTCGATCGGGATGGCGCGACCCGTGTTTTTGTCCACGCGGAACTCCACGTGCATCGGGAAGTTGCGCAACCCTAAAGCACCGTTCAAGTCGATACAAAACTGGTTGAAAGCGGGGTAGTTGCTCTCAAAGATTTGCTTGCTCATGCAGTAGAGGCGGTCGCTGACGTCGGTTTCGCTCTTGAAAATGTGGTGGAAGATGTTGATGATGTTGGGCTTGCCTTCGGCATCATAATAGGCGTCCACGGCATATTCCTCGCCTTCGATGAACTGTTCCAACACGAACTTCTCGCTGCGTACCACGGTGTCGGGGAAGACGGCGCACTGTTTGGCGAAGTTACGGTCGATGTCGTCCAAGGCGGCTTGCCATTCGGCCTTGTCGCGGACGATGTACACGCCCACGCTGAGGAAGCCCACTGCGGGTTTCAACACGAGTGGCAAGGGCAGTTCGTCTGGGTTGAGGCTGCGCAAAGCCTTCATCTCCACCTCTTTGTAATAGAAGTCGGGATAGATTTGTTGGCAGATGCGACGGAAAGCGGCCTTGTCTTTCAAAATCTTGACCTTCTTCACCAGTTCCGACTCGGGTAGCTGGGCGTATAGCCACACCAAAGCGTTTTCGGAGACGGCATACAACTGATGGCTTTGCTCGTATTTCTCGACGAAAGCCTTGTCGTCCAAAAGGTTGAGTTTGTGGCCTTGCTGTTTCAGCACCTCGGCCATGTCGTTATGCAAAACGGGGATTTGTTTGTCTTCCAGATAGGCCACCAATGGGGCGGAAACGTATGGTTTTTCTAAAATGATCACAATCTTAAATTTTAAATTTTGAATTTTGAATTTTGAATTACCGAATAATATTCTGTGTCCTGTCAGGTCCGTACGAAACGAATTTGATCGGCACGCCGACATAGTCCTCAATGAATTTGATGTAGTCTTCCAATTTTTGAGGAATGTTGCCTCCAATCTTTTGCTGCCAGCCTGGAATCTCGGTGTAGACGGGTTCCATAGTCTCGGTGCAGGCGGCAAAGGGCAGGTGCTTGGTCTCTTGTCCGTTGTAACGGTAGGCGATGGCGACTTTCAAGGTCTTGAAGTCGTCCATCACGTCGCTCTTCATCATCATCAGGTCGGTGACGCCGCTGAGCATGACGGCATACTTCAGTGCGGGCAGGTCGAGCCAGCCGCAACGACGCGGACGGCCGGTGGTGGCTCCAAACTCGTGGCCGTTCTGGCGGAGCATCTCACCGGTTTCGTCAAACAGCTCGGTGGGGAAGGGACCTGTACCCACACGGGTGCAGTAGGCCTTGAAGATGCCGTACACTTTGCCAACACGACTTGGGGCGATGCCTAAGCCAGAGCAGACACCAGCGGCGATGACATTCGATGAAGTCACGAAAGGATAGCTGCCGAAGTCCACGTCGAGCATGGAGCCTTGGGCACCTTCAGCAAGAACTTTCTTTCCTTCGTCAAGAGCCTCGTTGATGTAGTATTCGCCATCAACAAATTGGTATTGCTTCAGGTATTCGATGCCTTCGAACCATAGTTTCTCATATTCGGCGAAGTCGAGACCGTCGAGCTGGAAACCCTGCATCTCGAAGCCGAGCCCTGCGATTTGCTGGAGGTGTGCCTTTTTCAGGGTCTCGTATTTCTCGCGGAAGTCGGGCGAGGCGATGTCACCGATGCGCAAGCCTCTGCGAGCGGTCTTGTCGGTATAGGTCGGGCCGATGCCTTTCAGCGTGGTGCCGACTTTCATCTTGCCTAAAGCCCTCTCGTTGGCAGCATCCATGGCACGGTGTGTGGGTAGGATGAGGTGGGCGCGGTTGGCGATGAGCAGGGTCTGGCGCAGGTCGAAACCAGCCTCGCGCAGGCCTTCAATCTCACCTTTTAATATATGTGGCTCGATGATGACGCCGTTGCCGATGAGGTTGATGCAGCCGGGAGTCAGCACACCCGAAGGGATGTTGTGCAACACGAATTTCTTGCCGCCAAACTCGATGGTGTGTCCGGCATTGGGACCGCCTTGGAAGCGGCAAACGATGTCATAATTCGGGGTGAGGGCATCGACGACCTTGCCTTTTCCCTCGTCGCCCCATTGTAAGCCGAGTAAGATATCTAATTTGTTCATATTTTGAAATTCAAGATTTAATATTCAAAAATTCAAAGATTCAACTTTTTACTAATTATTCCAAACTTCTAACTCCACACCCTTTTTCGCTCATAGATCCCCTCTCTCTCCCACATACCCACGTCGGGATGACATGAGCGAAGCAACTCTCAACTTTCAACTCTCAACTCTTCTTATGTCCATAAAAAATCAACGAATGATGCGTAATCTCAACACCCAATTGCTCCTCGATGGAGCGTTGGATTTCCAGCAAGCGTGGGTCGCAGAACTCCATGACGGTTTCCGTTTCCAGGTCGATGAAATGGTCGTGCTGGCGAAACTTGTAGGAGCGTTCGTACTGTGCACAGTTGTGTCCAAACTGGTGCTTGATGACCAAGCCACAGTCTAACAGCAGGTCGATAGTATTATATAAGGTGGCCCGACTGACTCGGTATTTGTTGTCTTTCATCTGGTTGTACAGCGAGTCGATGTCGAAGTGCCCGTTGGTGGAATAAATCTCCTTAAGGATGGCAAAACGCTCAGGTGTCTTGCGCAACTTCCGCCGTTGCAGGTAATCGATGAATATCTTCTTGACTGCCAGATAGGTATTGTCGAAAGAGTCTTTCATTATTCTGCTCGTGATGTAGGCGCAAAAATAAGAATATTTTTCAGACCAATTCTAAATAAGGAGCATTATTTTGACTTAATTGCTGTTTTTTCTCACCACTTTTTGTATCTCCTTGAGCTTGTTGAGCTTGGAAATCAAATCGTCAAGTTCCTTGGTGTTGTGCACATAAATGGAGATGATGGCTTCCACCACGTCTTGTTTGGCTTCCATGTGGAGCATGTGGAGGTTGAGTTGCATCTCGTTTGACAGCAGGTTGGTCATGCGGTTGAGTAGGCCTTTCGTGTCCAATGCCGTGATTTTTAGCTCGGCGAGGAAGGCGATTTCGCTCTTGGGTTGCCATTTGGCCTTCACGATGTTGTTGCCGAAGCGTGCCGAGAGTTGAATGGCCTTGGGGCAGTTGCTCCGATGGATTTGCAGCGGCTCGCCAGGAAAGTTGAATGCGATGACATCGTCGCCGGGAATGGGGTTGCAGCACGAGGAGACGTTGAAATCGAACTCGCCCGACGAGGTGATGGATGGTGTCGCGTCTTTTTCCTTGCCGCTGTTACCCAATAAGCCAAAGGAAAGGAAACGAACAAAACTGCCTGATTGCGGCTTCATCACGCTGCGGATGACACGTTCGTCGATTTTGCCGGTGGCCACTTGATAGTAGAAGTCGATGGAGCTGGTGAGGCCTTCGGAAGTCATCACCTGGTTACGGTTGGCTTTCGAGGGTTCCATGTCGATTTTGCGCATGATTTCCTCGTATTTCTGCTCGCCCTCTTCTCTGAAGGAGCGCCTGTATTCCTTGATACCGCTCTTGAGCCTCGACTTGGCCGTGGCCGTGGCAAGAAACTCGAACCATTTCTCTTGCGGGTGCTGCGACTCAGAGGTGATGATTTCCACCTGGTCGCCGTTGCGCAGTACTTGGTCGAGCTGGGTGAGCTGGTTGTTGACATTGGCGGCGATGCTGTGGTCACCGATTTCAGAGTGGATGTTGTAGGCGAAGTCGAGCACAGTGGAGCCTTTGGGCAATGATATCATCTTGCCCTGCGGCGTGAAGACGTGGATTTCGTCGGAGAAAAGGTCGAGCTTGAAGTTGTCAACGAACTCGATGGCGTTATCCGATTCGTTGCTGATGAGGTCTTGCGCGCGTTTCAGCCATTCGTCGAAGCCGCTCTCGGTCTTGTCGTCGTCGGTTTTGTATTTCCAATAAGCTGCGAAGCCCTTTTCGGCAATCTCTTCCATGCGTTGGCTGCGAATTTGCACTTCCACCCAGTTGCCTGTCTGGCCCATCACCACGGCATGCAGGCTCTCGTAGCCATTGGCTTTCGGGAACGAAATCCAGTCTTTCAGCTTCGAGGTGTAGGGACGGTAGCAATTGGTCAGCGCGGCATAGATTCTCCAACATTCCATGCGTTCCTGCTCTTTGCAGCAGTCGGTGATGAAACGGACGATAAAGGAGCCATACAGGTCTTCGAAGGCCAACTCTTTGTCCATCATACGTTTCCATACGGAGTTGACAGACCTTTCCTTGATTTCTGCCCTTGCCTTGATTCCGTCTTTTTCCAGCTCTGCCATGACGGGGGCGATGAAGTCGCGCAACTCACCCATGCGTTTGCCGCGCACGTCGTCCATGCGTTTGCGGATGTTGTTGTAAATGGTGGGGTTGGTGTATTTCAACGACAGGTCTTCCAACTCGATGCGGATGGCATGGAGGCCAAGGCGGTAGGCGAGAGGCGCATAGATATAGGTGGTTTCCGAGGCAATCTTCAGCTGCTTGTGCTTGGGCATTGAGTCCAAGGTGCGCATGTTGTGCAGGCGGTCGGAGAGTTTGATAAGCACGACCCTGATGTCGTATGACAGTGATGAGATGACTTTCTTGAAGTTCTCGGCCTGCGCGCTCTCGGCACCCTCCAGGTTGTCGAACTTGGTGAGACCGTCCACCACGCGCTCCACCTTTTCACCAAACATCTCACGGATGTCGTCCAAGGTGTATTGCGTGTCTTCCACCACATCGTGCAGCAAGGCACAGATGATGGAGGTGCGGCCCAGCCCGATGTCATGGGCGGCGATGGTGGCCACCTCGATGGGATGGTAGATGTAAGGCTCGCCCGAGCGGCGGCGTTGGTCTTTGTGTGCCTCGACGGCGAAATAGAAAGCCTTGTCGACGGCTTCCAAGTCTTGGGCTTCTTTACGGGTTTGCCATGCGTCGATAAGGCGCAGGTGTCGTCGCTCGATTTCTTCTTTCTCTTCTTTGGAATAGGTGTCGGGTAATTCAGGTGTCATACGTCATCAACTTTTTAGACCGCAAAGTTAGGGATAATCCTTTTTTCTCGCTCGCGTTTGAAGACGTTTTTTTTCGACTTTAGGTTGGTTTTATGGAAAAATGTGTATATTTGGAACGCTTCTGGTAGTTGGCCCATTTATTTACGTCCACAAATTGATGAAAGCTATGAATACCCTTAATGCAGATTATAATGTGAAAGGGTAATCCCGAAAACTTAGGTGTTTCGAATAAATCTCCTCTTGTGGGGAGATTTTTTTTTGTGTTTGCTGTATTATATGAAAAAATTTCAAAAAAGACTTGTTTATTTGGAAAAATCCGTATTTTTGCGGGTGAAAATTGGATTGAAATATCAATTTTGAGTGTTGAATGAAAGAAAAAACTATAAAAATCAGTATCTATGAGAACGCTATTTACAAAAATGATGACGGTCCTGACCATGTTGGCGGTCGTGATCGTGGGCTGCAAGAAGCCCGAAGAAAACAAGGCACCGACGGTAATTGTCGTCGAGGACTCTATTGTGGTGACCCACAACTCAGCGATACTGTATGCCAAAGTAACCGCCAAGGGTGGATCCGATGTCACGGAATGTGGCTTCTGCTATGCGAAGCAGGGCGAAAACTCCGACACATTGTTTTGTGCTGGCAGCGATGGTTTTTTCTCGGTCGAACTGACCGATTTGTTGCCTTCTACGGCATACTCCTGTAAGGCCTTTGCTGACAATGCCATAGGACGAGGCTATAGCGAGACATTTACTTTCACCACATTGGACAATCCAACTCCTGTGGTGAAAACCTTTGAGGTGACCGATATTACGACCAATTCCGCAGTGGCTCACGGACAGGTGGTCAGCGATGGCGGCCTTGAAGTGGTCGAGCGCGGCGTTTGCTTCGGTTTTGAGTCTCATCCTACTATAGAAGATGCGCATGTGGCCTCTGGCTCAGGAGTAGGACGTTTCGACTGCCAACTGACGAATTTGTCGCCAGAGACTGTATATTATATCCGCGCTTATGCCGTTTGCGACGAAGGCGTGTTTTATGGTGAGGAAAGATTATTTGGCACGGCTGTGATACCGATGGAAGTGCACACCACAGCGGTGTTGGATGTGACGGGCACCCGCGTTAGAGCTAAAGGTGAGGTGGTGCACGATGGTGGACTTGACGTGACGGAATGTGGTTTCTGCTGGGGAACTGAGCCGCAGCCTACAATTGAAGGACTTCATATTAAAGCATCCTATGGTATGGGCGAGTTTGGCTGCTACTTTTCGGGATTTGAACGAGGCGTGACACATTATGTGCGAGCATACGCAATCAACGAAGAAGGCGTGGCCTATGGTGAAGAGATGCGGTTCGTGCCCGACGATTTGTTTACCCCATGGCAAAGTGGTACGCTGCCCGGCGCGTTCTCTGTCGCCCCAGGTCGCCAAGTACGCTTCTCGCAAGGCAACTTGCAATACAAACCAAGCGATTTTGTTTGGCGTTTTGCCGAGCGGCAGTGGGACTTTGTAGGCGGAGCATGTCAGGGAGAGCAGATCGGAGATATCAATTTTGCTACGGTGTTTGAGAATGGAATCCAATGCGACAATATTTGTGTGGTTAACGCGAATTACGCTGGCTGGATTGACTTGTTCGGTTGGGGAACCAGCGGATGGAACAATGGAAACACTTACTACCAGCCAAACGACTACGCCGGTTACGTGTTTTTGTCCGACTTATATGGGCCTCCCAGCACTTTTGACCTTGTTGGTGACTATGCCCAGGCGGATTGGGGTACCAACATTATCAGCAACGGTGGCTTGGGACAATGGCGAACGCCTACAAGTGATGAGCTTCTGTATCTACTCACCGAAAGAGACACCCCTTCTGGCATGCGTTTCGTCATGGCGGATGTTGCAGGGGTGCGAGGCATGGTTTTGTTGCCCGACGACTGGAACGGAGCCGTGTATTCTTTCTTTGGGATAAATGAGTTGGCTTATTATGGCATAAACGAAATTACAGGAAGGGAATGGCTGGAGGTGTTGGAGCCTGCTGGTGCTGTGTTCTTGCCCGCGGCCGGAGATCGCTTCCAGTATTCGGCATACAATGGGTTGTTTTTCGATTGGTTTGGCAATGAGCTTTTTTATACATTGTCAGACCCAGGTAATCCATACGAGCCAAGTTTTGTAAGTGGAACCTATTGGACAGTGTCGACCGATAATGGCACCTCGGCTTATGCGATGTTTGTCAGAACTTGGGGAGAGGCGGAATGGCTTGTTGGCAGTATGGATAGATGTGTGGGCTGTTCTGTGCGTTTGGTGACGGATGTGAGATAGTCTTTTCACTTCTTTTTTTAAATTATAGGAGCAAAGGGATTTTTTTGTACTTTTGCGCCCATAATGAAAAACATCCGTAATTTTTGCATCATAGCCCATATCGACCACGGCAAATCGACCTTGGCCGACAGGCTTTTGGAATTGACACATACGCTGAATGACAAGGAACTCGTCGACCAGGTTTTGGACGACATGGACCTTGAGCGCGAGCGTGGCATCACCATCAAGAGCCACGCCATCCAGATGAAATACAACTACAAGGGTGAAGAATACACCCTTAACCTCATCGATACTCCTGGCCACGTCGACTTCTCTTACGAGGTGTCACGTAGCATCGCGGCCTGCGAAGGAGCCTTGCTGGTGGTGGATGCCACGCAAGGTATTCAGGCACAGACGATTGCTAACCTTTATTCTGCCCTCGAGCACGACCTTGAAATCATCCCCGTGATGAACAAGATCGACATGGACAGCGCGATGGTCGACATCGTGGAGGACCAGATGGTGGACCTCTTGGGTTGCGACCCTTCTGAAATCCTGAAGGTCAGTGCTCGCACCGGCGAAGGCGTACCTGCTGTGCTCGATGCCATCGTGGAGCGCATTCCCTGCCCGAAAGGCGACCCCGAAGCACCGCTGCAAGCCCTCATTTTCGACTCGGTGTTCAACTCGTTCCGTGGCATCATCGCCTATTTCCGCATCATGAACGGCACGATGCACACCAACGATTTGGTGAAGTTCTTCGCCACGGGCAAGGAATACAACGCAGATGAGATTGGTGTGCTGCAGCTGAAGCAGGTGCCTAAGAAAGAACTTTCTGCGGGCGACGTGGGTTACATCATCTCAGGCATCAAGACCTCTAAGGAAGTTAAGGTGGGCGACACCATCACGCATGTCGAACGCCCCTGCGCCGAGCCGGTGGCAGGCTTCGAAAACGTGAAACCCATGCTGTTTGCGGGTATCTATCCCGTCGATGCAGACGACTACGAGGAGTTGCGCGCTTCGTTGGAAAAGCTGCAACTCAACGACGCTTCCTTGGTTTGGGAACCTGAGTCGTCGGCTGCTTTGGGTTTCGGCTTCCGCTGCGGTTTCTTGGGTCTTTTGCACATGGAAATCGTGCAGGAACGCCTCGACCGTGAGTTCGACATGGACGTCATCACCACGGTGCCCAACGTCTCGTTCAAGTGCTTCAAGACCGACGGCGAGATGATAGAAGTGCACAACCCCAGCGGTTTGCCAGAGGTGACAAAGATCGACCACATCGAGGAGCCGTATATCATCGCTCAAATCATCTCGAAGAACGAGTTCACAGGCCCAATCATGACGCTCTGCATCGACCGCCGTGGCGTGCTGAAGAACCAGGTCTACCTCTCCACCGACCGTGTGGAGCTGACCTTCCAGATGCCGCTGAGCGAAATCGTCTTCGACTTCTACGACAAGCTGAAATCCATCTCGAAGGGCTATGCCTCCTTCGACTACCATATTGCCGGCTATCAAGATGCAGACTTGGTGAAGCTCGACATTATGCTCAACGGCGAGTCCGTTGACGCCTTGTCCACCTTGATTCATCGTGGTCATGCCTACGACTTCGGTCGTCGCATGTGCGAGAAACTGAAGGAATTGATTCCTCGTCACCAGTTCGACATCGCCATCCAGGCGGCCATCGGAGCGAAGATTATCGCTCGCGAGACGGTGCGCCAAGTGCGTAAGGACGTGACGGCGAAGTGCTACGGCGGCGACGTCTCCCGTAAGCGCAAACTGTTGGAGAAACAAAAGGCTGGTAAGAAACGTATGAGGCAAATCGGTAATGTCGAGGTGCCGCAGTCGGCGTTCCTCGCAGTATTGAAATTAGATTAACCCTTGTAGAGACGTGCCATGGCGCGTCTCTACAATCAACAATCAACGATCAACAATTCAACAATCAACAAATAAACTATGGAACACCTTATCCCTGCATGGATGTTAATTCCTTTCGTCGTGATGCTCCTCTGCATCGCCGTCTTGCCATTGCTGCCTAAAGTGGGCGAGTGGTGGGAACACAACCTTCACAAACTGTATGTGTCGCTCATCCTTGGCGTGCCGGTGGGCATTTGGCTTTGCGTGAACGGCATGAGCCACGAACTGATTCATCAGATGATCTTCGACTATGTCCCCTTCATCTTGCTGCTGATGGCGCTGTTTGTCACCACTGGCGGCATCTGCATCAAGGGTGACCTTGTGGCAAAACCGACTACCAACACCATCATCCTCGGCATCGGCTGGCTTTTGGCTTCCTTCATGGGCACCACGGGAGCTGCCATGCTGCTGATTCGCTTGGTGTTGCAGACTATCTCGCAGCGTATGTACAAGATGCACACTGTCCTCTTCTTCATCGCCATCGTGGCCAACTGCGGCGGATTGCTGTCGCCCCTTGGTGACCCGCCGCTCTTCCTGCTGTTCCAGAAAGGCGCCAGCTTTGGATGGTGGATGCAGAATATGTTCCTTGAATGGCTTGTCACAGGTGTTTTACTGCTGCTTGTCTATTTCTTGGTTGATACTTATTTCTATCGTAAGGAGCCTAAGGAAAACCTCGCAGCTGACGAAGCCCAACAAGTGTCGCTGCAATTCTCTGGCCTCATCAATATCGTGTGGTTGCTCTGCATCATTGCCAGCACCATGTTCATCAACAAGACCTACATTCCGGCCATGGGAGGCGAACATGCTCCGTGGTATTTGAAGCTGTTGCGCGAGTGGGTGTTTATCGCCATCATCGTGTGCTCATGGCTGACCACGAAGAAGAAAGCCCGCACCGACAACAACTATTCGTGGGTGCCCATCCTCGAAGTGGCCTGTGTGTTCGTCGGCATCTTCGCCACGATGACGCCTGCCTTGATGTTCCTCGAACAGATGAAAGAGACCATCCAAGCCTTCATCAGCCAGCCTTGGCAGTATGTCTATTGCACCGGTTTGCTGTCGGCTTTCCTCGACAATGCGCCTACCGCAATGGTGTTCAACTCCATGGCACCTTACGGCGACATCGTTGGTTTGGCCTCCGACCCATTCCTGAAAGCCATCTCGATGGGTGCCGTGTTCTTCGGCGCCTTGACCTATATCGGCAACGGCCCCAACTTCATGGTGAAGTCCATCGCCGAGCAAGAAGGCATCAAGATGCCGTCGTTCTTCGGCTATATGGCCAAGTTCTCGCTCGTCGTGTGCCTGCCCATCTACGTGATTGTGCAACTCATTTTCATCTAATAGCACAGAAGCATGTCCGACGGTATTCTCTACGAGATAGCGATAACACTGCTGCCTGGTATTGGTGATATCAGCGGGAAGAAGTTTGTGCAATATTGCGGCAGCGCGGAGGCCGTCTTCAAGGAGACGCGCAAGTCGTTGGAGAAGATTTCGGGCATGAGGGAGGCTTCCATCGACGCCATCTGCAAGCCTAAGGAATACTTGAAACGGGCCGAGGAAGAGATTGGTTTTATCGAGAAAAACGCCATCCAACCTTTGTTTTTCCTCGATTCCGACTATCCGCGTCGTCTCTTGCAATGTGACGATGGACCGATGATGCTGTATTATAAAGGCAAGGCCAACCTCAACGCCAACCGTGTGGTGGCCATCGTTGGCACACGCAATATCACCGAATATGGAAAGGAAAACTGCAACCAACTGGTGGAGGATTTGAAAGATGACAATGTATTGGTAGTGAGTGGATTGGCATACGGTGTCGATACTTGCGCCCACAAAGCCTCGGTGAAGAACGGCGTTCCCACTGTTGGTGTGATGGGTAGCGGTATGCAACAAATCTATCCTGCGCCAAACAAGAAATTGGCTTCGGACATGATAGAGCAGGGTGGCGGCATCCTCACCGAATGCATGAGCGGCATTCTACCAGACCGTGAGAACTTTCCGCGTCGCAACCGTATTATTGCTGGCATGTCGGATGCCGTGGTGGTCATCGAGTCGGCGATGAAAGGTGGCTCGTTGATAACGGCAGACCTCGCCAACTCCTACAGTCGCGATGTGTTTGCCTATCCTGGCCGCGTGATGGACATCTACAGCCAAGGCTGCAACTACCTCATCCGCACCAACCGTGCTCACCTCATGGAGAGCGTGCTCAACCTGCGTTACATCATGCGCTGGGACTCGGAGGCCAAGACCGAAAAACAAACGGCCTTGTTCCGTGAGTTTACGGCGGAGGAGAAGCTGGTCATGGACTGTTTTGGCGCAAACGCCATGGTCAATCTCGACGACATCATCGTGAAGACCGAACTGCCGACGACGAAGATTGCGGCCATCTTGTTGACATTGGAATTCGACGGCGTGCTGATGGCGTTGCCGGGCAAAAGATACCAGAAATGTTAGGCAAGGTCATCAAATCGACGGGCAGCTGGTACATCGTCCTCGACGAGACGGGACGACAGTGGGAATGCCGTCTGCGGGGTAAAATCCGTTTGGATGGGCTGCGTAGCACCAACCCAGTGGCGGTGGGCGACAATGTGCAATTCGAACAGGAGCCTGGCAAGGATACCGGCGTCATCAAGAAGATCGAGCCTCGCGACAATGTGATTGTCCGCCAGTCGGTCAACCTGAGCAAAGCCTCGCATATCCTCGCCGCTAATGTGGATTTGGCTATTGTGGTGGCTACCATTGCCCAGCCGCGTACTTCAACGGGCTTCATCGACCGTTTCTTGGTCACCGCTGAAGCTTATCACATTCCGGCCGCCTTGGTGTTCAACAAGTGCGACCTTTATACTGACGAGCAGATCGGGGAAATGTGCGTGATGATGGAATACTACCAAAGCCTTGGCTACACTTCATTCGGCGTGTCGGCCAAGACGGGCTTCCAAATCGACCAACTGAAGGATTTGATGCAAGGGAAGATATGTCTGTTTTCGGGCCATTCCGGCGTGGGCAAGTCGGCCTTGGTGAAAGCTCTTGACCCGTCATTGAACGTCCGCATAGGCGAGATTTCGGATGTCCATGAAAAAGGCAAGCATACGACCACCTTTGCCGAAATGCATCACCTTGATTTCGGCGCATGGATTGTCGACACCCCTGGCATCAAGGAATTTGTGTTGTACGACCTTGAAAAAGAGACCCTGGCACAGCGTTTTCCCGAGATGCGCAACCTGATGAGTGATTGCCGTTTTGCCAACTGCACCCACACCCACGAACCCGGTTGCGCGGTGAAAGCCGCTGTCGAAAACGGCGACATTGCCGACTGGCGTTATGTGAATTACATTCGCATGATGACGGATGAAAGCCATGAATCAGTGAAAGAAGAAGGAATATGAGAATCGCCCTGTTTGGAAAAACCATTGCCCCCGAAAACGGGGAATATATGCGCCAATTGTTCATGAAACTATCTGATAACCAGGTAGGAATGATTGTTTATAGGCCGTTTGCCGAGATGATAAAAGGCTATATCCCCGAAGGCGTTCAATACGATGTTTTCGATTCGCATGCCGACCTGAACGCCGACCTGATGTTCTCCATCGGTGGCGACGGAACGATTTTGGACACGGTGCCTTTTATCCTCGATTCGGGCATGCCTCTAGTGGGCATTAACATGGGACGTTTGGGTTTCCTTTCCAGCCTTTCGAAGAATGAAATAGGGAAGGCAGTCGACAGCGTGCTTTTGGGCGACTACTCGGTGGAACAGCGTACCCTTTTGGAACTGGTGTCGCCACAAAATGTTTTCGGTGACGTGCGTTATGCTCTCAACGAGTTGAACGTCATCCGTAATCCGGAGCATAGTCTGTTGGCAATCAAGGTGTTTGTGGACGATGTCTATCTCAATACCTATTGGGGCGACGGCATCCTTTTGGCCACCCCGACTGGCTCCACGGCCTACTCGCTGAGCGCTGGTGGCCCCATCATCGCACCGAATGCGAAAAATTTCGTCATCACACCCATCGCCACGCACAACCTGACCGTGCGTCCCGTGGTTATCCCCGACGACAGTGTCATCCGCATCCAAGTGGAGGGACGAGAGAAAAAATTCGTTTTCAGCATGGATTCAAGAAGCTGTACCTTAGACACTTCCGTGCAGCTTGAGGTGCGCAAGGCAGGCTTCTGCCTTAACCTCGTCAGGATGCGTAACGAGGACTTCTTCGGCACCATCCGCAACAAATTGATGTGGGGAAAAGACAATAGAAACTGATTTCTTTCGTTTTCATTGGAAAAATTCTTATTTTTGCAGTTTCAAATTATGTATAGAAGATTTCGTTTTTTATTGATACTGAGCTGCTTGGCTGTTTTTTCACGGGTCCAAGCCCAATTCAACGACCCCAAAACGATTGAAGTGGGGCCGCATGTCGGCGTGAGTTATTACATGGGTGATATCAATCCGATGAAGCCTTTTGCCCAATCGCGGTTGCAATATGGAGGTCTTGTGCGCTTTAACTACAACAACCGTTGGACTTTCCGCTTTGACTATTCTCGTGCCAAGGTGACGGCCTCCGACGAGGTCATCAAATGGCGTCCCGAACGCGGACTGAATTTCACGTCCACCATCAACGATTTCAGCCTCGTGGCAGAGTTCAATTTCATCGAGTATTACACTGGCAACCCGAAAAAAAATGTGTCGCCTTATATTTTCGGCGGCATTTCGGTGTTCCAATATACGGCATACACCACTGTAGGCGATGAGTTGGTCGATTTGAGCAACTACGCCACAGAAGGCCCGCAAGACCCTAATACGAAGTGGTACAACAAGATGTTTGGCAAGACCAGTCCCGTGGGCGTGTCGATACCTTTTGGCGTGGGCGTGAAGTTTTCGCTGTCGCGCCACATGGCTGCCACTGTCGAATGGCGCATGCAGAAGACCTTCACTGATTACCTTGACGACGTTGCCAAGGTATATCCCGTGGAACACGCTATCTATACCGCCGAAGACGGCACCACATACGACCTGACCGACCCGACAGGCAAATTCGAGGCTGGACATCAGCGCGGCAATTCCTCGTTTAAAGATTGGTTTGGTATGGCGCGTGCGTCGCTGACCTGGAAATTCAACCTGCCCGACGGCAGAGGCTGTAACCTTAGCAAATTCTGACTATGGAACTGAAAGACCAACTGATGCAACAAATCGACCGCGAGCGGCTGCCGCAGCATATCGCCATCATCATGGACGGTAACGGACGCTGGGCCAAGGAACGTGGCAAGCAACGCCTTTTTGGTCACCAAAGCGCCATACAGTCGGTGCGCGAGGTGAGTGAGGCCTCGGCGGAAATCGGTGTCAAATACCTGACGCTGTATGCTTTCTCCACCGAGAACTGGAACCGCCCCCTGGCAGAAGTCTCAGGCCTGATGTCGCTGCTGGCGCAGACCATCAAGAACGAAGTCAGCACGATGAACAAGAACAGCATCAAGCTGAACGCCATTGGCGACTTGAAGAGCCTACCCGAGGCCAACTATAAGCAACTGATGCAAGCTATTGCCGACACGAGCCACAACACCCGCATGACCTTGACTTTGGCCTTGAGTTATTCTGGCCGTTGGGACCTCACGCAGGCTACGCGCCGCATGGCAGAGGATGTTGCACAAGGCAAGTTGCACCCCGATGCCGTCAACGACACCTTGATTTCATCCTACCTCTCCACGGCGGGTATGCCCGACCCCGAGTTGCTTATCCGCACCAGCGGCGAGGAACGCATCAGTAACTTCCTGCTGTGGCAGCTGGCTTATTCCGAATTGTATTTCACCCCCAAATATTGGCCCGACTTCCGCAAGGCTGATCTCTACGAGGCGATATTGAACTATCAGCATCGTGAGCGTCGCTTTGGGAAGACTAGCGAGCAAGTGACCAAAAAATGATTGTTAGACCTATGCGATTGAGATATTTACCCATAATGCTGTTTCTCGTGGCGGCCCTTGGCTTCGGGGACAGCGCCTTCGCCCAAATCCAAATTGGCGACGATCTCTCGGAAATCGATTACGCCCGCCCCAAGAAATATGAGATTGGGGGCGTCGTTGTCGATGGCGCCAAGTATGTCGATGGCTCGATGCTGAGCATGATAGCCAATTTGAGGGTGGGAGAGACCATCTCCATCCCGGGTGATGAAATCTCGAACGGCATACGTAAGATTTGGGAACAAGGGCTTTTTGAGGATGTGGCTATCAACGCCACCGACTTTGTGGGTGACAAGGTCTTTCTGCAAATCATCATCAAGGAGAAACCACGCGTGTCGAAGTTCTCGTTCAAGGGCATCAAGAAAAGCGAGGCTGACGACATCCGCAACAAGATCAACCTCTCGCGTGGCGACATCGCTACTGAGCACCTGCTGACCAAGACCACCCGCATCATTGAAGACTTCTATTTCGAAAAAGGCTTCCTCAATGTGGATATCGACATCAAGCAGATTCCAGACACGCTCCGTGAGAACTATGTAGACATGGTTATCAACATCAA
Organism: uncultured Bacteroidia bacterium; assembly: GCA_902789915.1. Taxonomy (GTDB): domain Bacteria; phylum Bacteroidota; class Bacteroidia; order Bacteroidales; family F082; genus Limimorpha. The sequence continues at coordinate 5,917 of CADAPW010000007.1, read as the reverse complement.
CAAGGGCGAAAAGGTGAAGATTGGCAAAATCAACGTGATAGGCAATGAAAATCTTTCAGAGGGCCAGATATTGACGGCGATGAAAGAGACCAAGCAACGTGGCCATTTCGACCCCTTGGATCCTATCGGACCGTTGTTTGTGAACACCATTGCCGATATTTTCACCCTGCATCCCATGAGAGCCATCAACGGCGTGGAGGAATATTTCTACGACAACTACCGCCCTCGCATTTTGAAGGGTTCGAAATATATTGAGAAAAACTACGAGGACGACAAGAAACACATCATCGAGAAATACAATTCCAAGGGCTATCGTGATGCACGCATCGTCAGCGACTCGGTGTATCGCATCGACAAGACCAACCTCGGTATCGACATTGTCGTCGAGGAAGGCAACAAATACCACTACCGCAACATCACTTGGACGGGTAACACCAAGTATACTGCCGAGACCCTCAACTCCGTTCTGGGCATCAAGAAAGGCGATGTATATAATAAGGAGTTGCTCGACAAGAACCTGAACTATAGCGAGACCAACCTCGACATCAGTTCGTTATATATGGACGATGGTTACCTTTTCTTCCGCGTCGACCCCGTGGAAGTGGCTGTCGAGAACGATTCCATCGATTTGGAAATCCGCCTCACCGAAGGCAAGCAAGCCCGCATCAGCAACGTGACGCTATCGGGCAATACCAAGACCTATGACCATGTGGTGCTGCGTGAGTTGTACACCCGTCCTGGACAGCTGTTCAGCCGCAGCGACGTGGTGCGCTCTGTGCGTGAGTTGGCCACCCTTGGCTTCTTCAACCAGGAATCCATCAATCCTGATGTGCAGCCTAATCCTTCCGACAACACCGTCGACATCAACTATTCCGTTGAGGAGGCAGCCGCCGACCAAATCCGTTTCTCGGCAGGCTTTGCCGCAGGTTATCTGATGCTTGAAGCTGGCTTGCAGTTCTCCAACTTCTCGATGCGCAACCTCTTCAACAAAAAAGCATGGAAGCCTTTGCCGATGGGTGATGGACAGAAGCTCTCGCTGAATGTGACCACCTTGGGCCGCTATTTCATCCAATACGGCATTTCGTTCACCGAGCCATGGCTGGGAGGCCGCAAACCCAATGCGTTGTCGGTGTCGTTTTACCAGTCGTTCTATTCCAACAACAAGAAGAGGAGCGATGATGACTACGGCTACTTCCACATGACTGGTGCCAGCGTCGGATTTGGCCGTCGCTTGACTTGGCCTGACGACTATTTCGCATTGAATCATGGCTTGAACTTCAAGCGTTACAGCCTTCACAATTACACTAACTATCTGAACGTGGGCGATGGCAACGGCAAGTTCAACTTGATCAGTTATACCATCGTGCTGTCGCGCAACTCGGTCAGTCAGCCCATCTATCCGCGTAGCGGCTCCGAGTTCCAGCTGGGTCTTGAGATCACTCCGCCGTATTCCTTGTTTACCAATAAGAACTATTCGACCATGTCGGATAATGATAAATACAAGTGGATTGAAATGCACCGCTGGACCTTTAAGGCGACTTGGTTCACCGAACTCTACGAAAAACTCGTGTTGATGACTCGCGTGCGCTTCGGCTATCTGGGTCATTACAACAGCCAAATAGGTCCCACGCCTTTCCACCGCTACTTCCTTGGTGGCGATGGCTTGAGCAACTATTCGTTTGACAGCCGCGAGCAGGTCGGTATGCGTGGTTATGCCAACAACTCGCTGACACCTGGTTTCTACAGCGGTTCCAGTGCAGGTGGCGACATAATGACAAAATACACCTTGGAGTTGCGTTATCCGCTCTCGCTAAATCCGCAGGCCACCATCTATGTCTTGACTTTCCTCGAAGCCGGTAACTGCTGGCTAGGGTTCAAGAACTTCAACCCCTTCGACGTGAAACGCTCCGCTGGTCTCGGCGTGCGCATCTACTTGCCCATGTTCGGCTTGCTCGGTCTCGACTGGGGCTACGGCTTCGACAACGTCTATGGTACCACGGGCAACAACCATAGTCAGTTCCACTTCTCGATTGGAGGATCTATTGACTAGTTGAGAGTTGAGAGTGTAGTGTTTAGAGTCAGTGGATAGTTTAGAGTTTAGAGTTTAGAGTTTAGAGTTTAGAGTTGCTTCGCTCATGTCATCCCGACGTGGGCATGTGGGAGAGAGGGGATCTATGAGCGGAGATAAATTAGGAGCTGAAACTTTTGGAACGATTATTGATAAAGGCAAGAAGAAACAACAACACAATAATACAATGAAAGCATTAAAAACCTTGATTTTGACCGCTGCCTTGGTTTGTGGCGGCATCATGACTGCCAATGCGCAGCTTGGCGGTGGACAGAAGATCGTGTATGTCGATTCCGAATACATCATGGAAAACATTCCGGAATACGGCGACGCCCAGCAAGAACTGAACGCCCTTTCGTCGAAATGGCAAAACGAAGTGAAAGCCGTCTACGACAAGGTGTCGGAGATGTACAGCAAGTACCAAACCGAGATGCTGCTCCTTTCAGAGGACCAGAAGCGTGCCCGCGAGCAGGCCATCGTCGACAAGGAACAGGAAGCCAAGAACCTGCAGATGCAGTACTTCGGTGCAGAAGGCCAACTTTATCAAAAACGTACCGAGTTGATTCAGCCTATCCAAGAGAAAGTCTACACCGCCATGAAGGAAGTGGCCCAAGCCAAGAACTACGCCTTCATCTTAGACCTGGCTTCAGGGACTTCCATCCTTTATGCCAACGATAGGAACGATGTCAGCGATGAGGTGCTTGACCAACTCGGCAATGTGATGCAAACTGTGCGCCGTGAAGACCGCCGCAAGGCTTCGCAAGGCAATGTGGGTGGGGCCGGTGCCTCCAATAGCAGCAAAGGCAACAGCTCGAAAACCATTAAACCTAAGAAATAAAGGATTGTTAGACGGATGAACGCAAATTATTCGTATCTTTGCGGCTCGAATATCAACTAATTTTTGGTTAAATTATTAAAAATCAATAAAATGAAAAGAGTATTCAAAGTATTGTTTTTGGGTGTCGCCCTCTTCGTGATGAGCGGAGTGGCCCAGGCCCAAGTGAAGATCGCTCATGTCAACACGGCTGAAGTTCTCGACGCCATGCCCGATAAGGCCAAGGCTGAAAAGGACTTGGAGAAGTACTACGGTGAACTCCAGACCCAGCTCCAGAACATGGCCAAGGAGTATCAGACTAAGCTGCAGGACTACGAAGCCAACCAGGCTACGATGTCGAATCTGGTGAAGCAGTCGAAGGAAAAGGAAATCGTCGACCTTCAGACCCGCATCCAGCAGTTCCAAGCCAGCGCCGAGCAAGAATTTGAAGGCAAGCGCGCCGAATTGCTCGCTCCCATCTTGGAAAAGATCCAAAACGCTATCAACGCTGTGGGTAAGGAAAAGGGTTATACCTATGTCCTTGACCTCGCTACGGGTGCTGCCGTTTATGTCGGCACCGATGCTGTTGACTGCACTCCTGCTGTGAAAGCCAAGTTGGGCATCAAGTAAGGAATAGCGACTTGATATGAAAACAGCCGACTCGCTGAGCCGGCTGTTTTTTTGTTATATAATGTTCTCTCGTTTGACTTTGGCGAAGCGCAGCAGTTTCATTATGCCCAATGGCTTGTGGTCGTCCTTGCGGGCAAGGTTGAGGTAAAGCCCGAACTTCTTCACAATCGGTATTTTGAAGGTCTCGACAAACTCGATGAGGGTGCCGTCGGGGTCTTCCACGTATGTGAAATGTCCGTTGGCGTCGCCCATGCCGAAGTCGGCACCGCTGTCGCACACGAAAGGATGCCCCATGGCTTCTGCCTCTCCCTTGATGGCATTCATATTGCGCACGTCGAAGCAGAGATGGATGAAGCCTGGATCGCCCCAATAGCGGCCTTCGTAGAGTTTCTTGCCAGGGCCATTGACGCTTTGGATAAGCTCAAGATGCGATGTGCCCAAAAGGTTGCTTACTGGACCTTCAATGGGCTTGGAACGTTCAAGGATGACGCGGCGCAATGTGTTTTTGCCGCCTTCGAGGGCTTCGAGGTCCTCGAATATCCCGGTCTGGTCGAAAGCCACCTTGTCGTATCCCAACAACTTGGTGTAGAATGGTAAGGAGCGGTCGATGTCGCTGACACCAATGACGGCACCATTGGCGCCGCCTGTCAATAACGTCTTGTCGTCGACGAAGACATAGTTGTCCTGTTCGATTTGGAAGAGGTTGCCGTAGAGGTCTTTCATGAAAAACTGCCGTTGTCCGGTGGGCGAGGTGTTGATTTTGCTGATGATGTCAAGGCCTTTATTGACAAAGGTGTTGTAAGCCACCTCTATGTCAGGGGTCTTCACCTTAGCGATGAGGATGCCGAGGTCGCCCAGTTTGACAGGTTCTTTCAGGTGGTTGAGTTCACGACCTTTAGGTTGCCAAATCTCGAAGCCACCGCCGCCACGGATGTTGACGGCGATGCCTGAACGACGGGGCTGGGGTTTGCCGCCCGTGTAGGGAAGCATGCGCTCTGCCACACCTTCGTCGTCGACGATCTTGATTTGGAAGCCGAAGTTGTCATAATACCATTGCCAGGCCTTGACGAAGTCGTCGACTCCGATGCCCACTTGCTGTATGCCGCAGATGATTTTGGATTTCATGTTGCTGATATTTTTCTCGATAGTTTATAATACAAAGGTAAGCAATATTTGTGAATATGAGCCATCAAAAGCTCGGTTTTCCCGATGAGTTTACGATGTTTCTGCCGCTTGATGGCACGCACTGCGATGGCGCCGCATTTGGCAACGTCGAGGCCGTTGGCCTGACCTGCGTCCATCTTGGCGTGAGCTGTGCCGTCGCCATGTAAGGCGCTCTTGCTAATCTGCGTGTTGATGCGTCCAGGGATGAGGAAGGTGACGCCGATGTTGTCGTATTCCAACTCCAGCGACTCGTAGAAGCCGAACAAGGCATGCTTGGCGGCGCAGTAGGCCGAGCGCAGCGGGAAGCCGAACAAGCCCGACAGGGAAGTGGTTACGCTGAACTGCACGTGCTCCTTGGCTAGAATCATCTCTTTGAACTTCTTGACGAGATACACCCCGCTGAGGAAGTCGATTTTCAGGATTTTCTCGTCCACGCTGATGTCGGTGTCGAAAGCCTTTTCGCGCTGCGAGATGCCCGCGTTGAGCACGAAGAGGTCGATGCTCAGGCCTTTCTCCATCACGTAATTATAGAGTCGGTCGATGGAACTGTAGTCATCGAGTTGGGTCTCGATGGCCCAAGCCTTCACACCGTATTGTTCGCATTGCTCCTTGGTTTTGTTGAGGTCGTCGATGCCAAGCCCGGTGAGGACGAGGTGGCAGCCTTCTTGGGCCAGGTGCAGGGCGATGCTCTGCCCGATGCCGGTGCCGCCGCCAGTGACGAGGGCCGTTTTGTTTTTGAGGTTAAGCATTTCTTGCAAGTTTGTTCTTATAGGGTTTCCCTGCGGGAATGGAGAGCCGTTTGTTTTGTTTTCAGCGGCGGCTTCAAGCGTCATGTGGTATGTTGGCTCCACAAGCCGCCGCATTATAAAAATGCCACATACTCCATTCCCGAAGGGAATCTCCTTTTCTACGCTGCAAAGATAAAAATAATTCCTTCATGTTGGGATAATCAATATATTTACTAATTTTGTGGTCGCTTTAAGCGGCTTTTGGCTGTTCCTTATTGCCGTCATAGCGGAGGTGCATCCGCCATCTCCTGAATCAAAGGTGTCTCCTTTCTGATCAGGAGATTGCGGGTCAAGCCCGCAATGACGGTTTTGAGGAAGTCATATAGCCTTGAGAGTATTTTTTTGAATCTTGAATTTTAAATCTTTAAATTATAAATTGATGGACATTTTCGAAAGAATATCAAAGGATTCCGGTGGCCCGATCGGGCAATACCGTGAACGCGCCGATGGTTA
>CADAPW010000006.1 GCA_902789915.1 uncultured Bacteroidia bacterium | reverse complement strand
ATCAGCACGCCAAAGTATTCCTCGCTGCAATCGAACTTGTTGATGTCGTCAATCACCACCTCGATGCCTTGGAAGTGGGCGCGGGTCTTGATGACTTCGATGCTCTGCGGGAACACGTCGTTGGCGACGAAGAACTTCTTCACGCCGGCCTTCACCTGGGCGCGGCTGCGGCTGTGCCAGAACATCAGCATGGCCTCGGCTGCGGCGGTGCCTTCGTCGAGCAGGCTGGCGTTGGCCAACGGCAGGGCGGTGAGGTCGCTGATGACGGTCTGGTAGTTCACGAGAGCCTCGAGACGGCCTTGCGAAATCTCAGCTTGGTATGGAGTATAAGAGGTGTACCAGCCCGGGTTCTCAAGGATGTTGCGCATGATGACGCCAGGGGTGATGGTGTTGTAGTAGCCCAAGCCGATGTAGGTGCGGAACTGTTTGTTCTTGGCACCCAAAGCCTTGAGGTGGCTGATGACTTCGTATTCGCTCATGCCCTCGCCAATGTTGAGGTCTTTCGGCAGACGGATTTCGGGAGCGATGATTTCGTCGACAAGTTGTTCTTGCGATTTCACGCCGATGACCTTGAGCATCTTTTCAGCATCCGATGCGGTGGGGCCGTTGTGGCGTTTGATGAAGTTGTTTCTGATCATTGTTGAAATGTTTATTGTTGATTCGTTAATTGTTGTTGTTATTCTATCGTGTTTAGTTTGCTCTTCAAGTCGTTGATGGTGTTGATGGTCCCCAACTCAGAGGCCGGGATCTTTTGCAACTTGGCTGTCCACTCCTTGAATGCGGTGGAGTTTTTCAGGATGGTGTAGCGAAGGTAATCATATTCTTCGCCTTCCACCTTGCCCTTGTTGTCCTTGAATAAGGTGTCGTATGCGTCCATCATGATGGTGCGCTGATGTATCAAGGTCCAGAAAGCTTGCTTGAACTGTATGCTGGGGTCTTCGGTGATAAATTGTGCCGTTTCCTTTTCTTGGACTTCGGTCACTTTGGGTTCGTTCCCAATGGGAAGGGCTTGTCCAACGCTCGAAGTATCAACGGTCTCCGTTTCTGCGGCAGTTGAGTCAATAACCGCGATTGACTCTGGCTCTTGGGATTGATCCGTAGTTGTGGATTCTTTGACCGGACGATTTGGTTTGGGACTGGGATCTTTGAACACGCCAGCGGCCAAGATGGCGATGATGGCGATAACCGCAATGATGGCAAAAGCCAGGATGAATTTCCAAAGTTGCGACATCATCTTTTGGTTGAACGACTCTTTCTCATATATGGCGATGAGTTTGCCGTCGTAGATTTGGTTGCTGGCTTCGGGGTCAAACCTGAAGCCTTTGAAAACATAGCCCTTAGGAGGAATGATATAATCCTTAACGTCGCGCCCATCCTCAAAGATAGAGTAGGGGCAACCATCCATTTTTTTACCCTTCCCTGGGTCGATGCTGAAGCGTCTTTCGCTGAAATCCGTCATTGCCTTAACAAATAAGGTGTTGGGGTTAGTTCAAGACTTTGTTCATGGTGATGAAGTCGGGATAGGCAAGTTGTTGCCCGTTGATGCTGATGTACGGCTTCACCTTTAATCCCACGTTGACAGGGTCGCTGCTGGCGCCAGCCAACTTGAAGGCCAGATTGAGGATGGCGTCAGCCGACTCTCCGCTGAAGAGTTGGAAGAGGTCGGTGGTGATGGGAATTGAGACTACACTGCTTGAACTGGCAGGAACATTGATGCCGTTGTTCATCGTGGTGCTAATGACCTGCTTGCCGTTTAAACTTAAGATGTAATCCATCTTGGCCATGGCGGCAGCGATGCTGTTGGGGTTGTTGACATTGACATTCACATTGAAACTCACAGGAAGCTCCCTTCTCATAAGAGCATTGGCGAGGTTGAGCAACTGCGTCGCGTTCAGATCGGATTTTGTCATGCCTTTACTCAAATTGATGCCGAGCATCTTGATTTGGTTGACGCTGTCGAAATTTAAGGTGCAGTTGACTAAGTTGGCCACCTGTGCCACTTGGTTCAGCACCTCGCATGAGGACAACCCTGCCATGACAAACAGGATAATCAAAGTTCTTTTTATCTTAGACATATTCTTAAATTTTTGATTTTCAATTAAATAAAGCAATTTACGAGTGGAAGCAAGCCACCAATTTGCTCGTTTTCTACAAAAATGCAATAATACAAAAAAAGTCGGACACTCAGCCCGACTTTTGCAAATATTTTTCAATGTCATTCTTCCCCTCGGCGCGAGGCGCGTTTGCGCTCCAGCTCGTCGAGGATGATCTTGCGCAGACGCAGGCTCTTGGGCGTCACCTCAAGATACTCGTCGTCGCGGATGTATTCCATGTATTCCTCCAACGAGAAACGAACGGGTGGGATGAGGCGGATGGCCTCGTCGCTTCCCGAAGCACGCACGTTAGTGAGGTGCTTGGTCTTGCAAACGTTGATGACGATGTCGTTGCTGCGGGTGTTCTCGCCGATGACCTCACCGGCATAGACATCTTCATTCGGGTTGACGAAGAAAGTGCCACGGTCCTGTAGTTTCCAGATGGCGTAAGGAATGGCTTGTCCTGTCTCCATGGAAATCAGCGCACCGACATTGCGGCTGGGCATATCACCCTTCCAAGGCTCGTAGTCCTTGAAGCGGTGCGAGACGATGGCCTCGCCCTCGGTGACGGTCAACAAAATGTTTCTGAGGCCGATGAGACCGCGCGACGGGATGTCGAAATCGAGGCACATGCGGTCGCCCTTGGGCTCCATCTGGGTCATCTCACCCTTGCGGGCACTGACCTGCTCGATGACACGGCCTGCAAAGTCCTCGGGCACCAGGACGGTGAGGGCTTCGATAGGCTCGCATTTCACATCGTCGATGTATTTGATGATGACCTTGGGCTGACCAAGTTGCAGCTCATAGCCCTCGCGGCGCATGGTCTCAATGAGGATGCTGAGGTGCAGGATACCACGGCCGTAGACCATCAGCGCGTCGGGCGAGTCGGTGTCTTCCACCTTCAAGGCGAGGTTTTTTTCGGTCTCCTTGTAAAGGCGTTCGCGCAGGTGGCGCGAGGTGACGTATTTGCCTTCCTTGCCGAAGAACGGTGAGTTGTTGATGGTGAACAGCATGCTCATCGTCGGCTCGTCCACATGGATGGGCGGCAGCGGCTCCGGGTTCTCGTAGTCGGCCACGGTGTCGCCAATCTCGAAGTCATCGATACCCATCAGCGCGATGATGTCGCCAGCCTCGACGGGTTTCTTGGTGCGTTCCTTGCCCAAACCCTCAAAGGTGTAGAGTTCCTTGATGGTCGACTTGGTCACGGAGCCGTCGCGTTTTACCAACGAGACGTTCTGTCCGGCCTGCAGGGTGCCGCGTTTCAGACGACCCACAGCGATACGGCCCACGTAGGAGCTGTAGTCCAACGAGGTGATCAGCATTTGTGGTGTGCCTTCCTCAAACTTCGCGGGCGGGATGGTGTCGATGATGACATCCAAGAGGTAGGAAACGTTGTCGGTGACGTTGTTCCAGTCGTCCGACATCCAGCCTTGTTTCGATGAGCCGTAGACAGTAGGGAAGTCCAATTGGTCCTCGGTGGCGCCGAGGTTGAACATCAGGTCGAAGACGGCCTCTTGCACCTCGTCGGGACGGCAGTTGGGTTTGTCTACCTTGTTGATGACAACGATGGGCTTCAGGCCAAGTTCGATGGCCTTTTGCAGCACGAAACGGGTCTGCGGCATGGGGCCTTCGAAGGCGTCGACGAGCAGCAGCACGCCGTCGGCCATATTAAGCACGCGCTCCACCTCGCCGCCAAAGTCGGCGTGGCCAGGAGTGTCTATAATATTGATTTTGACATCTTTATAGCGAACGGACACATTCTTCGAAAGGATGGTGATGCCGCGTTCGCGTTCGAGGTCGTTGTTGTCGAGAATGAGTTGGCCAGGGGCTTCGTCCGATTCCTTGAAGAGTTGGGATTGGTAAAGGATACGGTCCACGAGGGTGGTCTTGCCGTGGTCAACGTGAGCGATAATAGCTATATTTCTGATATTCTGCATTTTAGTAAAAATTGCTGCGATATTTGAAGGCGCAAAATTACAAAAAATGCAAATTGGGATGGTAAATTCATCCAGAAAAACTCTTTTTTAGCAACATGGGCATGTCGAAAACACCGAACAAATTACCGCCAAAACACCGAATAAAATACATCTAAAACACCGAACAAATTACCGCTAAAACACCGAATAAAATGTGTAAAAAACACCGAATAGATTTGTGTAAATTATTGGTGTATAATGTTTTACTGTGAATATTACAAGAGGCAATTATTTGTAGTTAATTATTCGAAAATTCCGTAGCTTGTTAACCCTATGGAAGAAAAACTGGAAAAGAAAACCATACATATTAGAATAATGTTTATTTTTGCGGTCTACATTGGTGTAATATGCAAAACAAAGGACAGGTGATAATACATATCGAGGGCAAGTATGGCTCGGAACCGCTTACTCCCGAGAACTATGACATTGCGCTTATGCGTGATGTTTTGGAATATGCCTTTGATTTGCTTGATTTGGAAAAGAAAAAAGACCGTCCTGTTGTGACGTACCACATAACAAGTGGCTCCGTCAACAATGTGTTTACGGTTAGTCGTCAAAAGGCTGCGGAGTTTGCTTCCATTATTGCTCTCATGCTTTCGTCGTCAATTCATCCGTTGGATGTGTTGGAACCCAAGACTGCTATTGCCATCGAAGGACTTCAAAAGTTTGCCGTTCAAAACAATTTCTCATTAGGCATCCATTCGTCAGAAGCGAGCGATAAAGTGCTGTATGTTACTCCAGAGACAAATTTGCATCGCACCGAAAGTCTATGGGTGGATGCCGAGGTGTATTATTATGGTACGCTCACCGATGCTGGTGGTAAAGGCAAGTCAAACATTCATTTGGACACAAAAGACGGGTTGATAAAGATAGATGTAGACAAAGAATATCTGTTCAGTTATCAAGGCAATCCGCTGTATAGAAAATTCGGTGTGATAGCAACGGCAAAACAAAATATTATGACAGGTGCTATTGACAGTTCGTCTTTGAAACTTAAAGAACTTGTCGAGTTTGAACCAAAGTTCGACATGGAGTATTTGAAGGAGAAGATTGCAGCATCCACGCCCGTGTGGTCAGGCCTGAATGTGGATGAGTATTTGCACGAAATTAGGGGAGGTTTGGCATGACAGAGAATAAGGTTGTATTTTGTGATACGGGTTTTGTGATACGTCTTTTGGATGAGACCAATGACTTGCACGATAATGCTCTAGGTTACTTCAAGTATTTTTTGGAGAATGATTACATTATACGGATGAGCACCATTGCCGTAGCTGAATTTTGTGTGAGAGATAGCATCGATCATCTTCCGTTACGCAATATTCTTTTATCCCCATACAATGCCAATCATGCCGTAAAAACTGGTGAATGTGCTAGAATATTATTTGAAGCAAAAGCGAAAGGAGTGCTGGAGGTCGACGCTAGAATAGTTATCCAAAATGATGTAAAGTTGCTGGCTCAAGCACAATGTGATTTAGCGTCGTTTTATCTTACAGCAGATACTCAAAGCAGGCGAATGTATGATGTTTTAAAAGAAGGTGCCCAACTTTCATTTGATTTTACTGACATCCATACTCCATATTCCGAAAAGTTCGGGTTGTTGGAATTGTAACTTTTTGTGTTTTAATAATTCCATTCCAAAAGGTTCAATTAAAAGCATCGAGGTTGCCAAGACCGTAATCGGCGCAAAGGGATTTCAATTCCATTAGGTTCGATTAATTGTCTGACCATGCATTGGCTTGTGGCAGACGAAGCGAAATTTCAATTCCAAAGGTTCGATTAATCTATGGACCGAATAAAGGGCACCGCAGGCAAAATGACATTTCAATTCCAAAGGTTCGATTAAAAGAGGCAAACTTGGCATCCAAGGCAAGGAGAACATCCTGTTTCAATTCCACAAGGTTCGATTAAAAACAACTGCTACGCTGAAACCATGGCCAATCGCCTGCAATTTCAATTCCTGAAGGTTCGATTAAAAGAAGCTTGGAATGTACAAACTTCTCAAAGGCAAAGGGATTTCAATTCCATAAGGTTCGATAAAAGCCCGGTGTCACGAAACGAATAGAGTTGCATCTCGTCATTTCAATTCCACAAGGTTCGATTAAAAGGAACACAGATTCATCACCACTCAGGACAACATGAAGGTATTTCAATTCCATAAGGTTCGATTAAAAGTTGTCCACGCGGCGACCAGCGGCAAAGAGGGTGATATTTCAATTCCATAAGGTTCGATTAAAAGACCTCATCAGCAAGCGTAAGGCCACCGAGCTGTTATTTCAATTCCATAAGGTTCGATTAAAAGTCATGTGTGCCGTGCGTAGTAGAAATTCAGTCCCTCATTTCATTCCATGAGGTTCAATTAAAGCTGTCATAGTTGTAGGCTTGGAACTCGGTGAACTTATTTCAATTCCAAAGGGTTCGATTATAACTCGGAAGATTTCCTCCGCAATCTTATCCTCCAGCATATTTCAATTCCATAAGGTTCGATTAAACATTCTCTTATAGTTGATTCTCATAGTCAAAAGCCATCATCATTTCAACCAGTTTTGCTTCCGCTTTTTGCAAGGCATCTGCCGATTCGTTTTCAGTGACAATGTAACTTGAGCAGGGTAGGGTAACAAACAAATCTGCGCCTGCTGTTTCATCCACAATCGGCTTTGCCTTTGGCTTCTCTCCGTCGTCAACGAGTTTGGCACGGATGGCTGCGGCCAGGGTGTTGGCGTTGTCGCTGATAGCCACGGCAAGAGTTTCCATTAAGCTGAATGTGCGTGCCTGGTTCGATGTGATGCGCCAGTTAATCAAGGCTTTCGCCAATGCAGGGAGAATTTTCTCTCGTTCTTCTTTTGGCAGAACAAGACATTCACCGAAAACATTTTTACTCATTTTCCAGCCTTTGCCTTTCAACTCTTCAATCCTTTCTTTCGAGATTTCTGGCTCGTGTTGATTAGTTGAAACGCAGAACAATGTGCGCAAATCAATAGCAATGTCATAAACAAACAAGCCCGAAGTGCGTGCATTTTCTGGAATCCAATTCCGACGAGGCAAGGTCCTGTTGTTATCTTGAAGATAAGCCTCAATCTCTTCTTCTGTCAATAGTTTGTCGCCCATTCTCACATTAACAGGGTGCTGGTCAGGACGGTCGCTACGGTCAAAAGTGAGATTCTCCTTGTCGACGCCCGCAAGTAATGGGTGAATCGGACGCATAGCCGAAATGGAAAGCGGACTGCGGCGTTTCAAAATCTGGCCTTCACCAGCCGCACGCATCCAACCACCCAATAGTTGGTCAACATAGTTGGGGTCGCACGGCGACCACGGCTCCTTGTTTTCCAACTCTTTTTTCGCGTTGATGTTGTAATTGAAAGTCACAGGAGCCATCTGAACGCCTAACTCATCGGTCAAGGTTTCCAGAATGGATCTTTTTACTTGTTGACCGCTTGAATAAGCGACAACGCGGTTGAACTGTGGGTCAAAATAGGTCTTTTGCCCGTCTTGAACGCAGAAAACGGTGTGCTCTGCATGTTTCAGTGCTCTAAGATAAATGAATGAATTCATAATGATATGTTTTTATTGTTTGTTATTCGGATTGTTTAATGCAGCTGCATGGAATCTGACAAGAGTCAGGAAATAAGGCACATTGTCAGTCGGCATGGAGTTGACCGTCATGGCAATGTCTTGGATGCTTTCGATTCCAGCAATGTCTGAAGCGATATTGCTCAATGCTTCCATGAAACTTCGTTTGTTGGTGGCTCCCAACACTTCGTCTATTTGTCTTGAGTTTGTCGTTCTTCCTTTTTTGCCACTTTCTGCATAGGATTTCAATGCCTTGGCGAATTCGAGGGACTTATCCCACATTTCTTGATTGTTTAACATAGCTAATAACCAGATTTGATATGTATGAAAACTAATGATTTGTTTCTCGTCGTATTTGGGCAGTTTTACGCCCTTGTCTGCTGTCATATATTGTTTTAGACCTTTGGGTTGCATGGCCTCGATTCCGATGGCTCCTTTTTGGCAACATGCTCTCAATCCTTTTTCCGTTCCCCATAGTTCTTCGGCTTTTCTTCCTTCATCTTCACCAAATAACCTTTGATAAAGTTCAATGGGCCTTCTGATATGTTCCAAGTTAAAGGGGATAAAACCTAATGTGGTGTTGGTTTGGCCAAAACTATATACATATCCCATCATTTTAGGTGAAGAGAATTGTCTCGTAATGCCTATCAACAATTTCGTCCACGTTTGGGTGGCAATACTCATCATCCCTTCCTTCGAAGTTTCAAATGGGCTGAATCCAGCCATAGGTTGCTCGGCAAAGTAATTTCCTTTGTCATAATGGTGTGTAAGCCATTGACCATTCCATGTATTGACTTGATTGCCTTTGAGTTTTTGGTTTTCATTCAATGCTTTCCTATAGAGTTTCCAACCTTCGAAAATGTCAAGCAAAATTTCAGGGTTTGAAAACAAAATGGACAATCCGCCTTGAAGGCCAATACCTAAACTTGAACCAATCCATGAAAGGTAATAATCATCTTTTGAGGCTGATAAATCTAAATTGGTAACTTGTCCCGATGTGGTGGCAAACTCTTTCTCTTCCGAAGCAGGGTATCCAGGTGCGATGCTCGAGTCGGGTGATCTGCTTACATCAACTTTGGCTATAAACTCTTGTAGTTTTTCCATCCTTTCATCCGAAGTTAATGTTTCAACCTTTTGCCCTTTTTTCATTTGCACAAAAGGTGAGTTTGTAACCCATTGTAGGTATTTGTTGCTATCGAAAAACAATGGATGGTACACGTCAACAAAAAACGATTTAGCATCGTAGTTTGTGCTATGCTTTTTGTTGTAAGCCTCCAAAAATATCTTTCCTATAGTTGCTGTAATCATTTTCTATCGTGTTGTTTTATAATACTGTGGCTTTGTATATTCGGCAATTAGCCCTTTTTCGGTATCGTAGGCTTGGTTAGGAATGATGAAGGGTCGCGAACCTTCATCGATTTGTTCTAAATTGTTAAATGCCATGCTTTTGTAACTCACGGGTATTTCCAACTCGGCTCTGTTGAATGCGTTTCTGCTTAGGTAGGTCTCTATGTCGTTTTCCGTAATGCAAACTGCCGAGTTGATATCAAGCACGTCTAAAAGCGCTGACTTGGGATAATGACACAATTCTTTGATTTGCCATTTCCCATCAACGAAAACGACACCCGAATAATCCAGATTCATGAATTTGGCATCGGGATAAACTGTGTCAATACGTTGTTGCACAGAGGATTCTTCAATCACATCATTGTTTGGCATGACATCAAAACTCTTTTTCAACACTTCCAAATCGTAAGGCAATGCCTCCTTGTCATTTTGTGGTGGCTGAATCACATAGATATGCTTGAATTTCCCAATGGTTTCGTCTGTTCGCTTACGATTGATGCGTCCAAATCGTTGAATGAGTGCGTCAATAGGAGCACATTCGGTAATCATCAAGTCGAAACTGATGTCTAGACTCACTTCAACCACTTGTGTCGAAACAACAATGCAAGTTTCGGTCATGCGGTTGAAACTTTCTTTTAGTTTTGTTTCCAACTGCGAGCGGTCGCCTCGTTTGAATCGACTGTGGATAAGCATTCGTGAAATGGTAGGGAAGGATTTGCAAATGTAATCATACATCTGTTGTGCACGCTTCACTTGATTGCATACAATCAGCACTTTTTGCTTTTCATCAACGGCTTTTTGAATGATGTCTATGCAATCGTTCCATTGTTTGACTTTGTGAATAATGTGACGATTGAAAGTCTTTAAGATTTCATCAGGCAATATCACCTCGTAAACTTCACTCTTGCCGCCAAGCAGTTGTAGGATTTTGTCATACAAAACCGTTGGCATAGTGGCGGTGCCAACATGAATTCTACAGCCAATTGATTTCAGTATTTCGATAATCTTCAGTACAATTGCTTGGGTTTCGCTTGAATAGGTATGAATCTCGTCCAAAATGACATCACAACCTTTCAGGTCGAGTAACATGGCTTCGTAACCTTTGATACCGAACACAATCGATGCCATTTGATGTGGTGTCATCACCTTGACCGAAGCCCCAATATGCCTCTGCATGATTCTTTCTTCCACTTTGCCGTCTTTGACTTTCAAATTTGAAGCTGCATGAAGCAAATACACTTGTGCATTAGTATCTTTCAAATCGTTTTTGATTCTGTCATACATAGCATTGATGGAAGCCTGAAACGGTAGCGTGTAAAACACTCGACCTTTGCATCGCCGCAACAGAAAATCAGTTTTTCCGGCTCCAGTAGGGGCAGTTACCAAAGTATGTTGTCTCTCGTCGTCGGTTGAGACTAACGAAAGGGGATATAGATGGTGCTGACGGTTGTAAAACGACAAATCGGGATTGATAAACAGTTTGTCAGTTGCTGATTCCGCTTTTTCTTCTAATGCCGAGGCAAAATGATCAGCCGCCATTAGCAATCCTTTCCATTCCGACTGGTTCAGCGCTTTGCCGTAGCAATAATCCACAACAAACTCGTAATTGCTTTGAGCTTCGTTGATGTCAATTGGATGTGTCGCAATTCCAAATTCATTTAATATGCCTAATGCGACAGGACACCATTCATCAAATTTCTCCGAATGCCGTGAAACAATCCATGTTTTCGTCCAAGTCAAGAATTCCTTTTTCCCTGACATCATGATAAATTGATTTGTGATGCGCGACAATCATGTCGATGATGGCAGGCCATTCTTTTTCGGGAAACAATGAAATAAAAAACAAGGAAGCAATTTCGTGACGGAATGTAAAATCGGGCTGTTGTATGTAATTGTGTTTCAATGTTTTTTGAAACAATGGACTGGCTTTCCCAATGTCGTGCAATACTGAGCCTTTGAATGCTAAATCAGGGTCAAGTCCGACATGTTGGGCGATGACAACAGCGGCATCGGCAACATCTTTAAGGTGTTGTGTCAGCGGCATTCCGCCAAAGTCTTCATGCTTTGCCAATATGTAATCGAACTTGTTGGTCATGTCTACATGAGTTTGTTTCCGTTGTATTCAATCCAGCCGTACATGGGCTTGTTGTTGTCGAAGCGGTTGTAACCTACCAAAAACGATTGGTCTGACTCACCAAAACGCAATTCAAATCCTTCTAATTCAGCAAATTGGTCTTCCTCAAGTTCAATGATTTCACTATCGGGTAGCATCACATCCTCGTTCCTGCAAAGGCAGATGTGCTGCTTCGATGCTGTTTCCGCATCAGCTTGGTTATTGAATGCCAAATAAAGTACAGGGTCGAGCATGACACCTCTTTTCAGAATTGATCGTTCACGAGTTGCTTCCTTTTTTGTGATTTTCCATCCTCTCGTTTGGGTCACTTCTTGCTGGGAATCTATAGCAGAATAACTTAATTTGTGCCTTATAATCTTTGTAATTTTACCGTTTAAACTTAATGTTTCGGGAAACAGCTTCTTTTCAATGCCTTCAATAATCGAAGGGGTTAGAAACTGCTGGCTGAATGTTTCACCATCTCTAACTGCAGTCCATGGTTTGATGAAACCGAATTTACCTGTGTATCTGACAATGTAATACATGATTTCTTCTTTTAATAAATCGAACCGAATCCAATTCCTGTGCTGTTTCCCAATCCCACATTCCAAGCGAATTGTTTTAACTCATTGCTGCCTTGAATAATCACTGGGCACATGTTTGCTTTATTGCTGATTCCTTCATACCAAACGAGTTTCTTTTTCTTTTTTGCGTATGACAGGTCAAACTCAATGTGTAAAGTGCCGTCATCTTGAATTCCTGCCTTTTGCATCTTTGTCTTTAGAGTGTCTTCAAGCAGTTTTCCGGATGAAGGATTTTCAAAGCCGTATTCAATCACCTTTTCTTCTTCGTGGCGCTTAATCAATATTGGGCTTCCCAAAAAGAACAATTCCCTATTTGAAAGGTCTGGAGTTTCCTCGATGGTTACCTCATTCACGAACATTCCACAAAACATTTCGGGATTGGCTCTAATGCTAGCAAGAATACATTTTAACTTTTGGGTATCGTGAAAGCTGATAAACCATTTTGAACCTTTGGGACATGTCAAACCGTCTTTTTCCACTTGTGTGTTTTGTAACCACGAAAATGAATACAGCGAAATTTCGCCATGCTCTTCATTGTTTTCACCTAACCATTTATGGAGAACTCCTGTGAGTTTTTGTTGGTAGTTGAAAGGGATCTGTGTTGTGTTTGGCGTAGTATGTAAGTGTAGTCTCATGTGTGTATGATGTTGATACATTGGTCTGCAAATATAAACAAAAAATGAACATTATTTTTGTTTTTATTAGGTGGAAAATGGTGACAATACTGAAAAAATACCCAGCGGCATCTTTATGAATGGAATGAAGACAAATGTGCAATCACTTCATCCAGAAAAACTCATCCTTAGCCACAATCGGCTTTAAGGAACTTCTAAAATTTGCTCCGTAGGAGCTCTCTTTTAATAACAAACTACAATAATTCAACGAGTTGTACTCCGTAGGAGCTTTCTTTTGCTTGATTCTTATATGTCCCCGTGATTTCTTATCGTAACGCAACACGTATCGCCTCTAATACCAACTCCTCCATGACAAGATAGGTGTCAGGATTGGGATGGCAGCCGTCTTCGCTCAGCGAGGAGGGCAATCCAAGGTGCTCGTCGGCGAGGGCGGAATGGTAGTCCACGTAGACGATGTCATGGGCTTCGGCGTAGGCTCTCAGGTTGTCGTTGATTTCGACGATGGTCTGCCCTGGGTTCATAATCTCCTCCCTCCAAGGGAATTTCGAGCAAGGCGGTATGGAGCTGATGATGGGCACGATGCCATGGGCGCGGGCCAGGTCGCACATGGCGATGATGTTGTCGACCACCTTCTCAGGAGTTACCCAATAGTCGTTGTGCGCCACGTCGTTGGTGCCTGCCATGATGACCACGGCCTTGGGATGCTGGTCGATGACATCGGCGGTGAAGCGCACCAGCATCTGTGCCGAGGTCTGTCCCCCGATGCCCCTGCCGCAGAAGTTGTTCTCGCTGAAGAACTCGGGATGGAAATAGGCCCAGTTGTCGGTGATGGAGTTGCCCATAAACACGACGTCGGGGAACTCGCCGCTGGCAATGATACTGTCGTTGTCGGCCTTGTAACGGTTGAAGCCGAACCAGTCTTTTTGTGCATAACCTGAAAACCACATGGCTATTAAGATGATGATAAGGGTTGTTTTACGCATAGGATGATAGTTTGGTGCAAAATTACATGAAATTGAGGTAGATTACCTCATCCAATAGAATTCTTCTTTCGCTACGATTGGCTTAAAATAGGCATCAATAATTCCTTGCTCAACCAATTCTTTCGGCGTGCCTTGGCGCAAAGGCTGCTGCGGTGCCACTACCCACATGACATCGGCATGGCGAAGCAAAAGGTCGAGGTCGTGGCTGCTGAAAAGGATGGTCTTGTGCTTCTCTCGCGAGAGTTTGTGCATGATGTTCACCAACTCGATCTTGCTCGGATAGTCGAGGAAGGCGGCAGGCTCGTCCATGAAGATAAGGGGCGTGTCCTGCACTAAAGCCTTGGCTATCATTACTTTCTGTTGTTCGCCATCGCTCAAGGAAACGAAGTTCCGGTTGACCAAATGGCTGATGCCGACGGTTTCGAGGCTGTCGTAGATGATCTGCTCGTCTTCGGCTTTCAGTTTGGCCAAGAGGCCGAGATGGGGATAGCGACCGGCCGCCACGATGTCGAAGACCTTCAGGAAGAGGTCATCGGGCTTCTCGGTGAGCACGAGACTGAAGAGCGAGCTGCGTTCAGTGGGTGAGTAGTCGCGCAGGTCCTTGCCGAACAGCTTGACCTCGCCGTCGACGGGCTTGAGGCTGGCCGACAGCGTCTTGAATAGCGTCGTCTTGCCCGAGCCGTTGGGACCCGCCAAGGCCACGATGTCGCCTTCGCTGAGGCTCACGTCGATAGCGGGCATCAAGGCTTGGCCTTTGTAGCCGATGAACAGGTTCTTGGTATGGAGCACTTCGTTCATCTCATGACTTTTTGACGATGGAAGATCACCCAAAGCACGATAGGCGCACCAATCAGTGCCGTGACCGAGTTGATGGGCAGGTTGCCTTCGAAGGAGGGCAGACGTGCGATGAGGTTGCAGAACAAGGCCAAATCCATGCCGAGGAAGGCCGTGGCGGGGATGAGCAGCTTGTGGTCGCTGCTGCGGAACAGGAAGCGTGCGATGTGTGGTACGGCCAAGCCTATGAAGGCGATGGGGCCGCAGAATGCCGTGATGAGAGCGGTGAGGAAACCCGAAGCCAAGATGATGAGCATGCTGCTGCGACGGATGTTGACGCCGAGGTTCTCGGCATAACGCTCGCCCAACAGCAAGAGGTTCAAGGTCTTGAATAATAGGAACGAGCCGATGCTGCCAACCGCCACCGCGATGGCGAAGAACGGCAGTTGTGCCTTGCTCACATTGGAGAAACTACCCATGCCCCAGATGACAAAGGAGTGCAGCCCTTCCTTTTGGCTGAAGAACTTCAGGATGTCGGTTACCGAGCCTGCGATGTAGGCGATCATGATACCCACCAGCACCAGGCTCACCATGCTTTTCAGTCGGGAACTCAATGCAAGGATAAGCAATAGCACTGCAAAGGCACCCAAAAACGCCGCTATGGTGACGCCGAAGGTCGACCACAGCGACAACGTGCTGACCGACAGTCCCGTGGCAGTGCCTAATAGGACGACGAAGGCTACGCCGAGGCTCGCGCCGCTGCTGATGCCAAGCAGGGAAGGATCGGCTAAGGGATTCCGGAATAAGGTCTGCATGAGAAGCCCTGACACAGAGAGTCCTATGCCCGCCAGCAGAGCAGTGATGGCTTGTGGCAGGCGATAGTCGAGGATGATGGCGCGGTAGGTGGAGCCTTCGCCACCGAAAACGGCTTTTTTGAACTCTTCAAAAGGGATCGAAACCGAGCCTAGCATCAAATTGAGGGCAAACAATACTACGCCGACAGCCACTATCGCTATGGAAACCAGCGCGATGGGTGGTGTTTTGAGGCGGATGGTATTATCGGTGTCAGGAGCCATTTCTGGGTGTTTTTGCGTTGCAAAGATAAGGTTTAATTTGATTGAAAGGACAATCAATCATCGTCATCTTCCTTTGGTCCTGGGACAAACAGTGTCGTGTCGTCGCAGCGGATGCCGTAATACACATCCCTCATGCGGCCTTGCTGTGGCTCAAGAACACCTTTTTCTACAAGGTTTTTGATGTCGCGAGAGGCCGTGTCGACCGAAACCTTGCAATGCTTGGCCCAGTTTTTCACAGTCAATTTGCCTACATAACCATCAAGGTAGATGTTCAGCACCTTGTTTTGTCGCTCCGTGAATGAGATGTTGGCATGGCTTTGCCAAAATGCGGATTTTTGGAGGATGCGTGAAAGTACTTCGTCGGATGCGTTGATGGCACGTGCCATGCAGTCGAGGTACCAGATGAGCCATTCCGTGATGTCAGCATCCGTTTGTCGGCTGACGCGCTCCAGCACGTCATAATACGATTTCTTGTCTTTGTTGATTTGCCGCGACATGCTGAAGAAACGCATGGCGGAGTCATCGGCTTGCGAGAGTGCCATGTCGGCGATGGCACGACCGATACGCCCGTTGCCGTCGTCGAAGGGGTGGATGCAGACAAACCAAAAGTGGGCGATGGCTGACTTCAGGTAAGTGGGCGAGTCGATGTCGGTATTGAACCAGTCCAAAAAGACATCCATTTCCTTCTGCACGTCTTGAGCGGGGACGGCTTCATAATGCACTTTTTCGCGCCCGTAATTGCCTGAAACAACTTTCATCTCGCCTTTGCGGTATTGTGCCACGTCGATTTTCGAATAACCGCTCATCCCCGAAGGAAACAGGCAGTTGTGCCATCCGAAAAGCCGGTCGTGGGTGAGGGATTGGCGGTAATGGCTCACGGCATCAAGCATCATCTCCACAATACCTTCAACATAATGGCTGGCAGGCACATCGACATCGGATGGGATGCCTAACTTTTTGGCGATGGAAGAACGCACTTGTTTGGCGTTCAATGCAATGCCTTCAATCTCTGAGGAGCTGATGATGTCATTAGAGAGCATCTCGGCATTGGCTGACAAGCGGGCGTCGAACCCAATGGCGTCGAGCCGACCCATAAGGAACCCCGAGGCTTTATTGACGGAAGCCAGTTTGTCTGCGACGAGTTCCTTGTCCCAGACGAAATTGGGCCATTGCGTGCTCTGATGGATGTAGGATACCATAATTATTGCGGTTTTCGGCTGCAAAATTACACATTATTTTAATAAACCGCAAATTATGCGGATAATTAACCGCAGATTTTGCGGCTTATTGTCCGCATGGAGTTGAGAACGGAACGAAAGGGGATGATCAAAGCATCTGTCATTCGACCATTATCTTCAAAATCTCCACGTCGGTTTCCTTCATGCCGAGGCGGCCGAGACAGCCGATGTGGTCGATGGTCTCTTCCACGTCCTTGCCGATGATGCCGTCGCCGCCGAGGAGGTTGCAGCCTTGCTTGCTCATCTCGTAGCCGAGTATGCCGGCCTCCACGGAGAGTGCGATCTTGCCGGCACACGAGGGCTTGGCACCATCGCATACGATGCCTGCGGCCATGCCCAAGGCATTCTCGAGGGTGTGTTCGATGATGCTAAGTGGCTCGCCCATGAGGTAGGCGATGCCACAGCCTGAGGCGCAGCCCGCGCTGACGGCGCCACAATAGGCCGAAAGCCTTCCGATGCCCGTCTTTTGGTGGATGGCGACGAGGTTTGACAAGGCCACAGCACGCATGGTGCGCTCGTCATCGATGTTATACTCTTCTGCGTATGCCAATATGGGCAGGCTGACTGTCATGCCTTGGTTGCCGCTACCAGAGTTGATGATGACAGGCATCTCGCAGCCGCTCATGCGGGCGTCACTTCCCGCTGCTGCCCATGCCCTGGCCTTGATTCTCACATCCGTCCCGAAACTTAAGATGGTGCTGCCGATGTTGGCACCCCAGTTGTTTTTCAGGCCTTCCTGCGATATGGCTTTGTTGCACTCGATTTGTGGCTTGATGATAGGCTCGATGTCCTTGATGTCGACGGTGTTGGCGAAGTCGAAGATGTCCTTCATGCTGAGGCAGCTACGGTCGGTGAGTTTTGTGGCACCACTTTCGGCATAGCCCGAGTCGAACAACACCTCGTCGTCTTTCTCCATCCTGACGATGTTGGTGTGGAAGCCCGCGATACGAACGCTGGATGAGTGCTCCTCATTATATAAGGAGACTGTCACGTCAAGCTGGGCGATGACATTCAGTGGAATGATGGTCATCGGGATTTCGTCAAGGAACTCGGCGATTTCCTTCTTTTGCTCAGGCGTCACTTCAGCGATGACCTCCAAAGCTTTCTCCGGGTTGCCGGCCACGATGCCTGCCGCCACTGATGCTTTCAGGCCTTTCATGCCCTTGGTGTTGGGCACGATGACGCTCTTGACGTTCTTGATGATGTTGCCGCTGGCCTTGATTTCCACAGTTTTCGGCATGGTGCCGAGGATTTCATGTGCCTTGGCGGCAGCGTAGGCCAAGCAAATCGGTTCGGTGCAGCCCATGGCGGGCACTAGCTCTTCCTTGAGGATGCTCAGATAGGAAGTGTATAAACAGTCGCTGTTGTTCATTTTTAAATCAAATTTGCCGCAAAGGTACAAAAAGGATGATTATTTTTCACAAAAATAACTTTTTTCCCCTTTTTCCTTGTTTGGATTGAAATAATCCCTAACTTTGCCAAAAATAAATTCACCAACCAACGTAAAATAAAACTTAAACCTATTGTAGAATAAAAACAACAATCATGAACAACGACAATTTCGAAACCTCATTGAAGGCTTGGAATGAAAATGAAAAAGCCGCTAATGAACTTATCAACATCGTAGGTAAGTTGTGGTATGACAAGTCAGTGGAACTTATCCTGTTGCGTTCGCTGCTGGTCAACCGTGGTTCGGGTAAGATCTTGAACAAGCACCTCCGCGCTGAGGCAGTCTTGGGCAAACCCGTCCGTGTGCAGGACTCTCTGCTCATTGCCAAAGCCCTTCTCGCCGAGAATCTCGCCCCCGCCCGCATCGACCTCGGCCGCCTCAATTCTGAGTGGACGGATGAGAAAGAAAAGTATAATAACAATGTGACCGCCTTCGTTCGCGACAAGCTCAACTACATCATTGATGCCAACCCGCGCAGCAACAAGGTGCAAGATGTCATCCTCTATGGTTTCGGTCGTATCGGCCGTATCCTATGCCGCGAGATGACCGAGATGGCTGGCCGTGGCGACGCACTTCGTGTTCGCGCCATCGTCACCCGTAAGAACTCGCCTGAGGACATTGCCAAACGTATCAACTTGTTCCGCACTGACTCGGTACACCGTTATTTCCATGGTGTGTGCCGTCCCATCGAAGGCGAGAATGCCATGATGGTCAATGGACAGAAGATTCTCTTCCTCGAATCCAAAAACCCTGAGGACCTTGACTATACCCAATACGGCATCAACGATGCTTTGCTCATCGACAATACGGGTGCCTTCCGCGATAGAGAGTCGCTGTCGCGTCACCTGCAAGCTAAGGGCGTGGCCAAAGTGCTGCTCACTGCTCCCGGCAAGGGCGACATCCCGAATGTGGTTTATGGCGTCAACCAAGACACGCTTGACCTTGAGAACGAAACCGTATTTTCGGCAGCAAGCTGTACCACAAACGCCATCGTGCCTGGTTTGGAAGTCATGCTGAAGAACTTCGGCATCGTGAAAGGCCACATCGAGACCATCCACAGCTACACCAACGACCAGAACTTGCTGGACAACTACCACAAGAAAGAGCGTCGTGGCCGTAGTGCCGCCTTGAACATGGTCATCACCGAGACGGGTGCCGGCAAGGCTGCCGCCAAGGCCATCCCTGAGCTGAAAGGCAAGCTGACGAGCAATGCCGTGCGTGTGCCTACGCCTGATGTGTCGTTAGCCGTGCTCGCTCTCGACCTTGAGCGCGAGACCACTGTCGAGGAAGTGAACGAATGCTTCCGCAAGGCTTGCTTGGAGGGCAACCTCATCGAGCAGATTCGTTTCAGCAGCAACACCGAGTTCGTCAGCAGCGACGGCATTGGCGACAGCTGCGCCTGTATCTTCGACGCTCCGGCCACCAAGGTCAGCGAAGACGGCAAGACTGTAATCCTGTATCTGTGGTACGATAACGAGTTCGGCTACAGCAACCAGGTGATTCGCCTCGCCCGTCACATCGGCCAGGTGAAGAGCTACAGATACTATTGATTCTGTGCTTTTACCGAAAAAGACGAACCGTTAAACGAAAAAGTGTCCTGCGGGACACTTTTTTTTGTATTTTTGCCGCCTTATACGAAAAACTAAGACGTAATGAACAATAAAAGCACCCTAATTGGTTTTGTCCTCATCGCGGCCATTCTCTTCGGCTGGATGTATTTCATGTCTCCATCAAAAGAGCAAATCGCTGAACAACAGCGCATCCAAGACTCTATCCGTCGTGTACGGCTGGAACAAATGGCGCTGGACTCGTTGCGACAAGCGGAACGACAAGCCGAGATGCAATTGGCTGCCTTACAGACTGACACGGCACAAACGCAATTGGATTCACTGGGCTTGGCCCTACAGCAGCAGAACGCCTTGAGAGACAAGTACGGCATCTTCGCTGTTTCCTCCCAAGGTTCGGATCAGACTTGGACTATTGAGAACAAGCTCCAAAAACTGACTTTCAGCAGCAAAGGCGGTTTCCTAAAGCAAGTGGAGCTGAAGGACTACAAAACCTACGACTCGCTGCCGTTGATTTCTTTCGACCCTGAGACGGTGAAGTTCGACTTGTCGTTCTTTGCCCAAAACCGCATCGTCAACACCTCGCAGTTTTATTTCCAGCCTTATATGAACGGCAAGCCTTACACGGGTGGCGACATGACGGTGGCGGAAGGCGACAGTGTTGTGTTTGCCTTGCGTCTGCCTACCTCAGAGGCGAACAAGTATCTGGAATATGTCTACACCGTCCGCTACGACAACTACATGATGGACTTCGACATCCGTACGGTGGGACTGAAAGACGTCATCGCATCCAATGCCGACTATATGACCATCGACTGGGCAGTCGACCTGATGAAGCAGGAAAAGAGTACCGACCGTTTCGCTGGTGAGACAGTGTACTACAAGTCGCTGACCGACAAGGATGTGGACCATCTTAACGAACAGAAAGACAGTGAACAGACGGTCAACAACAAACTGAAATGGGTATCGTTCAAGCAGCGTTTCTTCTGCAACGTGATTGTGGCCAAGGATGAGTTTGAGAATGCCAAGATGGCGACGAGGACACTCAGGTCGAACAATCCGCGCTACTTCAAATCGATGGCAGCCAATATCGAAGTGCCGTACGACATCACTGCCGAGACCAATGTCATCCCGATGCAGCTCTATTTTGGCCCTAACCATTTCAAGACCTTGCGCAGCTATGGCATCGGCCTGCAAGACCAAATCAACTTGGGTAACTTCTTCCTCATCCGTTGGATCAACTACGGCGTCATCGCAGTGTTCAACTGGCTGAGCAGCTATGGTTGGAACTACGGCATCGTCATCTTGATTTTGACCATCCTTATCAAGACTTTGCTCTTCCCCTTGGCATTCAAGTCCTACAAATCATCGGCCATCACCCGTGTGCTGAAGCCTGAGATGGAGGCCATCAACACGAAATACCCCAAGGAAGAGGATGCCATGAAGAAACAACAAGCTGTGCTGAACCTGCAGCGACAAGCCGGCGTGAGTCCCGCATCGGGATGCTTACCCGCCTTGTTGCAGTTCCCCATCCTTATCGCCATCTTCCGCTTCTTCCCTGCGAGTATCGAGTTGCGTCAGCAACCTTTCCTTTGGGCCGACGACCTCTCGACCTACGACAGCATCATTGAATTCCCGAAGTTCCTCGGCATGGACCACCTTAGCCTGTTCACCTTGCTGATGACCATTACCACCTTCATCTACACTTATGTGAACAATAAGCAGATGGACTATTCAAGCAACCCGCAGATGAAGCCCATGAAGTGGATGATGTATCTCATGCCCATCATGTTCTTCGGCATTTTCAACAACTACTCGTCAGGTTTGAGTTACTACTACATGCTGGTCAACATCATCACCTTTATCCAGATGTTCATTTTCCGTAAGATGATCAACGAGGACAAGGTGCGTGCCACTATTGAGGAAAACAAGAGAAAGCCCCAGAAGAAATCCAACTTTATGAAGCGTCTTGAAGAGGCTCAGAAGCAGCAGGCCAAGTTGCAGCAACAACAAAAGAAACGCTAACCATGGAAAACAAACTTGAAATATTCCTGAAAGCCATCCTCGAAACCCGAAAGGTGTGGCTGCTTGAAGCCAAGGAAGGTTTCTTCGCTATGCTGGAAGACGGTGACGGCGAACCTTATATCCCGTTGTGGGAATCGGAGGATTTGGCGTTGAAAGCTGCCCAAGGCGACTGGGAAGGCTACACTGTGACCGACATGGGCTTCTCGGAATTGGGACATTGGCTGAAGGAACTGGCTGCCGATGAAATCGACATCGCCATCTCGCCCATGGCTGACGGCGAGATTACAGCGATACCCTCCTATAAGTTCCGTAATTGGCTGAAGCCTTACGACGACCATTCCTACAAGGAAAAGGACAGCGACGATGATGATGGCGATATCGACTATGGCGACGGCTGGGCGGAGCCTTGGACATGATACTGGCATGAGACTATGAACAAGACTATACAATCCTGACCCCTTATTCGTCATGGCGGGCGGAGACCCGCCATCTCCTAAAAACGCAGAGGAATTCCATTTGGAATTGGAAATTGTGGGTCTGTCATTCCCTGAAAACGGAACTGCAATGACATTAAGGGTGGGAAGGTCGCAATAATTCGAAAAGAACGAGCCACTTATGAAAATCAAGCTGTTTGGTGTTTTGTTACTGATTGAGGCGGCAGCACTTCTGCTGACGGCGGCGGTGGCATTATACTATCAGCGCATGGTGGGGGAGGGCGATGCCCATTATTTCCTTCTGACGGCAGGTCTGACGGGTGCTATAGGCTTGTTGCTCTACAGCATCGGCAAGATGAACAAGTATGGCACCCTGCAAATTCGTGATACCTTCCTCGTGGTGGCTTTGTCGTGGGTACTGTTCTCTTTTTTCGGGATGCTGCCCTTCCTCATGTATGGCACTGTCGACAATGTCACGGATGCCTTTTTTGAGACCATGTCGGGCTTTTCCACCACGGGAGCCACCATCCTCGATAATATCGACCGACAGCCGCACGGCATCCTCTTTTGGCGCAGCCTGATGCAATGGCTGGGCGGCTTGGGTGTCGTGGTGTTCACCTTGGCCTTCATTCCTTCGGTGGCCAAAGGCTCCAAGAAGATGTCGTTGTTTGCAGCTGAGGCCCCAGGTTTGAGTGTGGAGAAACTTGCGCCAACAATGGGTGCCACCTCGCGTTTGCTTTGGATTATTTACATCTTCTTGACTTTGATGTGCACCATTGCCTACCGCTTGGGTCCGATGAACACCTTCGATGCGGTGTGCCATGCCATGACGACCATCGCCACGGGTGGCTTCAGCACGCATCAGGCCAGCATTGGTTATTTCCAGTCCAACTATATCGAATGGGTGTGTAGCTTTTTTATGTTGCTCTCAGGCATCAACTTCGCGATGTACCACTTCCTGTTCAACCGCCGTTTCGATGTCATCAAGCGTAACGAGGAGCTGCGTTGGTATCTGTTGGCCATCCTCGGCTTCACCCTGTTGTTTATGTTTCGATTTTACTTCGCCCCGCATTTTAACACCATCACCGAGGAGCAACTGGCGTCGCATCCGCAGACATGGTGGGACAGGGTGCGCATCTCGTTGTTCCATGTCATCGCCTTGCTGTCGAACACGGGCTTCCAGAGCAGCAACTATGACTACGACCTTTGGGGCCGTCTTTTCCTAATTCCTACTGTTGTGCTGATGGTGGTGGGCGGATGTGCAGGCTCCACAAGCGGTGGCATCAAGATGGTGCGTGTTATCGTGTTGCTTAAGTATATCAAGAAGACTGTCAACGAGTTGATTCACTCGTCGAGCATGTATACTATCAAAATATCGGGGCAGATTGTGGAAGAACTCAGTTTGAAGCGTGTGTTGTCGTTTTTCTCGCTGTTCATCATTGTCTTCATGGTCAATGTGGTGGCGCTATCGGCTTTCGGTATGAGCCTTGAGGAGGGTGCCATCTCCTTCCTTACCTGTTTCAGCAACTATGGTCCAGGCTCTGGCATCACGGGACCGAGTGGCAACTTCGATGCCATCCCTGATGCTGCCAAGTGGCTGCTCTCGTTCGACATGCTGGTGGGCCGTCTCGAAATCTTTACGATTTTGCTGCTCTTCACACGTAGTTTCTGGCGAGCGAAATAAAGAGACTATACTCTAGTCTATGTAGAGGTTATGATAGCAATGGCCATAAAGCCAAGGTTTGTTATCATCAAAAGATTACTGCCTTCCCGCAATGAGAAAGAAATATAGGCCAATGCATATTGTAAGGAGAAGGGTCCCTAAAATTATGTAATACAACCCCAACGCCAATAGGCTTCTCCATGCGGTTTTGGCGATGCTGAACCCCAACATCCTTCGGAAGCAGGCGGTAAAGGCCGCAATGGTGACAAGTGGGATAAAGTTAAGCATGGTATCCTCGACATCGTCCGAAAAGAGAAACACCAGGCTGGTCAGACATCGGTAGAGAACCACTATGACCATCGAATAAGCGATGGCGACCAAATACTCGGCCCGGTAATAGCGTTTTCTGTTGCTTTTTCCGTACCATGCCCTGGTGGCGAAAAGGAAAAGGGGAATCGTCAGCATGGTGACGGCGGTGTAATGGTTGTTGTATAACCTGACCCCTTGGCCGAAAAGCTTTTGTATCTCGTTGGCGCGAGCCAGAGACTTTTGGGTTTTCTCGTCAAGGTTGAGGTCGATGGTTTCCTCCGTTTCCAAATACTCTCGCTCAAGTTCTTTGATTTCACCACGACTGCCCGTCAAGGTGAACAGCAAGATGTAGACTGTCAGGACAAAAAACAGCATCGGGAAAGGGGAGAAGTAGCTTCTGCGCTTGCCGTTGAGCATGTCGACGACCATCGCGCCAGGGCGTGTGAAAAGGTTCTTTAACGTGAACCAGATACCGCCGTCTTTGCTCGTGAATGCAGCAACAAGGTTCTCGAAAATGAAGCGCATGGTGAAGCGTCCCGAGTCAGCGCTTTGTCCGCACTCAGGGCAGAAATTCCTCTCGAATTCAGTGCCGCAGTTGAGGCACTTGTGGGTCTTGACTTCGGGGTGGGTCTCTGGTTGTATTTCGGTCTGAGACCCAGTCTGTATTTCGTCGATTTGCGCTTTGTTCTGTATTTCGTTTTCCATAAGAGTCGGGTTTTTCGGGGCAAAGGTAGGGAAAATTGTCAAAATGTCGTAGAATAATTATCTAAAATCTTGATTTAGTGACATTTTGTCATAAACCCTGCCTTTTTTTCAAAGCTTTGAATTTGGTTGGGAATTTGATGAACCATAACCCGAGTCTGCGAGACGGCCCTTCGACTGGCTCAGGGTCCTTCCCCTGGTGACTCGAAGTCCCGTAGTCCCGCAGTCTTGAAGTCAAAACGAAAGAAAGGAGAACAAAAATATGAACATCAACCAATTCACAATCAAATCACAGGAAGCCATCGGGAAGGCTCAGGAGATAGCGCAAAGCCACCAGAGCCAGACCGTGGAGAACTTCCACCTGCTGAAGGGTATGATTCTGAGCGACGACTACTTGGTGCCCAACCTAATGAAGAAGCTGGGCGTCAATATCACGCGCTTGAATGATGCTCTGGATCAAGCAATCAACAGCCAACCGCGTAGCAGCGGCTCCGAATTGTATTATTCCTCCGAGGTCAGCAAGACCTTTAACGACGCCATCACACTAGCCAAGAAGATGGGCGATGAATACGTTTCCATCGAACACCTGCTGTTGGCGGTCTTCGAAAGCAACAGCTCGGCTTCGCAGATGATGAAAGACCAAGGCATTCGCAAGGACGACCTTGAAAAGGCCATCATGCAGTTCCGTAAGGGCAAGAAGGTCGACTCGCAAGACGCCGAGCAGAACTACGACAGCCTGAACCGTTTCGCTAAGAACTTAAATGAACTCGCCCAACAAGGCAAGCTCGACCCGGTCATCGGCCGTGACGAGGAAATCCGTCGTGTGCTGCAGATCTTGAGCCGACGCACCAAGAACAACCCTATATTAATAGGTGAACCTGGCGTGGGTAAGACCGCCATCGTAGAGGGCTTGGCCCAACGTATCGTCAACCGCGATGTGCCTGAGAACCTGAAGAGCAAGACCGTGTTCAGCTTGGACATGGGTGCTTTGCTGGCCGGCGCCAAATACAAAGGCGAGTTTGAGGAACGTCTGAAGAATGTGGTCAAAGAGGTCGTCGACAGCGATGGCGAGGTCATTCTGTTCATCGATGAGATCCACACCTTGGTAGGTGCAGGCGGTGGTGAAGGCGCCATGGACGCGGCCAACATCCTGAAGCCGGCCCTGTCGCGTGGCGAGCTGCGTGCCATCGGTGCCACCACCTTGAAGGAATACCAACAGTATTTTGAGAAGGACAAGGCATTGGAGCGTCGTTTCCAGAAGGTCATGATCGACGAGCCTGACGAGGCTTCGGCCATCAGCATCTTGCGTGGACTGAAGGAGCGTTACGAGACGCACCACCACATCCGTATCTTGGACGAGGCCATCATCTCGGCCGTGCAGCTGTCGGTGCGTTACATTTCCGACCGTTTCCTGCCCGACAAGGCCATCGACTTGATCGATGAGGCCGCTTCGCGTCTGAGGCTGCAAATCGACTCGATGCCTGAGGAGCTGGAAGACGTGGAGCGTGCCATCCGCCAATTGGAGATTGAGCGCGAGGCCATCAAGCGTGAGAACGACACCAAGAAGGTGGAGGAGATAGGGAAGGAGCTGGCCGAACTCAACGACAAACGCTCCGCCATTAAGGCCAAGTGGGAGACCGAACGCAACTACGTGGAACTCATCCAGAAGGAGAAGAGCAACATAGAGACCTATAAGCATCAAGCCGAAGTGGCTGAGCGTGACGGCGACTATGGCCGTGTGGCTGAACTGCGTTACGGTAAGATTCGCGAGGCCGAAGCCGCCATCGAGAAGGCCAAGGCCGACTTGCGCGCGGCACAAGGCGACCACCCGCTGGTGGACGAGGAAGTCGGTGCTGACGACGTGGCAGAGATTGTGTCGCGTTGGACAGGCATCCCGGTCAACAAGATGATGCAGAGCGAGCGTGAGAAACTGCTGCACCTCGAGGACGAGCTGCACAAGCGTGTGGTGGGTCAGGACGAGGCCATCACCGCAGTGAGCGACGCTATCCGTCGTGGCCGTGCGGGCCTGCAGGACGCCAAACGTCCTATCGGTTCCTTCATCTTCATGGGTACCACGGGTGTGGGTAAGACCGAGCTGGCCAAGGCCTTGGCTGAGTTCCTGTTCGACGACGAGAACGCCATGGTGCGTATCGACATGTCGGAGTATCAGGAGCGTCACACGGTGTCGCGACTCATCGGAGCGCCTCCAGGATATGTGGGCTACGAAGAGAGTGGCCAACTCACTGAGGCTGTGCGTCGTAAGCCGTATTCCGTCATCCTGTTGGATGAAATCGAGAAGGCTCACCCCGATGTGTTCAACATCCTGCTGCAAGTCTTGGACGACGGCCGTCTGACCGACAACAAAGGCCGTACGGTGGACTTCAAGAACACTATCGTCATCATGACCTCCAACATCGGCGCCAATGTCATCCAAGAGAACTTCGCCCTGCTGAATGGCAGCAATGACGAGGAAGTCTTCGAGAAGACCCGCAACGAGGTGATGGAGCAGCTGAAGCAATTCATGCGGCCTGAGTTCCTGAACCGTGTCGACGACATCATCATGTTCAAGCCTTTGGACGAGAGCCAGATAGCCGACATCGTGAGGATGCAGTTCCGCAGCGTGCAGAAGATGCTTGCCGCCAACGATATCAGCATCGACATCACCGATGCCGCCGTCGACTTCATCGCAAAGCAGAGCTACAACCCGCAGTACGGTGCGCGTCCTGTGAAGCGTATGATGCAGCGTGAGTTGCTCAACTCGCTCTCGAAGATGATTCTGGCCGAGTCGGTCGACAAGACGAAGACCATCATCGTGGATGTGCAAGGCGATGGTCTGATATTCAGGAATTAAAAAAAAACTGCCGTTTATAGATTCCCAAAGGGATGACATAGACGGCAGTTTTTTTATTCTCTTTCCTTATCCACATTCAACATCACAATAGCAAAAAGCAACACGAAAGCCGCCACCCATTGCACGGGCGAATACTTTGTGCCATTCACGAAATAATCCAACACTACGGCGGTGATGGGATACATCAGCTCAAGGAAGGTGGACAGTGAAGCTTTTACATGGCGCAAACCGTAGTAATACAAGAAGATGGCTCCAGAACCTGTGGTCAGGCCGATGAGGGCGATGAAGAGCCAGTTGCGGGGCGTGACCTGCGAGAAGTCGCCGATGTGGCCGGTGAACAACACTATGACCAGCATGATCAGGGTGGTGAAGCCATAGCGGAAAAAGGTAGAGGTGACAAAAGAGTAGTTCCCCAAAATCTTCTTGGAAAACACTGTCGAACTGCCGAAGGAGAAGGCCGCCAACAACGACAGCAAAGCCGCATAAACCGTGGTGAGGCCCTCGGTGCTGAAATCGGGGAGTGACCACCCAAAGGTAAGGAAATAACCACCGATGAGGGCGACACAGGCCCAAAGCGCAAAGTGCTTCTTGATTTGCTCCTTCAAAATGATGCGTGCCAAGATGACGGCAAAGACGGGCTGTAGTTTTTGCAGCAGCACCACGATAGAAAGGTTGTTGAAATGTAACAAAAACAGCGATTTGACGATGGCCAAGGTGCCCAAGGCACCGCCAAACAAAGCGATGAGCATGAAATAAACCAGGTCGGAGCGCGTCATGGTTTTCAAGTGACGGTATTCCCTGAAGAAGAACACGTTCATCAGTGCGAAGGGGCAGAGGTGGATGACGAAGACCACGAAGGCCGTGTTGAGGTTGTAAAGTTGTGGCGTGAGCAGGATGCCGTCCACGCCCCAAAGCACGGCGGACAAGGCCACAGCCAACGCCCCGATGAGTTTTGTATTTTGTTGTGTGTCTTTCATTTGAGCAGTTTGTCATTGGCGCAGGCTTCTTTCTCCCAGCGCACGCACATGATGATGGAATTGACGAGATATACGACATACATCATCGTGATGGGGAAGTTGCCCGCTTTGATATACATGAAGATACTGACGCAGTTGATGGCAATCCAAAGCCACCACTGCTCGCTGAACATTCTGACCATCAATATCATGGCCACGACTTGCATCACCGCCTTGGCCGAGTCGGCGAAAGGTGCCAAATCGTTGGTGAACCGTTGCATGATGTATCCAACGACAGCGGTGCCCACCACGATGACGGCAAGGCTGATGAGTCGTGTTTTGTTGCTGGCATGGATTTTCATCACCTCGTGGGTCTCGTGGTTCATGTTCCTTGACCAGGTGAAGAAGCCCACGAACTGCATGACGAAGTTGTAGACGGTCACGCCGAAGTCGGCATAGAGTCTGGAAATCAGTGTGATGTAAATCATCAGGCAGCAATGGATGAAGCCGAAGAGATAGTTGGAGAGCTTGCCTTTGCCGCCGAGCACCACGTTGATGATGCCGCAGGTCGCCGCCACGATGTGTATCCAATAAAACTGGTCGTTGGCCTTGTCGTATTTGAACAGGACGGACATCACCGTGATGATGACGCTCACCAACACTAACCAGATGATGTCGAACGGCTTCCAACCTTTGAGGTCTTCTTTGATTAAGTCTTTGATATTCTGCATTTTGGAGTTGTTTTATTGCTTTTTTATGATGTTTGCCATTTCTTTCACCGCCCTAAACCCCTCCGGAATCGGGAACATCGCAAAGGTATGGAACATACCTTCGTATTCATAAAAATGTCCGGTTTTGCCTGCCTTTTCGTAGGTTTCCTTGAGGAAAAGGTCGTCGGGCTGGAGGATTTCATCGGAACCGTAGTAAACATAAAGGTTGTCGACACCGCTGAAGTCGCCGAACACGGGGCTGACCCAAGGGTGCTTTACAGGCAAGTTGCCCTGCCAGATGGCGTTGAGGGTGATAACGCGGTCGAGTTGCAGCATGTTGTCTTTGTCCTGCAAAGCACGCATATCAGCCTCTTTGGTGTGACTCAGGTCGACACAAGGAGAGAGCAGGGTAGTGGTCGTCGGCTGTTGCCAACCATTTTTATGGGCTTCCTGTGCTACAATTAAGCACAAGCAGGCACCGGCCGAGTCGCCTACGAGGTGGATTTCATCATATTGGTTTGATTCAGAGATGCTTTGATAGTATTCAAGCAAGGTTTTTACTGAATACTCGCAAACATATTCCGGTGATTTGGGATAAACAGGCAGCAAGGCATCGCAATGCGTGCGCAGACAAAGGTCGTGCAAGAAACGCCAATGGAAGAACACAGGAGGATAGATGAAGGCGCCGCCGTGGAGGTAGAGGATGAGTTTGCGCTTGTGTCGGCCCTTCGACAGGCTCAGGGACCTTGCTTTTCGTTGTGAGCTTTCGTTATGGCTGAAAACCTGCATCTCAAAACCCGTGGAGGCATGATATTTCTCTTCTTCCGTGAAAAAGCCTCTGAAATACCTTGGTGTCTTCACGGGACGGCGGTTCTCGCGGCGACAATGCTCCAGCTCGGCATCCACCTCTTCTGGTGTTGCATCGCGCAACGATTTGAACATCAGTTTCAAATAACGTTCCGTGAAAACTTTTCCTGCATTCATATTTACCCGTTCTTTTTGTTTGTTCTGCGGCTGCCACGGTGTGACAGCCCTACAACTCAAAACCTTCAACTCTCAACTCTACACTCTCAACTGACTCTCAACTCTAAACTCTAAACTCTCAACTAATTAACGTTTCTGATAAATCTTCAGGTCAAACATTTCCGCAGCCGCGATGACATGGTCGAAGATGTCGCTTTGGATTTCCTCGTAGTTGACCCATTGCTTGTCGCTGCTGAAGGCGTAGATTTGCAGCGGTACGCCGAACTCCGAGGGTTGCAGCTGCCTGACCATCATCGTGAGGTTGTGGTTCAGCTTCGGGTTGTTGTTGAGGTAAGCCTTGATGTAGGCGCGGAAGATGCCGATGTTGGTCTGCTGACGCCCGTTCATAATCTCAGATGTGTCGATGTTGTTGGCCTTGTTGTACTCGGCGATGTCTTCTTCGCGTTGCGTGATATAGTCTTTCACCAAGGAATAATGCTTGTATTTTTCCAGCATCTCAGGCGTGCAATAACGGATGGTGTTCACATCGATGTTGATGGTTCGGGCGATGCGTCGTCCACCCGACTCCGACATGCCACGCCAGTTGGTGAAGGGTGACGAAACCAATTGGTAGGTCGGGATGGTGGTGATGGTGTTGTCCCAGTTTTGCACTTTCACTGTGGTGAGGTTGATTTCCATGACGTTGCCGTCGGCGGGTCCCATGACAATCCAGTCTCCAATACGCAGCATATCGTTGATTGACAATTGGATACTTCCAACAAATCCCTTGATGGAGTCTTGGAAGATAAGCAAGAGGACGGCTGAAATAGTGCCCAAACCGATGATGATGCTACTTAGGCTTTTACCCAAGAGGAAAGTGGTGATAAGCAACACGCTGAAGGCGATGATGATGCCTTTGACGACTTGAACCAGCCCTTCGATGGGTTTCAGCTTCGAGAATTCAAAAGAGTTGTATAGCTCGTGCGCCGTGTTCACCAAGGCCATCAGTATGGAGGCGTAAACAATGATTTCGTAGATTTTCGTAATCTTGACGATGATGATGGCGGCACCCTCGAAGTCGGGCATGGCATCATTGATGTAATACTTGACAAGGATGGCCGGGATGAGCAGGCAAATGCGTACAAACACCTTGTTTTTAATCAACAGGTCGTCGTATTTCGATGGCGTTCTTTTGATAAGCACGTTGACGGTCTTGTTGACGATAAAACGGGAAAGGAGAATGAGCATGACGCCGATGGCGAGGAGGGTGACAACAGCAAGACCTTCGGCAATGGCCAGCGAGGTCGATGTGCCAAAATGCATGCTTTCCCCGATGCCCTTGAGTATTTCTATGTAATTCTGTATCATATTCCGCTGATTTTGGTTTTCGTGTATCCTTTTTGAAGCAAGATGCCGAGCACTTTTTCACGGAAGTCGCCTTGGAGCAATATCTCGCCGTCTTTGACACTGCCACCGACACCGCAGGCCGATTTCAGCTCCTTGCCCAACACGGCAAGGTCGAAGTCGGAGCCTTGGAAACCCGTGATGAGCGTCACTTTCTTGCCGGCGCGTTGCTTCTTGTCGAGCATCACGCGGAGGTTCTGCTTGGCGGGTTCGAGGGTGACGGCTTCCTCTTCACCATAGTCGAAGACGAAGTCGGGGTTGGTGGAGTAGACGGTGCCGTTGTTGTCACTTTTGTGTTTCATTGCAGATGATGTTGAGACTTAATGGGTTGACTTTTAAATGAAGGTCTTTTTCCATCATCACCGACTCGCCGTCGAGGTTGATGGTGTCGGCTCTGGGACGTAGGATGGTGGCTTCGGGCGTTTGGATGATTTTGACTTTCGGGGCTTTGTCCATCATTCCGTCAAGCATATAACCACCCATGATGGGCAGTTCAAAAGGATTGGGCTTCTGCACGATGCACAGGTCGACCTTACCGTCCCAAAGTGAGGCTTTGGGTGAGATGGGGAAGTCGTAGCCCATCTGGTTGGAGTTGGCGAAGGAGATGAAAAAGGCCTTTACGTTCAAAGTTTCGTTAGGCATAATGATGGTGTAGGGCTGCTCCTTCATGGTGATGTAGTTACGAATGATGTAACGGAAATAGGTCTCGAAGCCACGGCGTGGGTCCTTGCTGTAATCTTCGGCCACCTTGGCATCGTACCCCGTCCCCGAAATGCTGATGAAAGGTTGGTCGTTGACGGTCACGGTGTCGATTTTGCGACGATAGTTTCTATTGATGACTTGCAGCGCCTTGATGGGGTCGAGCGGGATGTTCAGGCAACGCGATAGTCCATTGCCTGAGCCACAAGGGATGACCGCTAAGGCCATGTCGGAGCCGATGAGCGGCGTGCCCACTTCGTTGATGGAGCCGTCGCCACCAGCCACAGCAAGGATGTCAATATGTTGGTTGATAGCATCTTTCGCAAGTATGCAGGAATGGCCTGGGTATTCAGAAACACATATCTCGTGGTCGAATTTCGTATGGTCAAGATGCTCCACGATTTGCTGCGGGAGATAATCTTTGTGTTTTTTGCCGGAGATGGGATTAATAATGAATCGTATCTTCTGCTTGCTCATAAAAATCGTCTATTGTGGGTTTTAAATCATTGGAAATCATTCTGTTGTTGTACTCTTTCAAAAACTGGTACAGTTTGTCGAATACGTCTGGACATTGCAGCCTGTCGATGAGGTTGTCGTTCAAAAGCGAGTCGCTGATGGGCTTGAAGATGCCAAAAGGGTTCTCGCCATCGGACTGCACCAGATAAGTGCCGTCGCAGTATTGATAGGTGAGGTTGTAATAGCTGGCAAAAGCCGGGTCGCTGAGCGTGTCGAACAGGTTGCGCCCAAAAGAAAACAGGGTGTCGTTGACTCCGAGGACGGAGAGGATGGAAGGCCCAAGGTCGATTTGCTGGGCTATCTCATTGCAACGCAAAGGCTTAATTTTCTTTGGGTAATAGAATGCGATGGGGATGGAATACATGCCCCAGACATTGCTGTATTCAGGCTGGAAATGCTCACTGTTGGAATAGTCTGACGTGATGACGAACAAGGTGTTGTCAAACCATTCCGTTTGCGAGGCGGCTGCAAAGAAATCCCTCAGTGATTGGTCAACATAGTACACGGTCTTTTCGAAACCTGTCCAGAAATAACTCTCTTTGGGCAGCACGAAGTCTTTCGGGACCTTATAAGGATAGCGCGACGACAGAGTGTAAATGGCTGTGGCGAAAGGCTCGTGGAGGCGGCTCATGGCTTGCACGGCATATTGCAGGAAAGGTCCGTCGTAGATGCCCCACTGCCCGTCATAGTCGTTGTCGTCGCCGTATTCGATGCGCCCGAAGTATTTGCTGAAACCGGCACGGCGTGAGAATTCGTCGAAGCCTTGCACACCGTTTTTGCCGCCATGTATGAATACGGTGTTGTAGTCACGCTTTTGCAGGTGCTGGCAGAAGGCGTCGAAGTCGTTGCCGGCGTAAGGTGACCTCACAAAGTCGTTTTCCATCATCGCCGGGATGCTGGCCAAGATGGAAGGCAGCACCTCAAGGCTTCTCCGGCTGTTCGACATGCCGTTGAAAGTGAGGCTTTGTCCTAGAAGGGAGTCAAGGAAGGGCGTAAGTGGGTAACGGCGGTCAGCGCTGTAATAACCCAACATTTCCTGCCCCACGTTTTTCAGGATGATGACGACCACATTGCTCGGGATGGTGTCTACATTCAAAGTGTCGCTTTCGATGAAACGATTGGCAATCAGATTTTTATGTATGGGTGTGAAGTCGCTTTGATATTCGCCTGTTCTTTCTTTCAACTCGGTCTGGTGTGTTGTGAGAAGGCAAAACGGCGTATTGAGCAAGATGGGAGCGTTTTGTGGGTCGGCGTAGCGCATGGCGGTCTCAATCGTGATGGGCTTGGCCTGAAAGCCGCCGCGAACAGCGATGAAGGTAAGCCCCAGCATCACAACCAAACTGATGGCCTGCTTAAGATGCCAATGCGGTTTTTCTTCCTTTTCGGGCTCGCCCAGTCGCGTGTGGTTTGCTACTACGGTGATAACCAGAACGAAAAGGATGAAGATGACCAAGAGATACCAATAATCGAAGAATACTTGCCTGACCATGCCAAACGATACCTCGTCGGACAGGCTTAGCACTTTGATGAAATCCA
Organism: uncultured Bacteroidia bacterium; assembly: GCA_902789915.1. Taxonomy (GTDB): domain Bacteria; phylum Bacteroidota; class Bacteroidia; order Bacteroidales; family F082; genus Limimorpha. Next base: position 11,181 of record CADAPW010000006.1, on the reverse strand, counting down.
TGGTGAGGTGCTTGCCGAAGAAATGGAAACAGACGATGTCCATGAAATTCAGCAGGATGGCGATACTATTCGCTATAATATAAACGATGTCGACGAAGCCTTGAAGCCCCTTGTTGTATTTGATGTGTGCGGGGAAACAATAGAAAAGGATGTTCAACAGGTTGATGCCGAAGACGATGGGCAGGTCGAAGCGCATCCCGTTGAAATACAACGCTAAAGCATCCCTCATGCCGAGTTGATGGAAAAACTGGATGTTGAACAAATAGAGCATCCAACGGCTGATGCTAAGTGCCAGCAAGGTGGCCAGCAACCTATACACCAGCAGCATGTATGGCTTCCCCAGCCATTCGTTGAATCTCTCTCTTGGAGTCTTGCGACGCATGATTTGTTCCTTTACCGTGGCAAAAATAAAGAAAAAAGACGTATCTTTGCCAATTATTCCATCATTTAGAAACAGCTACCATGAAATTCCGTTCGTATTTGTCATTGATGCTTTGTCTCGTTGCCATGGGCCTTATGGCGCAGGAGTCGTTCCCGAAGTACGGCAGCCCGCTCGACATCCCGATTTACCTCTCCGCCACCTTTGGCGAACTGCGTCCTAATCACCTCCATGCCGGCCTCGACATCAAGACGCAGGGCGTGGAAGGCAAGAAGGTGTATGCCGTGGCCGATGGCTATGTCAGCCGTATCGGAGTGTCGCCTTACGGATATGGTAACGTGTTGTATATCATACATTACGATGGCTATACGAGCGTGTATGCCCACTTGCAGCGTTTCTCGGGCGAGATTGCCAAGTACGTGAAACAGTACCAATATCGCAACAAGAAATTCGCCTCTCAGATTTATCCCGATGCCGACAAGTTTCCTGTCAAAAAAGGCGACTTGATTGCATACGCGGGCAACTCGGGTGGCTCGGGTGGACCCCATTTGCATTTTGAAATTCGACACACGGCCAGCGAGAAGCCTGTCAACCCGATGTATTTCGGCTACAAGATTGACGACAACGTACGGCCCCTCATTCAAGGTGTGGCAGTGTATCCTTTGGGAGATGAGTCGACATTGGAAGGCGGCATCAAGCCGATGTATTTCGATGTGACGGAGAATAACGGACGTTACAGCTTGAAAGACAGAAACTTCGTCTACGCCAATGGCGAGGTGGCTTTCGGCATCCGCACCTTCGACCAAGTGGGCACTTCAACGAATAAGAACGGCCCTTATCTCTACGAGCTTTTCCTTGACGACGAACTGGCATTGAAGAAGTCGAGCTATGTGCGTACCGAGACTGACCCTTTCAACAAGCTGCACATGATTGAGGTCAGGAATGGTACGGTGACGGTGGCGGAGGGCGACACGGTGAATGTCCGCTTCAAAATCAGCGACTTTGCAGGCAACAGTTCAACGGCGCGTTTCAAGCTGGTAGGCACGGCACCCGTTGTGGTGGAACGCCCGCAGCACCGCCGCAGCGAGTACTTCGTGAAGGCCGATGGCTCGCTCAATAGCGACATCACGATAGATGATTTCAGCGTTTCGATGGAAAAAGGCACGCTCTTCCGTGATGAGTGGATTCTGACGGGACAGCGCGACATGAAAGGGTGTTGCTCACGGGTTTATCGCTTCGGTAACGAAGAGACGACTACTTTCAAGCCTTTCACCATTCGCATCCGACCCGACGAGAAATGGGTCGACCATCCGAGGAAATACATCGCCTATATCGACAACAGCGGCAAGGTGTCGTCCCTCGGTGGCAAGATGAAAAACGGTTGCATGGAGGTGGAGACGCGTTCCATGGGCGAATATGCCATCAAGATTGACTCGGTGGCACCTTCTGTCAGGACCTCCAATTTCAAGGATGGTCAGGCGGTAAGCACGCTGAAATCGCTGCGTTTCAAGATTTCCGATGACATGACAGGCGTTGAGACCTACGACATCTATCTCGACGATGTGTGGGTGCTCGGCCAATATGACGCCAAGAACGCTTTGCTTTATTACGAGATCGACGAAAAGATGCAGAAAGGCACCAATAACGTGAAGGTTGTGGTGACCGATGGCGTCGGCAATAAGAAAACCTTGAATGCTAAGGTGGTTTATTGAAAAAAACATGCTAAAAGGCTTTCAAAGCAACCCAGCCAAATGCTTATAATTTATCAGTTGAATATTTCCCTCTGAATTCTCAAAATCACCTGCATAAATGATAGCCCTTTTTGCAATGGGTGTTTCAATCCACTCCGAGATTTGTCGCAGATTCTTCTCGAATGAGGGATGGTAGGTCATTGACGATTTTACCTCAATAGCCGTGATTTCGCCCTCTTGTTTGAGCAAAATGTCTACCTCATTTTGGTTGGAGTCACGGTAAAAGTAAACCCCGCCTTCCAGTCCTTGGTTATAGCGATGTTTGAACACTTCCGAAACAATCATGTTCTCGAATAATGCTCCACGCATCTTGTCGCGATCGAGTTGTTTAGGTGATTCAATATCCAGAAGATAACAAGCCAAACCAGTATCGTTGAAGTAGAGTTTCGGACTCTTTACCAATCGTTTGGGAATATTTTCATAATAAGGTGGCAACAGTGTAACAAGATAAGAAGCTTGCAACACAGAGAGCCAGCGTGTGACGGTTTTCGAGTCAACACCTACCTCCGATGCGAGTTCTGAGGCAATAAAAATGGAACCTATTCGAGCCGCACATAGCTTCATAAACCGCATGAACTGCATTTGGTCTTGAATCTTCAGCAGGTCGCGGACATCTTTTTCGATGTAGGTTTTCACGTATGATGGATAAAACATTCTAGCCTTGTTTTTACCAGCAGCCACTGCTGGATAAAATCCCTCATACATCAATTGCGACAAGCCCAAGCCTTCACGTGAAACCGAAGTCTCGCCCAAAGTCATTGGCAATAGTTCAAAAACGCCTGCGCGACCAGCCAGCGACTCTGAAACGCCTTTCATCACTTCAAAGTTGGAACTTCCCGTCAGAAGGAACTTACGGTTAGGATTGTGGTCAACGATGCCTTGAATGTATTCCATCAGCACTGGCGCTTTCTGTATCTCGTCAAGGAACATGCCTTCCGTGGTTTGGTTAAGAAAGGCTACGGGGTCATTCAACGCAAATTCGCGCACATGCATGTCTTTCATGCTGTATTCAACAAAGTTAGGAAAAAGATGCTTCAATAGTGTGCTTTTGCCCGACTGACGCGGCCCTGTTACGCATATAACAGAGTAATAATCAGCGGCTTCAAGTATAGCCTTCTCCATGTCTCGTGACAGATACTGTATCTTCATACTTTATGTAATTTCGGAATCAGATGCCAAAATTACATAAATTTTTGACTACCACTTTGAGAATGGGCTGAAAAAGCAATGTGCAAAAAAAACGCACTTTACGGGTTACGTGAAGCATGTGTGCAAAAAATGCACGTGTGGTAGTATTATGCAGATTAGGCATATTACTATTGCTATAAAAAATAACGTGTAAAATTTGCGAGTTTTATTATCATGTGCCGTAATTTGGCACAGGCTTGCTTTATTTTTGCAGCGAAATCCTAAAGCACTAAAGTTATGATTTATAATGCACCCTATCAGATCCCTTTAAAGGAATACGAAGGAATGATGGCCAACCGAGAGTATTGGGACGACCTCGGAGTCGAATGGAATTGGAGTTCAATGGAGCAAAAGTTGGTGCGTCTTGCTGGTTTTGTACAGCAAGGCGGGAACTTGAAAAAGGTCCTTAGCCGCTATACCAAAGACCGAGACGAAGAATATACCAATCGCATCCAGTTTTGTGTCTTGGAGTATATCTTGAAACTCATGGTCGGTGAGCGAATAAAGCCATACGAAAAGATCCCTTTGGTTGACCGCATCAAACGGCTGAACAAAGACGAACTTGTGGAACTGCTCACAAAAGAGTTGAAACGCGATGTGCAACCAGGTTGTGAGATGGACAAAAACGGCAAAGTCCATAAGCATTGGCGGCTGCTTTCTGATGATGAATGGTTGAGCGATGAAATCCTAGACAAGATTGAGTATCGGCATTGGCGCAAACATCCCGAAGAGCCTTTCAGCCAGTATTTGCGACGGTCGGAGATTTGGTGGGATTATCGACATTTCTTGTGGTAAATGGAAATAATAAAATGTAATTTTGCAAATTAAAAAGCATCAATTATGGCAAACAATAAAGTAAACATCGGACTTCTCGGCGAAACAGCCGTAGCACTTGAGTTAATAAAGCGTGGCTATGATGTCATCAACATCAATAGTGCATATCAAAACTACAAAAATGCCGACCTTATCATAATGAACCGTGAAACTGGCAATAGCACAATGGTTCAAGTCAAATGCGGCACAACAAAAAACATCTTCGTCGGTTTCATTTCTGAACTTGATGGTACTATTCCCGAACTTGATAAAAAGATAATTGGCCCTTGGGTATTCGTTAAGGTCGATGATCAATATAATTTGGATTTCTACATCCTGTCAGCCAATGAAGCAAAAACTCTCATTAAAGCTGGTAACGACTGGTATGTCAATGATTTCAATCGTCAACTTAAAAGCAAGCCATTAGTCGGAATGGAAATATCATGGCTTGAAGGGAAACCAACAGAAGCATCAGCATCTAATTTGAAAATCCAACATAAGGCTTTTAACAACCCTCTGGCAGAAACATCTAAGAACAAATGGGAAAAAATTACTAGATTATTAGACTGATGAAACAATTTCGGATTAGACATACAAGACGATTTCAGATTAGGCATACTATAGGTACTCCTCTAAAATTTAATGACAGATTAAAAAGGAGATTGTATTTCAGGCTCAAAAGATTAGACCATGTAAAGTATCTTAGATGGTATAAGGATGAGTCGTACCTCGGATTTAGAATCCATGATAACTCATATAAGATAATCGTATCTCCTTCTTATAGACCGTATGAAAAATTCCGGCATTATAATTCCGAGGAGTGGATATTCTATAAACCAGTTCCTGTCTGGAATGATGGGGCATTTGTAATAAACGCGACGCAATTCTATGATACTCTCGATGAAATTATAGTTACCTGTATTGAAATAAACAATTGGATGGTTGACTATTACAATGTTGCCGAACTAAATAAGATGGCAGAATATGCCGATTCGCAAAACATGGATCCGACAGTTCTTGATTACGATTATATTAAAAAAGAGCGAGGATTTAGTATTTGTCATGGCGAAAAGTTAGAAGAACTGATAGATGAATTAGCACATAATTATATTGCCCATTTGAACCTGAAAGATAATAGATTTGGTGCCCTTTTTGAGGTGGTGAAAATGATGGCCAGTGTTATCTTTGATTATACAATAGATGAAAAAGAAAGAAAATAGTCAACTATTTTTGTTATGTCCAAAAACCAAGTAAACAAATACGTCTGGTTTGTCGAAACGCTCTATAAAGCCAAGAAAATCAACCTAAAAGAAATCAATCGGCGGTGGCTGGAAACTCACTCCAATTATCTCGGTACATACTGATACGCCCCCATATCTGGAGCACCAACCCTCGAAACACCATCCAAATCAAATGGTACCTCGTTGCCAAACAGCGGATTGCCTGTTCCAATGACGGGCGAGGCGATGCTGTCGATGTGGCAGTTGGGTCGCATCGGGTCGGCAAAGCAAGGGTCGAGGTTGAAGAGGCAGTGGCTGAAACCCTCCATGGTGCCGTTGTATTTCTCCGATTTGATAAGACAGTGGTCGAAGATATAGGTGGAGTCAGCCTCGGGACCGAAAGAGGTCTTGAATTCGTCCTTTTGCTTGCCGTAGATGATGCAGCTGTTCATCTCCATATAGAAAGGAGCATAGAAGATTTCTTCATTGGCGTCGTAAGCGCAGTTGGCTACCGAAACTGCATGTTCGTTTTTGTTGTGCTCGTTGGCGTTCCAGTAGTTGGCGATGGTGCCGTGTACAAAGCGATATTCGCCGCCGAGCGCCCAAAAGTTGGCATAGCCGCAGTTGGCGATGACGAAGTTCTTGGCTTCGACAGGGTAGAACATTGAAAACAATCCGTAGCCGCTTTGGTTTTCGATGATGGTGTTGTCGATGCGAAGGGCACAGCCCGTGGCTTTCAGCGTGGGTTGGCAGTTGAGGCCTATGGTGCCGTTGCGGATGATGGCGTGGCTGATGCGGTGGTCGGCACCAGCGCGACCGTCCATCATCAAAATCTGTTGCCATTGCCCAGGCGTGGTTTGGTAATAAGCCTCCAATCGGTCGCCTTGAACGATAACAGGCTCTTCGGCGGTTCCTTCGATGATGAGTTGGCCGTCGCTCCATGAAAGGATGCCGCCATTTTGGTGACAATAGACGCGCGTGCCTTCTTCAATCTTCAGGGTTCCATACGAGTTGATGAGCGCATAACCATAGACGACGTAAGGCCTTTCCTTGGTCCACACAGTGGTTTGCAGACTATCGGCGACGATATGGTAGGGATAAGGCTCTCCGCCAATGTAAACGACCTTGTCGGCCACGATGTAGTTGGCATTTTGCCCCCATGCCAATAGTTTGATAATCTGTGTGTTGCCATTTGTGACAAACTCCAGCTCATCTTCCACCACGAAGGGTGTGTTTGAGTCGTTCGGGTTGATGGTGACACGCACGAAAGAGAAAAGGCTGTCTTTTGCAGGGATGATTTTGTCGTAAAACTCGGTGGCATTCTCGCCGTCAAGGTTGAAGCGGAAAGGGGAGTCGTCGCCTTTGACGAGACGTATCGAACTGATTTGCAAGTCGTCGCTATATTGGTTGTAGATTCTCAACTCATGCGTAGTAGAGCCTAAAGAGGTGAAAACCGTGTCAAAGAGTACCGTGTCAGCCGAAAAATCCAGCTTCAAGTTGGCATCAGGGTTGATTTGGTGGTTTTTCCTGCACGATTGGCTCACCAATAAAAAGAGTGCGATTATGAATAGGAAAAGGCGGTTTCTCATAGTGAAATTTGAAAAGGCAAAGATAATCTTTTATTGGATACGAGTGTAATGGGATTTTATTGTATTTTTGCAGAAAAATAATGCAATAGTTCGAAAACTCATCAACCTATGAAACGATTTGCAATCATAGCATCCATGGTTTTGATGCTTTTTGGTTTGTTTGGCAAGGCTTCGGCCCAGTTTCTTCCCGAGGTACCAGATATGAAAGGGAGGATAATTTATGGCGGCAACTTCGGCTTTGGCATTTCGGGCAATTACCTGAACTTTTCCATCGCCCCGCAGGTTGGATACCGAATCTTCAATCCATGGGAACTGGGCGTGCGTGGCATTTATAACCTACAATGCTACTTTAACCGTCAATTGGGCAATGAATACAGTCATTATCTCGGAGTGGCACCTTATACCAATGTTCAGGTTTACAAGGGCTTGTTCCTGCATGTCGAGGATGAGATTATGTATGGTATCCATCGGTGGAACCATGAGACTGTCAAAAACAAATGGTACAACAGTGTCTTTGTAGGGGGTGGCTACCGACAGTATTCCTACTCGGGGAGTTTTTTCTATGTCATGGTGCTGTACAACCTCAGCTGGGGCATCCTCAAGTCAAACGCTTGGGACACGCCTTACGGTTCTCCCATCTTGCTGCGCGTGGGTTATTGCTTCTGATCCTGTTCTCCCAGCTCCGATTTGAATTCTTTCAGGAAATCGTTGCCGCTCATCACTTTGTAGGCTTCGTCACCAAAGAAATGAATCATAGGTTCAAATGCCTCTGCTTTCTGGTATCCTCCGATGACTTGGAGCACTCTCATCTCCTCGTTCATGATGACGTAGGAAGGGTATGACATCTTGCCTTTCAGCAGGGCGCGGGCCAAACGGTGCGAGCCATTTCTGCCGTCTTCGCGGACATAGCCAACATATTGCTGCCCTTGGAAGGTGATGGTGTCGGAGGTCTCGGCGTTGAGCTTCACGGCATAGAAATGATCGTTCATGTATTTGGCAATCACGGGGTTGGAGAAGGTATCCTTGTCCATGCGCTTGCACCACCCACACCAGTCGGTATAAACATCGATGAAAACCATCCTTGGCTCTTCAGCGCAACGTGCCTCAGCCTCTTCAATGCTCATCCAGTTGATTGTTTCCTGTGCCTTGGCAACGATACTCGCCATGGCAAACAGAAATATAATTACTAGCCTTTTCATGTTCTCTTGCTGTTTTATGGATGGTGGCTAATGGCTGATGTTGAATCAGCCATAGGACATTGGCCATCAGCCATTGTTAATACCTTTCCATGCGCTCCAACTCACGTTTCGAGTCCTTCGTTTTCAGGGTCTCGCGTTTGTCGTAGAAGTGTTTGCCTCGTGCCAGGGCGATGTCCAACTTGGCCAGACCGTTCTCGTTGATAAACAAGGTGACAGGCACGATGGTGAAGCCTTTTTCCTGCACTTTGTTCTTCAACTTACGCAACTCACGGGCGTTGAGGAGCAGCTTGCGGTCGCGTTTCGGGTCGTGGTTGTTGTAGGTGCCTTGGGCATATTCCGCGATGTGCATCCCTATGACAAACAGCTCGTTACCCTTGAAGCTGCAATACGAGTCCGCCAGGCTCGCCTTGCCGCCGCGGATGGACTTGATTTCCGTTCCCGTCAGCACGATGCCTGCCGTCAGCGTCTCCACGAGAAAGTACTCGAAGGTGGCGCGCTTGTTCTTTATCTTGATGTTATTTGTGTCCTTTTTTACCATTGCGGCTGCAAAATTACAAAAATCTTGCCGTTTTTGCCCATGTCATTCCGAGGATTTTATCGGCATAGATACGCTCGCCTTTATGGCTCGGTATGACATGCCGATAAAATCCGAAGCGAATCTATGGGCAAAAGGTTTAATTTCATATTTTTGCACCATGAATACTATAGGCCATATCTTTAAATTAACGACCTTCGGCGAGTCGCATGGCACGGCCATCGGGGATTTCGATTTCATTGACAGGGAGTTAAGTAGGCGCAAGACGGCACAAACTGCAACCGCTTCCCAGCGCAAGGAATCCGACAAAATCGAGTGGCTTTCAGGCTTGCTTGATGGCGTTACTTTGGGGACACCGATTGCCTTTATGGTGCGCAATGAAGATTGTAAACCAGAGGATTACGAGCCGTTGAAAGACGTTTACCGTCCCTCTCATGCCGATTTTACCTATGAGCAGAAATACGGTCTTCGTGACTGGCGTGGTGGCGGCAGGGCTTCAGCTCGGACTACATTGCCCATTGTGGTGGCGGGTGCCATTGCCAAACAAATCTTGAAAGACAAGGGCATCACTATAGCAGCAGAAATAACTGCTATGGGCGATGCGGAACAAGCTAGAAAAGAGGGTGATACAGTAGGAGGCATCGTGGAATGCCGTATTGTAGGCGATCCTGCGGGCCTGGGCGAGCCGATGTTCAATAAGTTCTCTGCTGAGTTGGCACATGCCATGTTCAGTCTTCCTGCTGTGAAAGGCTTTGAAATCGGGGACGGTTTTGCCATGGCGGGCATGAAAGGCTCCGAAGCCAACGACACCTTTATTAATAAAATGGACGCGGGACTAAGAGACGTGAGACGCGAGACAAGTCCCGAGTCCCCTGTCAATATTACGACTTTGACCAACCACTCAGGCGGCATCCAAGGCGGTATTACCAATGGCAACGATGTTGTTTTTCGTGTGGCGTTTAAGCCGATACCGAGTATAGCCCAGCCGCAGCAAACTGTGAATAGGGCAGGAGAGACCTGCACAATTGCTATTGGTGGCAGGCATGATGTGTGTGCCTTGCCTCGCGCCGTGGTTCTGGTGGAGGCTTTGGCGGCGATGGTGACGGTTGATGCAATGCTTGTTCGCTAGTTCTTTGTATCTTTTTTGTCTATCTTCTCATACAATATCACCCCCGAAACCATCCAATGGCTGAAGCTTTCGCCTTTTGCCTTGTGGGATGGCGACGCGAATCGTGTGCTTCCCTGGTTTTAAGCCGCTTAGGTCGAAATAGACGGGATTGGTGGCTGTGCCGGGGCACCAACCCGAGCGCGAATAGTCAGATGACGAAACACCATTCCAGAAATTGCCCGACACTGGGCTTTGGTCGCGGAAGGTGGCACAGTCGCAACGCCACGGTGTGTGAGTAAACATCTTTACGCCGTCAATGTATATGGCATTTTCCTTCGGGTTGAATTCGTCGCCGTTGTCCCAGCCACCATGGCCCGTGCTGATGTAACGCAGCCGCACGTTTTTGGTGCTGTCAGGAAGATCAAATTCCACTTCAAGGGTGTCGGAGGCAAACAAACGACCGTAGTTTTGTCCACTCATTTCCAGTACATTGCACGTGTTGAACAACGGTATGGAGTGTTGCTTCAAGGGCTTCTTGCTCCATTTGTTGTCACCAGGGTAGGCGAGGAGGTCGAGTGAAATCTTGTGCCCGCCCTTGTCGTAGTTGCCGATGAAGGCCCCGATGAGCACGTCGCCGCGAAGACGGTCGCGCAACTCGCTGACTTCCATCTTGTAGTAGTTCTCGTCTGTCCATTCTAGACCATCAATCTGCACGCGGTCGTTGAAATAGCCTGCGCCAAACGAGGTGAAGAAACGCACCAGCTCGATGGGCGGCAAGTAGTCTTTCTCCGCCTTGATGCCTTGGTATTCCTTGCCGTCTTTGCCAACAAGGGTGGGAAGTACTTCAATGCCTTTCATCAAGCCATCCTTGAAGCTTTTGGCTTTCTCAGTCGGGATGACGAAAACTGATGCCGAGCGGTCGTAGGCATCGCCATTGCTATGTTGGTGGATTTCGGCGAAGATTTGGTAGTGTTCAGGAAACTCAGGCAATTTCATCCGTTTGACAATCAGCGTGCCATGGCTGAAGTGTATGGTAGTGTCGAAGGGGATTTCACTTGTAAAAGGCTCGTAATCTGCGAAGTTGATTTGTTCGTCCTCAAAAACCGGGATGCGCATGACGAGTTTGTCTTTGCGCAGCTGGCTCAACTCCCGGGAGGTCTTGTGCTCGCCTTTGTATTGGGGAATCAGGTCGATGAGCGCGTATTTTTGCTTCACAACTTCCTTCAGATCAGTAGAGTAGGAGCCATTTCTCAGGCAGCGCACCATCACACCCTTCAAACGACCGAGGCCTGGCATGGGCGTGGCTTCGAAGCCGAGGCTTTCCGTCATCCACACCTCGATGGTGTTGGAATTGATGCTGGTTTTGTATTTTCTGCAATCGTAACCCAATAGTTTTTCT
>CADAPW010000005.1 GCA_902789915.1 uncultured Bacteroidia bacterium | reverse complement strand
GACCAATACACCAACATCGAGAACGCCAAGGCCAAGGGCTACAACGTCTTGATGATGGACGGCATCCTCGACCCGCATTTCATCAGCGCCTACGAGCAGAAGGAAGGCGAGAAAGGCGGCGACAACCGCGCCATGTTCGCCCGTGTGGACTCCAACACCATCGACAAACTCATTGTGAAGGACGACAATGAAGTCGCCTCGGGCCTCGATGACAAGCAGAAGGAGACTGTGAAAGCTGCCTTCGAGAAGGTCATCAACAAGGTGAAGTTCAACGTGGAGTTCAGCAACGAAGGTGCCGAAGCTGCGCCCGTGGAGGTCACCCAAAACGAATGGATGCGCCGTATGAAGGAGATGGAGCAGATGGGCGGCGGCCCAATGTCGTTCTATGGCTCCATGCCCGACAGCTACACGCTGATGCTCAATACCAACAGCCCCGTCATCACTGGCCTTTTGGACAAGGACGAAGCCGCACAAGAAGCCACGATTCGGCAGATTTACGACCTCGCTTTGCTCTCGAAGAACTTACTGAAGGGCAAGGATTTGAGCGAATTCGTGAAGAGGAATCTTGAAAAGTTGTAATCAACAATTGGAGATTTAGAGATATTAGAATCCCCGAAGCGTCTTATGGCACTCCGGGGATTGTTTTAATTGTAGTAACACAGCATCACTTTTCCTCAAAGAATCGGAATGGAAAACGACAGTATACCTCTTCTTCTTCATCAGGGGACAATTGAGTCCAATGCTTCATATACCTCTCCATGGCATACTCTTCCTTTAAGTCATTAAGGGCTTCCATTACCGACGCCATAACAGTTATATATTCACCGTAAAGCATCTCATCGTCCACCTTGAAGCGGATGATATAATTCAAATCTTGTCGAATTAAATCCTTAAAAATAGTCTTGCACTCAGTTCCCTCCACCAAGGTACCGTTAACATCGTAGGTTTCTGCGCCAAGAGAAGTTACAATGATTTGGTTAGGAATCTCACCAACACCTTCAACCCATTGCTGATAGATTGAATCGCCATAGAAACGAATGGGCAATCTCATGGTATTCAAGGCCAAAAAGTTATAATACCGAGCATCCAACTCGCGATGTCTAGGTACAACTACAAATTGTATCCTGTAGAACCGAATATCAGCAAGTGCCTGCAACACCTCATCCACATCCCTCATTTTCACTTTTCTGTCAATATTCAAACAGCAAGTCAACAAAGGGATGTCTGCCTCATAATGACACGACCGCCATTTCTCCATCGTCTCGGAAAACGTTGGCAAATCCACTATCTTACCATCAACTATAACCAGACATTGGGGTTCGGGTTCGTCTTTGTCCTGCACCAAATAAACAATCTTGGAAAGCGAAGCACGTTGCATCTTCAGCACAGCATCCGTTTCAGGCAATTCCAAACTATACCTATGAGGAACATTTCGACTCAAAAAGGCGTTGTCGAGTGACTTATAATCAACCACATTGATTCTTGACATGCCAAATGCGAGGACGGCCACAAGCACAGCAGACAAAGCCATCCATTTCACGGTCTTTCTCTTGAATGCTTGCCTCATCGCCACCCATGGATGCAAGAATAGAACAATGATGAGCAAAATGAAAAGATGCTTGAAGTCGGGATACAAGGAAAAAGCGTAAAATGCCCCAGGAAAGCTGAAAATGCAGAACCAACATAAAAAGACCTTCGCAAACCAATACAAGAAATACCAATTCAGATTACGCTGGCCGTTGACTATCTGCACCGCCGAGCGATGACCTCGTTCGAAGAATCGTCTTGGTCCGTCAAACCAATAAGCCAAGCAAAACGACTGGGCAAGGAGAGTCGAAACAAAAGCGAAAAACAACTGATAGAATGAGCGTTCCTTTTCACTTGGCACCCAAATGTCAAACTCTGGCGTTACCGTCATCAGGCGAAAAGCCTCCAACATGGCACAAGAAAAGAAATAGAACACAAACGACATGAGAAGTGCCATCACAACTCCCGACACCAACTTAAAGGTCAACAAGCGAGAACGCAGCGGATGCCAAAAAGCAGTTGCCATTGCCTTCAAAACTCTGTTCATATCGATTCTGTTTTAGTTGTTTGACATTGCAAAGAAACAAAAAAATCCCATCGCTAGTCATTCCGAAATAAAAATATTGCAAACTTCAAAAACAATCAAACTCAAGTGCGGAAAATATGGTAAAAACATCGGTTTCCACACCTAAGTTGATGTTTTTAATGGAAAAGTTGTATCTGACGCCAACAAGTCGCGCAAGGCCTTGCAGTTGGCTATGATTACGACATACGGCGTAAAGCAAAACGTTCACAGCGGCATCGTGTAGTCGCAAGCGAAAATGGATGACCTTTTTGTCGCTCCTGATTAGACTGACGACTCTTAAAGGCAAGGATTTGAGTAAGTTTGTGAAGAGAAATATGGAAAAGCTTTGATTCGACAATGACTTGTGACTATGACCATGACCGCTTTGACGATTGTTGAAGCGGTCATGTTTTTGCAAAAAAGACATAAGATGACATAAATTTTATATAGTTTTATTGCATAATGAAATAAAATGTGTATTTTTGCGTCATAAAAACAAGAAATAGCCATGTCGCAAGTATCCATGACAGTGAGGATGGACTCACAACTGAAAAGAATGTTTGATGCACTATGTGCCGAGTTTGGCATGAGCAGCAATACAGCAATCAATGTCTTTGCAAGAGCGGTTGTTCAGCGCAGAAGGATTCCTTTCGAGATTAGGGCGCAAAGGGAAACCAGCAATTCAGACAGTTACGAGGCTTTCCGCAAGATGAGAGAGCGGGCAGAACGAGGCGAAACACCAGACCTGACCATCGAGGAAATCGACGAGGAAATCAGAAAAGCGAGGGCTGAACGATGAAAACCTATGCTGTTTTCGACACAAATGTACTTGTGTCGGCAATGATTACCCACAACCCCGATGCTCCCACGGTAAAAGTGATCGAAGCGATGGCTTTGAAGAAAATCGTGCCACTATACAATGAGGAGATTGTCGGAGAATACGACAACGTGCTGCACAGGGACAAGTTCAACTTATTAGACGAAGATGTCGCAAATATGATAGGTTCCATCTTAAAGAACGGACTGAATGTGGACAGAACCGAAAGCGGATTGGAGTTTGTCGATGCGACCGATGCCGTATTCTACGAAGTTGCTCTTTCAAAGGAAGGATCTTTTGTCATCACGGGCAACGCGAAACACTTCCCCAAAACACCCATTGTAGTTTCGCCCGCTGAAATGTTGCAGATTTTACAGGAAAGTTGATGTTTTGAAAGTGCCGCAGCGAGGCAAGGATTTGAGCGAATTCGTCAAGAGGAATATGGAGAAGCTTTGATTATCAAGAATTTGAGAAATCGAAGATTGGCATACGCCGAATCGGTGATTTCAACGAAGTTAATTAGAGAAGAAAATAATCCCCGCAACGCCATTCGGTGCTGCGGGGATTATGTTTTTATAACGCATATAGAATTATTCTGCTGAATGAACCGGACGGACAGACATGCCTATACTACGAGTTGTCCATCCTCCAGTACTATATACGACAGGAGAACTGATGAAATTCGCCATGTGATCGTAGCACCCTACCATTTGATTATTAAAAGCGTAACATCTGTCATTGACCCAATAATAGCCGTGGCCACCCACTTGCAAAGACTCGGGGGAAGGGCCAACGAAGTCCCCTTTCGCACCTCCCGAAGGAAGAAAGATCGAGTTGCCATTTTTTCCAACAATACACAATCCCGGTACGCCATTAACCGTGTCTCTTTTAAGTTCGCATTGGCTCAGCAATTCCTCGCCTTCAGTGGCGCTCGGCATGCGCCAACCCTCGCCCCAATTCACTGTAGCCGCGTCATCCGAAGGTTGTAAATCATACAAATCATCGGTATAACCATCATAGCCATAACTAGCCTCTTGGCAGTACTTGGTCAATTGGTCGAAATCCCCATTGCAATACTTGTAGGTAGTCCAATCATAAACTGTTTTCGGTCCCGTCTCGCCCCAAGCGAAGTAATCGCCATAACCTTCGGGCGCCTCGGCACCCACATTGCAAGTGGCCCACAACGTACCGCTAGGAAGACCTAGGTCAACAAAATCGTGGCCATCGAGCGTTCCGCTGTGGTCAACAATACTATCGTTAGTGTTTCCTCCATTATTCGGCTCATTTGGTTTTGTACATCCCGCCGCAAAAATCATCATCAGCATTATGGCTGCTATTGCCTTCAAAACTCTTTTCATATCGATTATGATTTAGTTGTTTGACATTGCAAAGAAACAAAAAAAGCGTGATTTAGCAAGGTTGAAATGCAGAATTATACAATTAGTGTTTTCAAACACTATTTTTATTATTGATTTAGTATTTTTAAACATTATTTTTTATAATATTTTAGAGTTTTTAAACATTATTTTATGCAAATTACTTGTGTTTTGAAATACTACCTTTGCCATCGACGAAACCGAGGTGGGCTTTGGAAACAAAATCCCGCTTTGGATGTTTGGGTTGCTTTACTGACGGCAGCACACCGCCCGCACCGTTTGTCCCCGATTGCGGTCCGCACAAGTGGCATTGCGACGAGTTGAAATGGAATCCCCATGCGCGGTATGGAAATTCCACATTGAGCGTGACCGACCAATAAACGCCAAGGTCAGCAGCGTTAAGTTCGCTCTCCCAATAATAGCCAGCAGCTGGCAGAAAGATACAATTGCCGTTTGAGGCAGTGAAGCGCCATCCATTCACGCCATTTTGTGTCGTCCATTCGCTGGTCGTGTTTTGGAACATCTCGTCCCATTCGCCGATGGTGGGAATGCGCCAACCTATACCCCAATTGGCATGAGCCATGTCGTCGGCAGGTTCAAGAAGAATCAGGTTGTCAACAAAGCCATCAAGACCGCAGCACGAATCTGTGCAGTACTTGCTCAACTCATAACGATTGTGGCGAAAATTCCCATATCGGTAGCTTTTCCAGTCATAGAGTTCCTTGGGGTCGGTCTCGCCCCATGCGAAGTAATCTCCATAGCCTTCCGGGGTATCGGCACCCACATTGCAGGTCGCCCACAAGATGCCGCTCGGCAATCCGAGGTCAACGTATTCGTGGCCGTTGATTTCATTCCCACCGCCACTACCTGGGTCGTCGGGCTTGTTGCATCCCACAGCAAGGATTGATGCCACTACCAAGAGTCCAACGACCTTTATGAACCTAGTCATCTCTTTGGTTTAGCATTATTCTCAAAACAGCATGAACGAAATGCCGGCCATTATCGTGTGCATGGTGCGTGTATAGGTATTATAAGGAATACCCATGGGTGCATCTTCAGGAAACAATGTTGTCGCATAGCTGATTACGCGGTAGTTGTAAGCCACAAACAAGTTCAAGTTGGAAAAGCGATAACCTGCTTCCACATCCCAATACAAGCCTTTCATGGAACGCTCGCGGGTGGCATTAACCGGATCGCCCGACGGCATCACTTCGACTGTAGGAATAGATTTCTTGCCGGCAAACATATAGCCCAGCTTAGCCCCAATGAAAAAGCCTTTTTCGTAATCTTTCGAGAAATAATGTTGGAAACTCAGGAAAACAGGAAAATCGAAAGAACCTTCCATCAAGCTGTAATATTCGGCACCGGCTCCCAGTCCGACAAAGTTCTTGCCCAACATCAAGCCAAACGACATGGAGCCGCCGCCATAGAACATTCTGGCACTTTCTTCAGCCGCAGTCTCGCTCAGAAATCCACGGCCTGCCTTCAGTTCGATATTCAGTTTCTTCGATTTATTGGCAAGCCAACTATTCTTGGGAGATGCTTCATTTTGTGCCTGGGCATAGCAACCCATCAACAACAGGGCGACCACCAATGCGAATTGTTTTAGAACACGTTTTTCCATAGCAAAAGGATTTGAATTGGATTTGCAAAGAAACAAAAATAATGCAATACCAACGCTTTCCGAACTAAAATTATTACTTTTGCGGTCAAAAGACACAAAAAATGCCTAACGCTAGACGATTACTCAACAACGAAGAAGACCGCCGCGTGGTGGAGGCCATCAGGCAAGCGGAGCTGAATACCTCGGGCGAAATCAAGGTGCACATCGAGAACTATTGCCGAGGTGATGTGGAAAAGCGCAGCCTGTTTATTTTCAATCGTTTGAAGATGCACGAGACCCAGCAACGCAATGGCGTGCTCATCTATTTGGCCATTCACAACCGCAAGTTCGCCATTCTGGGCGACGAAGGCATCAACAAGGTCGTGGAAGAGAATTTCTGGAACGACGTGAAAGACTTGATGCTGAGTCATTTCAAGGAAGGACGTTTTGCCGAAGGCCTCGAACAGGGCATCCAGCGTTGTGGCGAGAAACTCAAGACCTATTTCCCCTACCAATCCGACGATGTCAACGAAATCCCCGATGAAATTTCCTATGAAGACAACTAAACGATACAGCCTACTGCTCACCCTGATGCTTGTGCTATTTTTTGGCACAGGCTTGAAGGCCCAGTTGCCCAGCCCGACCAATCCGCCACGTCTGGTAAACGACTACACAAGTACCTTGAGTGCTGCCCAAATCAACACTTTAGAGCGCAAGCTCGTTGCATACAACGACAGCACTTCCACCCAGATCCTTGTCATGCTCATCGACGACCTGCAAGGCATGAACATCGACCAATTTGGTACAGAAATAGGGCATTCCTGGGGCGTAGGGCAAAAAGAAAAAGGCAACGGCGTAGTGATTTTGGTCAAGCCGAAGACAGGCACCGAGAGAGGCCAAGTGGGCATCTACCCTGGCTATGGCATGGAGGAGTATGTTACTGATGCCACAGCCAAACGCATCATTGAAAACGAGATGATTCCTGCCTTTAGGGAAGATGACTATTACACCGGCATCGACAACGCAGTGGATGTCATCATGGGCCTCTGCTCAGGCAAGTTCACCCAAGACGAATATGCCGATGAGGGCGGGAGCATCCCTATTGGGTTCATCATTATCGTCCTCATTGCACTCATTATCATCTTCCGTTCGAGCAACGGTAACCAAAACTATTCAGGCGGCGGCAACCGTACCATCTGGATTCCCATGGGTGGCGGCTTCGGCGGAGGATTCGGAGACGGTGGCGGCTTCAGCGGAGGTGGCTTCGGAGGCTTCGGAGGAGGAGGCTTTGGCGGAGGAGGAGCCAGCGGGAGTTGGTAGTTGGCAGTTGAGAGTTAACAGTTGAGAGTTAACAGTTGAGAGTTAATAGTTTAGGAGTTTGCAGTTAGGAGTTGTAGGGCTGTTACAATGTGGCAGCCGAGAATTTTTGAATTTTGAATTTTGAATTTTGAATTTTGAATTTTGAATTTTGAATTTTGAATCGAAATATGTCGGAACCTATCATAGAAATCAAGAACGCATCCATTTTCCAGAGGGAAAATTTGGTCTTGTCGGATGTCAACCTGACGCTCAACAAGGGCGAGTTCATCTATCTCATCGGTCGCACAGGTAGCGGGAAATCCTCGCTGCTGAAGACCCTATATGGCGAATTGCCTGCCCGTGACGGCACTTTCCGAGTGGCTGGCTACGATCTCACCAAACTGAAGAGAAAAGACATCCCTTACCTGCGCCGCAAAATCGGCATCGTCTTTCAGGATTTCCAGCTGCTATTTGACCGCAACGTGGAGAAAAACTTGGCGTTTGTACTGGGAGCCACAGGCTGGACGGAAAAGGCGGAGATTTCGCGCCGCATCGACGAAGTGCTATCGAAGGTGGGACTGGCCGACAAGCGCAAATGTATGCCACACCAAATGTCGGGCGGCGAGCAGCAAGGTGTTGCCATCGCCCGCGCCCTGCTCAATGACCCCGATGTCATCCTCGCCGATGAGCCTACGGGCAACCTCGACCCAGAAACGACCCTCGAGGTGATGAAGCTTCTGCGCCGCATCAGCGAAAACGGCACCGCCGTGCTGATGGCCACGCACAACTACACCCTCATGCAGAAATACCCCTCCCGCATTGCCAACTGTAAGAATGGGACGGTGGTTTGTTCGGAGATGGAATAGTTTAGTGTTGAGAGTTTAGAGTTTAGAGTCAGTGGTGAGTTGAGAGTTGTTAGTTAGAACTGTATTGTTTCGATGATTTTTTGCGCATTCGCCACATTATCATAAAGTTGCCGCATTTGCGCATCGCGTTCCTCGATGTCGTCTTCCGTGAAATCTTCTTCCATCAGCCGATTGATTTCGGCTATCATCTGCTCAGGCTCGTCGGCTACTACGCAAAGGCTTTCCAAAGAAGTCCCTTTCACCATGTCAGAATTGACCAGACAAAAGCGTCCATTGTAAAGTGCATTCAACAACTTCAGTTTCAGCCCCGTAGGTTGGTTGGTCACTAGAATGTTGACCTGTGCCTGTCGCAAGAGGTCAATCATCTCGGCATCGTCGGGGTTGGCCACCAAGGTCACATTGGAATGCTTTTCAGCAAGTCTCTGCAGCTTCTCATCAGGATTCAAGCCTGCAATGATGCAGCGCAAATCCAGTTCAGCGAAAACCTTCTCTATCAACCATTTGGCGGCTATTTCGTTTTCCTTGACAGAAAGGTTGCCATGATACAAGACGAAATCACCCCTACCCGTCTCTGAGCACACCGAGTCGGCAGCACTGAAGCCTGGCACAAGTGTAACATTTTTGTTACACTTTGTTTCAAAATACTCCAAATCTTTTTGTGAGATGGCGAAAACGCCAGCCGCGTTTTTAAGGATCGGCTCATACCGTTTCAGTTTCCATGCTTCCGCGTAATAGAAAAACCGCTTCCAGCCACAGCTTTCTGACTCACCCAAAGCATGGTAATAGTCGTGCTCTACATTGTGGGCGCGGACATAAATCTTCCTATTTTTCAATCGTTTATCAAGGAGTACCGATGTGGTATGCAAACCCTCGCAGAGGATAGGATAATCGTCTTTCAGCAAGTCATTCACCAATTCCTCGGACCGCCTTGAATTGACAATGAACGGCGTGAGGCTCAGTTGTTTTACAAAGGAAGTGTCGCGTTTGTAATACTTCACCTCGTGGCAGCGATTCAAAATCTCCTGTTCGCCGCGACCATATTCAAAGCAATGCAGATGCACCTTGACACCCGCCTCTGACAAGGCTTTCACACGATAAAACACGTCGATGACCCCGCCGTAGTTGGCAGGATAAGGCACGTCGAAGGCGATGACATGTAGGTGATAATCGGTATCATTCATAATGTCTGTAGATTTCAAGCAGTTTTTGTTCCTCGTTCTCCCAGCACAAATCTCGTGCCGCAACGGCCAAGTTCTGTTTCCATTGCGCCCTTCGCCCTTCGTCAGCCAAGGCCTCACGGATGGTGGCGGCGATGGTGGCAGGCTCGTGGTTTTCGATGAACAAGCCGAGGTCGTATTGTTTGATAATCTTCTCTATTTCAGTCAGATGCGAAGCAACAATCGGAACATCCGCCTGGATGAAGTCGAACA
Source organism: uncultured Bacteroidia bacterium (assembly GCA_902789915.1). Taxonomy (GTDB): domain Bacteria; phylum Bacteroidota; class Bacteroidia; order Bacteroidales; family F082; genus Limimorpha. Next base: position 24,852 of record CADAPW010000005.1, on the reverse strand, counting down.
ACTTGTTGGGCAGGCTGAAGCGGTAATTGAGGTTGGTGTCTTTGTCCAAGCAGAAGCCCAACTCGGCGAGTTGGGTGTAGGCCATCATTTGCTGGTACGGCATCCTCGGAAAGAAGCGCACACGGGCTGTAATTTTCAGGTCTACAACCATTTGTTTCAAGATGGGCAGCACATCTCCCCCACCGATAATCATCAGGAAACAGTCGTCAAGGTATTGCATCGCTTGCACCAATTCCTCGGCACCGCGTTGGATGTTGATACCGGAGCCTTGGAGAATCAGCAGATGTTTATCGGTAGGAAGTCCCAAAGCAGTTTTGTCGCCTTTGGGTGGCAAGGCTTTGCGAGGCGGGATGTTGCGGATGACATGGCATTTGACGCCATATTTCTCGCGAAACAGGTCGGCGATGCTGTCACAAACGGTAATCATCTCGTCCAGTTTGGGCACGACGAAGCCTTCAATGCGTTTCCACACCTTTTGCACCTTGGGCCGATGCACCAGTTCGGGAGTCTCGGTGAAATACTCGTGGCTGTCGAAAACCATCTTGCAGCCTTTCAACTTTGAAATGAAATAGTTGGGCAGGATGGTATCCAAGTCATTGGACAGCAAAAGGTTGGCTCGATGGAACAGCAGGAAGAAAAGCAGTCGGATATTGTATTCGGCGTAGAAACACGGGCCTTTCTCAAAGAGCAGCTTCATCCGGTGCGAGGCGTAGGGGCGTTCGTCCATGGGTGGGCTTTTGCGCTGTTTCCTTCCGACCAAAAATACCTCATATCCAGCCTTTTGCAAGGCCAGGCACGACTTGTTGACCCTTTGGTCCGTAACCAAGTCGTTGATCACCGATACGATGGCGCGTTTCATGGGACAAAAATAGGAAAATTAGGAATGCAGAATGCGGAATGATGAATATTAACTATTTTTGCACCCATGAAAACCAACGTCAGCCTCAGACCTTACAACAGTTTCGGCTTCGATGCCGTGGCAAAGCAATTCGCTGAAATCAACGAAGTGAGCGAGCTGCAAGCCCTCATCCAAAGTGGAGCCTTGCAGCACCAGGAAACTTTGATTCTCAGCGGAGGCAACAACATCCTCTTCCAAAACGAGGTGTTTGACGGCATCGTCGTCTACATCAACACGAAAGGCATCGAAATCCTAAGAGAGGACGGAAACGAACTCGTGGTTCGCGCCCAAGCGGGCGAGGACTGGCCCGACTTCGTGCGCTTCTGCGTCGGCAAAGGTTGGCATGGCGTGGAAAACCTGGCCCATATTCCCGGCAAGGTGGGCGCCGCCCCTGTGCAAAACATCGGCGCCTACGGCATGGAACTGAAAGACAGCTTTTTGCAATGCGAAGCCATGGAATTGACAACAGGCGAGACCAAGGTTTTCACCAAAGAGGAATGCCGTTTCGGCTACCGCGAGAGTGTCTTCAAAAATGAGTTGAAAGGCAAATTTGTCATCACGTCGGTGGACTTTTTGCTGAAAAAAGAAGCCCCACTCCACCTTGAATACGGTAACATCAAGACCTATCTGGAGCAGAACGGCATTGAGCGTCCGACCTTGCAACAACTCCACGATGCCATCTGTGCCATCCGCGACACCAAGCTGCCTGATGTGAAGCAGATTGGCAGTGCAGGGAGTTTCTTCAAAAATCCTGTCATTGAAAGGACGCTATTTGAGGCTTTGCAAAAGGATTATCCTACTATGCCACATTACGGCGAGCCTAACGGCATGGTGAAAGTCCCAGCGGGATGGCTGATTGAGCAGGCTGGCTGGAAAGGCTGGCGCGACGAGCATGTGGGCGTGTACGACAAGCAGGCGCTCGTGCTGGTGCATTACGGTGGCGGCAAAGGCCACGACATCGTGGAACTGGCGCACAGAATCCAAGACTCCGTAGAGGAAAAGTTCGGGATTAGGATTAGCCCGGAGGTGAATTTTGTATAGTCGGGGTACTTAATCCATATCCCCCAGAACCATCTCATGATAATCGCGGATGGAGTCCTTATTTAGGGATTGTCGTTTAATTCTTTCTGTTTCTTCAAGAACACCAACGCCACCTTCCCCTCTGGGGTGAAGTATGGTTTGGCACCCCGCTTCGGGACCTGGCGGTGGTTATCCCCAATACTCCACAATGCCAAAGATAGCAAGAGCAAGGAAAAAGAATTGTACGGCATAACCAATGGCAGTCATAAAACGGTTTCCTGCCAAATTCATACTACTCTTTATCCAAAACCAACGGGGAGGCACCGTATCTGCCCAACCTACAATGCCGACCACAAGGCCGAGGACCGCACTCAACGCACCCACAACAAGGGATGCAGGAGACGGGGCTTCAAGTAGGTATAGTCCACCAAGTATTATTGCTATTGGACTAATGAATTGGAATAACCAAAGGAATAATGCCATAACCTATATGGTTTTCTATGTTTATTGCTTCTGGTTGATGAAGTTTGCCAATTTGTTGCCAAGTTGCTGGGTGTTCCATTTGGGATCAAAAGCAAACCCCACCTTCTCGGCAATCTCGCGCAAAGCAGCTTTGGTGTTGTCACATGCAGCCCCACCTTTCTTGACAACAACCTTATTGTCGGTCATGATCTCAACAGAGAAGTCCCCGACAATGGCCGATTTTTTGCCTTGTAACTTCTTGGGGGTGTCAAAGGCTTTCAGATTGGTTACGGCAGAAAGTTCAAGGGTTGATTCAACAATGGCGCCAAGATTTGCATCATCATTCACTATTTCTGCTATTTTGTTCATCAGCAGCGATACCTGAAAAGCTCTGTTACTTAAGTATATCTCTTTCTGGCACATACGGAATAGCACTTTCTCCCAATCTTCGTCAAATTCTTCGGCGGCATCAAGACTCTGCTTTTCGCCCTCAGTCAGCGGCCTGAGTTTCAACTTCGCCGCAATACTTTCATTCCACTGTTTGAAGTCTGGTACCTCTGTAAGCTGATTGTAAATAAACGGGTAGGCAATCTGCATACAAACCAAAGCGAAGTTCAGCACCTTGTTCTGCTTCATGGTTTCCTCTTCGTTTTTCAGTTTGTTATTGATTATGGAAATCAGCGACAAGGTATTCATCAGTCGTTTCAACGATCTCGGATTGCAACCTACCGACAGTTGGGCGATTTCTGAAAGTAATTCCGCTGTGCCTTCCTTCGCCAGTTCCTCATCCGTGAAAGCTCCTATGCGCTTCAATGCATCCACCAAGAATGTATCAACATTGTAGGAGGCTACCGGCATCGAGAAGGGAAGTTGTATGATTTTGTCGAAGAAAGCGCGGAACTCACGCTCATTCTTGTCTGTCAGTTCTCCAAATTTTGAGCGCAAACCTTTGATGACTACATCGTAGTCTATAGCCAATATGAAAACGCACTTCTCCAAGTCAAAGATATTCTTCAACAGTTCAAGTATCTCGACAGCCACTGGCGGGTCGATTCGGTCAAGGTCGTCGATATAGAATGTGAATCCTATTTTGTCGGGATTGTCTTTCAATGCCCCTTCTATCATCTTGCCTATCTCATCCTTCAACTTCGATATATCTGAAGTTCCGCCTCCGCCGCCAAACAAATCGTCGACGCTCTCGCTATCTGCACCCAGAGTGCTTACGGCAACTTTGGCTCCCACTTTGGCAATGCTTTTGAACACACCGCCTATCACCTTTTTGCTTTCCTCCCACTTCTGTTTGTCTGGATTCAATGAACCTATTTGACTTATGCATCCTTCCAAGATGCTCATAATAGCCTGATTAGGATTCTTCATCAGCGAATGCTGCCAGGTATTTATCCACACAGGGAAATAGGGGGCACCTTCTTCGTCGCACAACTTATACTTCAGTTGGTTCATCAACGAAGTCTTGCCACTACCCCATTCGCCCTGCAAGGCTATGGTAATGGGTGTGTCGGTCAACCTTATATACTCTATTAAAGCTTCCTGATAGACATTGATGCCAAAAAGGTCAGCTTGGTCATGTCGACGAGGGACATCGATTATACTTGATTTCATGGTACTTGACTATTTTTTCTTGGCCTCACGCTCTTTAGTAACCTGAACTCGCAGGTCGATAAGGCGTTTGCGATAGTATTCTATGCTCATGGTATTGGTTGCTGGATTTTGGAATCCGGCGGATGGGGAACCATCCGCCGGATTGGGTTGGCAGATGGTTTACTTGCCGGCGGCCACGAGGGTGACGCTGTTGTCGGCAAGGGCCGTGTCAGCGGCGTTGGCCACCTGAACCCCGATGCCGTACAACTCGACAATCTTCTTCTCGAAGTTGCCGACCTGCATGTTGCCGACTACTTTCAGTTCGCCACCTTTGGCGCCTTCAGCGCGGATGGAAGCAAGGGTAGCATCGTCATCGGCCATGCGACCTTTGCAGGTAGGGCTCATATAGACGCGGAGCGTCGAGCCAAAAGCTTTCTTGAAATCTGCCTTGAGGGTTTTCACCTTCATGTTTCCTTTTAATGCAATTTCTGCCATAATAATTGAATTTAATGGGTTAATAAATAGGGTTCATTTTCCATTGATAAAGTCCACTAGCTTGCTGCCGAGTTGCTGGGTGTTCCAATTCGGATCGACTTCGAAGCCCACCTTTTCAGATATTTCGCGCAGGGCGCCTTTGGTGTTGTCGTAGGTGCGGTAAATTTCAATGCTGCCGCTGTCTTGTACGCAGATATGGTAGCATCCTACCGTGGCCTGTTTGCCGTCGCCGAACTCCTTGCAGATTTTGTTACCAAACTGCCGAGTAGTCCAGTTGGGATCGAACTGGAAGTTCTTCTCTTCGGCCACCTCGCGCAGGGCGCCTTTTGCGTTGTCGTAAATGCGGTAAACCACAATGCTCCCGCTCTCTTCTCTTTGGATGATGTATTCACCCGAAATTGCTGATTTTGCTGCCATAGTTTTATTTTTTTTGTTGTTACTATTTCGAATTTAAAAAATCCACGAGCTTGCTGCCGAACTGACGGGTGTTCCATTCGGGGTCGTACTCGAAGCCCTCTTTCTCGGCTATTTCGCGCAGAGCACCTTTCACGTTGTCGTAAACGCGGTAAACTTCGATACTACCGCTTTCGAGTACACCAAGCATGTACTCGCCACTGATTGCTGATTTTTTGTATGCCATAGTTTCAAATTTTTAAATGGTTAATAATAAGGTGAATTTTAATGGTATTTCGTTGTCGTTTAATGTTCTCTATCTTTTCTGCGTGCTGGAAGCACGCTCTCCTATTAACCCCGTACAGCACTTATATCTCCACGATGCAGTAATGGAATTCAACACCTTCAAAGTCATTGTGTTTCCACTGGATGGTGTATTCGCTGTCGAGGTCGAAGTCGGGATGTGTCCTAGCACAGGTGCTTTCGGGTTTTAGCCAGTGCTTCTGTTTGCCGTGCACACCGTCCGACATGTTCAGCAGGTAGTTGTTGGATGTGCTCCGGCCAGGATTGAGGTATTGCTTGTCGTTGGTAACGAAAACCGCCAAGCCGTTCTTCACTGCCGCAAAGCGGTTGCGTACCAGCTCCACGCGGCGCACGTCTTTCCAGAAGTCGTACATCCCCAGGTCCTCTGCACCTTGATCCTTCAGCACCTCCACGGCATCATTAAGCTGCTCCCCGAAACGCAGCATTCGTTTGCTGTGCGAACAGGTTTTGTATTTCAGTTCCACTGGCAGGAATTCTGTGCCTTTGCGCACAAGGATGTCAAGTTTCAACTCGTTTTTCCAAACGTAGTTTTCCAGCTCCTCATAGGGGACGTAGTATTCCACATCCACATCGTCGTAGTGTCCCTTGCCAATCAGATGGTGTGCCAGATGCATCTGCAAATCGCGTTCGTTGAACAGCAGCTCGCCGTCCTTTTTTCCAAGGTATTCCTGGATGTCAGCCCTGACCAGGTCCACAAGTCTCATGTTGTAAATTATTTGATTAGACAAAACTCCGTGCGGCAGTTTTCTTCTGAATTGGGATTGTCCTTGTCTTTAAGTTGTTCGCTTCCAACTCCTTCTGATCGCAGGCGTGTGGCGCTTACCCCCTTTTTGATAAGGTATGAGGTGACCGCTTCAGCCCGTTCGGTGGATAATGCCTTATTTGTGTTCTTATTCCCGTCTGCAGAAGTATGTCCAATAACTTTAACGTGAATGTCTTTGTCAACGCCCATATAGGCCGCCAGTTCGTCAAGAATCAATTTCGCTTTTTCGTTCAGCTCGGCACTGCCTCGTGCAAACTGTGTCCCGTTGAAACGGGTCTCTATGCTTTTGATTTTCTGCAACGATGCGAGGCTTTGTTCCGCTTCCTCCCTGTAGTGATTGTCTTCGGTATATTTTAGGTCAAAGTGGTTTGCACTGTATTTTTTCTGGTGTTTGCGGGACACCTCTTTTGCCAGTGGCATATAAAGCATGATGCATTTTTCTGCCAACTCTACATTGTTGGAGAGAATTGCGGTATACACCACGCTCTCAATCACCCCGTTGTATTCTGTGACGGCTTTGTTGTAGCAGTTATTGTTCTCACCGTTTCCTTCGAACACTCCAATGTAAATAACATTGTCGCAGGCAGAGCAGTCGTCAGGATCACAATTAATTGCTTCTTCTTTGAAAGTCAATGTATTTCCATTATTGTCAACGATTTTCCATCCGGAAAGGAATTTGACAATGAAATCATTATCCACAAGTCCGACGGCAGTGGCGGCATTGTCGGCGAAAAAGTCTTGGTTTGTGCAAGATTTAATAAATAGTTCTTTTGCTTCCTCTGTTTTGCCTTTTGACAGCAAATATGCGAGTTCGGACGAGTTGATTTTATTATTGTATTTTAATACGGTTTCTTCATAGCTCCCAGGAATCTTCCCAACTGCTTTTCGGGCAGCTTGATAATCTCCTTTTGCCAAATTGGCTTCAATTTTCTGGATTGCTTTTTCTTTTTTCTTATAGTCTTCTTGACAAGATGTTGCTCCCATAAGAAGGAATAACCCTGTTAAGACCAATAATAACGAGCTTTTGAATTTCTTTACCATAGCTTTGAATTTGAGTTAATTTGTTTAGATTATTGGATGATTTCGAACTCTGTACGGCGATTCTCTGGTGCCATTGGATTATCAGCGTTCTTCGGTTTGCTGCTACCGAAACTAACAGCTTCCAGACGATTGGCATCAATGCCACCATGCTCGATAAGGAATGTAACCGCAGCCTGTGCACGAGCTTCAGAAAGTTTTTGATTCAAATCGGCATTGCCTTCAGCATTCGCAGCGAGTTTCGCTACCGTAGTTTTCTTGGCTGCAGGCTTTGTTGTTGTTGTCTTTTTGGTTGTTGTTGCCATAACTTTGATTGTTTTAATTACCGTTCATACTCTCCTCTTGCGGCTTGTCCAATGGTTATCTCATTAGGAACGCATATCTTTCCAGCTTTGTCCTTGATTTGCACCTTTACGCCAAAGTTGGTGTCAAACATCTTCTCGGCATCGCCAACTTTTGTGCTGCCTTTGATTTTGATGCCGTCTGCTTTGGCGTTAACATCTTTGGTGGTTTTCTTGTTCAAGGCTGCCAAGGTCAAGTCGCCTTCGGCAATGATGTTGCCTTTGTAGAACACCAATTGAAGGTCAAACGCATCCAAGAACTCTTTGGAGAGGGTCTTAAGTTTCTTCTGCGGAGCCACAGTGAATTCCGCCTTGTTGAATCTGTCTTTCAGGTTGTTAATCAGTCCCATGATTTTAAGTATTTAAGTGATACAATTATTCTACTTCCTTTTTGCCCGTTCCCTTTCGCGCGCCAAAGTTTCTTTGCAACGCTCTATTTCGCGTTTCAAACTTTCAATCCTGCGGTCGTGTGAGGCAGCATGATCGATTTTACTCTTTCTGTAAGAAGCCTTGCTCGAAGGTGACGATGCGCTTTTGATTAAATCTGCATATCTCTCGTTGTCTCTTTTCTTGGCTTCTTTTTCTTTGGCCACATCGGCACGCAAATCCACCAATTTCTTTTTGTAGTATTCGACACTCATATTCGTATTGTTTTAGTTGTTTTTTCCTTTTCCACCTGCAAAGAAACGCACTTCCGCACAATCTTTTCAGGTTCATTTTGGTTCATATTTGTTCACTACGTGCCAGCACAAAAAAAAGCGTGATACTTTTGCATCCGCTTATCGAGGTGTTTGGCATACCTAAAGAAACCGGATGTTGAAAAGTACACGCTAAACGTGCATCTTTCAGCATCATTCTGGTTTCTTTATCTCCAATCGCCAAACTTTCGATAAGACAGAATATTGCTAATCGTCTGATTATATGAACTATATCGCTTCTTATTGTGCCTTGCGGCAGGTTATCCCATAGGCTTTTCTTTTAGTTTTACGCCCCAAAATTAGGGATTTTTTTAGAAAAGCAAAAGAAAAATGAGGATTTTGCGGCAAAAACGGAATCAGTTCGGTTCATGTCAGTTCATTTCACCTGAACCCGGTCGAATATCATAAAGGCAATCTGGTTATACTTGTCGTTGTGCGCTTTTTCCCATGCACTTCTGAACTCATCGCTCGTCTTGCGGTCGTCAAGCAAAGGCGATTGGATATTTTGCAACAATGAACGACAAACCTTCATCCTGTTAGAGAAATCATTGTAGACACCGTTAATATCTGCCTCACATTTTCCATTGTTTATGTCGTCAATGACAGGCTGATACATGCTGTCGATGATATGCTCTGCCCTGTCGAGCAACGCCATGAACTCGTCGGAATAGCCGTTGGGGTTGCGCTCCACAATGATAGTGTCGATCACATGCTGCACCTCGGTCCTGACGATTTCCTTGGGCCGCAACATCATCGGGATAACCGCCAACGCCACGCCTATCAATATCGGGAGCATCCATAGCCGACGCGAATGGCGCTCGAAGGCCTTGCGCACAGCCTCAGCGTTGGCATAACGGCGCTCACGGTCGGCACGGGAGCACTTGGCTGCAATGTGCCTGAAGCGATGCGGGAAGATCTCCTTCAACAACAAGCCGAAGGCATAGAGGTCAGCACGACCGTCAATCTTCACAGCAGGTTCCTTTTGCTCGGGCGACATGTATTTCAAGGTGCCAGCAGGTTGCTTCAACACGGCATAGTCATCGGCATCGGAAAGGCCAAAGTCAATGATCTTCAAGTTATTACCATTCCTCGTAACCAAAATGTTACTCGGCTTCAGGTCACGGTGGATGATTTGCTTGCCGTGGATGTAAACGAGGGCGTCCACCAACTGCTCTACCACCTTTTTACGGACTGCTACTGAGGGCTTTGCTGCATGAAACTCGTCCAAAGTCACGCCATCCACATACTCCATCACAATGCATGGCCCGACCTCGGGGTTCATCTCCTTAGCTAGAATCTTCACGATGTTGGGATGGTCAAGTTGGGTACCCAGCTCAAACTCCTTCTTCAGCAACTCGATATAGGCCTGCTGGTCGCGATACTCAGGCTTCAAGCCTTTCAGGATGAACCACTTGCCTTGGCGCCGTACCTTCACCACCTGGTTGAAACCACGTGAAGACGAGGACTCGTACACCGTCAAGGCATCCGTCTCGGTGATGAAACTGCCGTTGATGATTCCCGATGTGCTGTTGTCATCCATGGCCTATATTTTTTCGGCAAAAATAAGCGAAAACGCATTGTCGCGGTCAAAATGAACCAAAAAGAATTATTCGCAATACGAAAAAAGTTCGTTATTTTGCCGCTGAAAAATGCGGGGGCAAAGTCTCGCGTCCCGCGTCAAAAAGTCTCGCGTCAAAAAAACAACATGCAGAAAACCAGTCCAGAAATCACCGAGCTCAAGCAGCAAATCGAGGAAAGCGTCGGGCGCAAGATGAAGACGTCCAACGACTTCACCTTCCTCAGTGGCGCCATCTGGGAGCGCACCCACGAGAACATCAGCACCTCTACGCTGAAACGTCTTTGGGGCTATGTCGACGGTCCCGACACCACACGCAACAGCACGCTTGAGATCTTGTCGAAATTCTTGGGGTTTAAGGACTGGGACGGTTTTTTGGAACATATCGGCCAGGACAACGGCTCCGACCGCGTGACCAAGCAGCACATCAAGACCGACGACTTAAAGGTCGGCGACCTTGTCTCGGTTTCATGGAAACCCAACCGCCGATGCACGTTCCGCCATCTCGGCGACTACCGTTTCGTCGTAGAACAAGCCGAAAACTCCAAGCTGAAGGCGGGCAACACCTTCCGCTGCGCGCTCTTCATCCTCGGCGAGCCGCTCTACCTGAACGACCTTGTGCAGGGCGACAACCCGCCCGTGGCCTTTGTGGTGGGCAACAAGGATGGGCTCTGTGAATTAGGATTAAACCCGTAGAGACGCAAAATTTTGCGTCTCTACAGCAAGGCACCGGTGAGGTCGGCTGCAGTGGCAAAACCATGCCTTTCGCAATACTCGTTAATTCCCCATGCCACCTTCGCCGAAACCGCCGGATCGATGAAATTGGCCGTGCCGATTTCGATGGCAGAGGCTCCGGCAATCATGAACTCCACGGCATCGGTGGCGTTGGAGATGCCGCCCAAACCCACTACGGGGATCTTCACTGCCTTGGCCACCTGCCACACCATGCGCAAGGCCACAGGCTTCACGCAGGCACCCGACAGGCCACCCGTAATCACGGACAGCTTCGGTTTGCGTTTCTCCGCATCGATGGCCATGCCCATCAAGGTGTTGATGAGCGACACCGAGTCGGCACCGGCAGCCTCAGCAGCCAACGCGATTTCAGCAATATTGGTCACATTAGGCGACAGCTTGACCATCAAGTGCTTGTGACACACCTTGCGCACCTCGGAGACCACCTGAGCAATGCCCGTAGTCGTCACGCCGAAGGCCATGCCGCCTTGCTTCACGTTGGGACATGAGACATTCAACTCGATGGCAGGAATCTTGTCCAAGGCATCCACCATCTCGGCGCCTTTCACGTAATCTTCAAGGCAGGAGCCAGAGAGGTTAAGCAGCACGTTGGTATCGAAGTCCTTGATGCGCGGATATATCGTGTCGATGAAGTATTGCACGCCTTTGTTTTGCAGTCCGACGCAGTTGAGCATCCCAGAGGCCGTCTCGGCCATACGCGGATAGGGGTTGCCCTCACGCGGATGAAGCGTTGTGCCTTTCACGATGATGCCGCCCAGCTGGGCCAAGTCCACGAAGTCGGTGTATTCTTCGCCATAGCCGAAGGTACCCGAAGCCGTCATCACGGGGTTGCGCAGCACCAGGCCACGACCCAAGTCTATTGTCATGTTCACCATTTCAACCTCCTTGTGTTAAAAACCGGTCCTTCCTTGCAGACGCACACATTGCCGTCGACGGTGTCCTCCACGCAGCAGAGGCAGGCACCGAGGCCGCAAGCCATCAGGTTCTCAAGCGAGACCTCGCACCAAACATTCTTTTCGGCAGCCAATTTCGCCACGGCCTTCATCATCGGCTTGGGACCGCAGACATAGATTTTGTCAAACTGTTGCTTCTGCCACACCGAATGTTGGGTGACAAAGCCTTTCTCGCCGAGTGAGCCGTCTTCAGTAGTCACGAAGGTCTCGCCAAGTTTCTGGTAGTCAGCCAAACGGAGCAAATCGGATTCGGTTTTCCCGCCAAGCAATAAAGTTGGACGAACACCTCTTTCGTTCAGCACCTTGGCAAAATAAAACAACGGCGCGATGCCGATGCCACCGCCGACGAGCAGGCACCTCTCCCCTTTTTCGGATAGGCTGAAACCATTGCCCAAGGGCAGCACCATGTTGATGGTATCGCCTATCTTGGCTACGGCCAAATGGCGTGTCCCCTCGCCTACTTGTTGCACCAAAAAGGTGATTTCATTCTGCTTGAAATCCACATCGTGGATGGAGATGGGGCGACGCAAATAGGTGGTCGGCGAGCCGTCGACGCGCACCTGAACGAACTGCCCAGGCAGGATCTCCGGCAAAGGCTGCTGGGCATGAAGCCTCAGCATCACCGAGCGACCGAAGTCCTGTTTTTCGACAAGTTTGAAGTCTGCAATTTGTTTCATATAATTCCTTTTGCGAAGGAGATTGCGGGGCAAGCCTGCGATGACTCCTCGGATTCGGGCACAAATATACAAAAAAAGCTGCCGAAGCAGCTTCTTTTTAGTCATTTACAAATCACTCCGCTTTCTCGGCGGGTTGTTCAGGGGCTTCTTCCTCCTTTTTCTCTTCCACCGTGAAGTCAAGCAGGTTCTTGTCGACCAGCATCTGATACCAAGCAAAGACCTTCTTCATGTCGGAAGGATAAACGGCTTCTTCGTCATAGTCAGGCATGACCAAAGCAAACTTCTCACGCAACTCATCGTTTGAGGCTTTCTTATAGTCGAAGTCGACCTTGTCGCCCATCTTCTCGTGGATCATCATGAACACTTCCTTCAGCGGGCGATCCTCGTCGGTGGAGAAGATAGAAATCTCCTCAAGAGAACTCATACGGTCGCGGGCGAAGGCGGGCATGCACTTGCCGTCGACGACTGATTCAACGATAAGCCTTCCAATGGCTTGGGACTTCACCTGATAGAGGCCAGGTTTGCCAGATATCGATACAATTTTGCTTAAATCCATAGTTCTTTCTTTTTTTCAAAAACGGCTGCAAAAATAGGAAAAAGTTTGGGTTGATGCACTATATTTTATAATTTTGCAATGATGAATCTTATGGTTTAAATGAATCTTTCACTTGTCAAGACACTGATAACATGAAAAGAATACTCTCACTATCAATTTGTTTGCTCGTTGCAACGATAGCCTTTGCCCAAACGCAGCAGGGCTATGTGAAGACCAAAGGCCGCATGGTCAACGGCCAACTTGTGCCTGGTCAAGGTATCAAAGGCAGCACGGTGTCGGTGCAAGGCCGCACCCCTGTACTCGTCAATGAAGACGACGGCTCTTTTTCCTTCCCCACTCCCAACACACAATTCCGCCTCGACTCGGTGAAGAAAAAAGGCTACCAGCTGGTTGACGTGGAAGCCTGTCCAAAGAGTTATGAGCGTTCCTCCAACCCGCTATACATCATCATGGAGACGCCCGAGCAACAATTGCAGGACAAGCTCAACGCCGAACGCAAGATACGGCGCAACCTCCAGAAACAATTGCAAGCAAAAGAAGACGAGATAGAAGCCCTCAAGGAAGAAAACGCGATTTCGATGGAGGAATACCAAAAACTATTACAACAGTTGTATGCCGAGCAAGAAAGCAACGAACACCTCATCTCCGACATGGCGAAGCGATACTCCGAGTTGGATTACGACCAGTTGGACGATTTCTACCGCCAAGTGTCGTATTGCATCGAAAACGGCGATTTGGTGAAAGCCGACTCTCTGCTGAACACAAGAGGCGATGTCAGCAAACAAGTGGAGGAACAACGCATGAAAGGGCAGGCCCTTCATGAACAGGAGCAAACGCTCAGCCAAGCCAAGGCCGTACATGCCGCTGATAATGCAGAGCTGGCAAAGCGTTGCTACAGTTATTACGAGACTTTCGCCGCACAACACCTGAACGACACCGCCGCTTATTACCTTGACTTGAGAGCCAGCCTCGACACCACCAACATCGAGTGGCTCATAGACGCCGGCTCGTATTTCTTGAATTATGTGGCAAACTACGACAAGGCCATGTCGCTGTTCAATACCGCTTTGCGCCAATCGCTGCTTCAAAAGGACTCCAATCCAGGGGCCTTGGTGGACGTCTACACCTACATCGGGCTTGTGTATTTTTCAACGGCGGATTACAAAAAAGCCTTGGACAGCCTACGACTCGCCCTGGAATTGGGCAGACAAAACTATGGTGAAGACAATGTCAAAGTGGCGACAGCGTTACACTACATCGGGCAAGTTCACTATAAACAAAGCGACTACAAAAGCGCGTTGGAACATTTCTTGGCGGCATTGAAAATCAACGAGAAGGTCCTTGGCAAAGAGGACAGCCGGGTGGCAACCCTATACAACGACATAGGAGTGGCTTATTTCGCGCAAAGCGACGTCGACAGGGCTATGGAGTGCCATGAGAAAGCATTGAAGATACAAGAAAAGACAGTCGGTTTGGAACACAAGGATGTCACCTCGACATACCACAACTTCGGGATTTTGTATTCCTATAAGGGAGACCATGAAAACGCACTGAAGTATTATAACCTTGCTTTGGAGATTTTGGAAACCCAATTCGGGGATTATTATCCTCAAACTGCCAAGACCTACGCCAACATAGGCTGGGAGTATTATTCCCTTGGCAATTACGAAAAGACGTTGGAGTATTTCCAAACAAGCTTAGAGAGGGACAAAAAAATATTCGGGGAGAACCATCCTGATGTCGCCACATGCTATTATAACATAGGCTGGCTTTACTATATGCAAGCCAAATACCAAGAATCCATGGAGTATTGCAACAGGTCGTTGGCGATACGTGAAAAAGTCTATGGCAAGGAACATCCCGATGTCGCCTCGGTTTACAATACCATGGGCAAGGTATGCTATGAGCTGGGCGACTATGAGAAGTCCATGATGTATTTTCAGGAGGCACTGGCCATCATGGAGAAAACGTATGGCAAGGACAGCCCGAAGCTCACCAAGATATTCGACAACCTCGGAATGATATACAAAAAAATTGGCGACATAGACAAGGCCTTGGAGTACTATCACAAAGCCATGAGAATTAAGGAAGAATCGTTGGGGAAAGACCATCCAGAGGTTGCCATCGTCTACAACAACATCGGCATTGTATATTCCGGACAAGGCAATTACGACAAAGCCATCCAATACTATCAGAAAGCAACGGAAATTTGGAAAAAGAAATATGGCGAAGAGCACCCCTATATTGCTGCCTCTTACAGCAACATGGGTCGCGCATATTCCGATTTAGGCAATTATGAAAAAGCCCTTGAATACCTCAATCAGTCACTTTCGCTTTTGGAAAAGAACCATGACGGCGACCACCCCAATGCCGCAAAGGTACTGGCTACCATAGGCAAAGTCTATTACAACCAAGGCGACTATGCAACAGCCCTGGAATACTATAGAAATGCCTTGGAGATACGGAAAAACAAGCTCGGAGATGAACATCCCGATACCATCAAAAACCAAGAACGAATAACGGAGATTGAAAACAAGTTGAAAGAAAAAGGGGACGAATAGGCTCAATACTCCAACCTTATCTCATCCACCCATAGCACATTGTCCAAGGCACCGCTGAAAGCCCCACAGCTACTCGAGGATAGCCACATGACGGCATGGGTCACGGGACAATCCGCTTCAGCCCAAGCCTCTTCGAGGATGGGCTTTTTCTTACCTTTGCTATTGATGGCATACATCGTCCTATCGCCCGAAAGCAGGCCCATGTAGGGCTGATAATCTGCTGATTTTCGAGCATCGCCGTAGATGACGGGGATACGGAAATCCTTCATCCAACCATTAGAAGACTTGTCGACATGGTATATCGCCGTCCCCACCCGCTTGGCATGGATATTGCCTTTGGCATCCTCCCAACGGTATTGCAAGACAAAAAGAATCTCAGCGGGGTCATAGCCATCAAACTCTGTGGTACGGGTAGTGGTACCCTTCACCAACTTCCCTGTATTGGGAATATTGGCTTTATAATTGAGCACCATTGCTTTAGGTCGTTTCGTAAACGGGATACCCCAGTCGATGAACGCAAAAGGATCGTTGACGCCCGTTACAGGCTCCAGCATCCTGCCCCAATAGATGGAGCCTGCTGCCAGCACATTGAAATTCACCAGTCCCGCCACTTTGCAGTAAGCAAACTGCGTAGCGAGTTTGGCACACTTTCCCGTCGGACCTTTGTCGGGCGTGACATTGTTACTGGTTTTCGTCACCCCCATCACCTTGGCTAAAGCGTTTGAGGTCGCCCAAATCGTGTTTTTATAGTCATACACCTCGTTACCCCTTATCGTGTCCGTCGGGCCAATGACATAAAGGGCCTTCTCTTGACCGCCAATAATTTGTGACTCAGTGATATAGCGCACCACCCACTGCTCGAAGTCGCCATAAGGCACCTTCTCGTAGCGTTGACCGTAAGCCATCACGCTGAAGAGCAGACTCAATATGATTACTTGAACTTTTGCCATAATGTTGCTACTAAAGTATGGGGCAAGAGGGCAATCAAAGGCGGCAGATAGATGTTCATGAAACCTGGCTTCACGACACGTTTTTGGCGCATCATGCCTTTCAAAGCCTTCCTGACCAGCCATTGTGGTGTACCAATCACTCCAATTTTCACGCCAAACTGTAACAAATTGGGTTTCAACCTATAAAGAGGAGTCGCAATGGCTGCGGGACAGACCGTGGTAACACCCACGTTGTATGGACGCATCTCGAAATAGAGCGACTTGCCGAAGCTCTTCAGATAAGCCTTCGTGGCGGAATAGATGGTGATGCCAGGACACGGCAATTTGGCTGCCATCGACGACATATTAATAATGTATCCATATCCGCGCTTCTTCATTTCCTCACCAAACTGGATGCACAATCTCGTTGGAGTGAAGGTATGCAAACGTAGCATCGTCAAGGCTTTGCGTTCGTTTTCACGGCTCAGCTCCTCAAAGAAAAACATGCCCGCGTTGTTGATGAGGATGTCGATTTGCAAGTTATCGGACTGGCAGAAGGCAAGCAACTCGTCAGCTGCCATATCGGTGGACAGGTCTTGAAAACGCGTCTTCACTTGTACGCCGTATTTCGACTTCAAATCTTCAGCAGTCGTTTGAAGTTCCTGTTCTTGGTTGCTGACCAACAGTAAGTTGCATCCCATTTCAGACAGCTGTTTTGCATACTCCAAGCCCATTCCAGAGCTGCCTCCGGTAATCAAAGCCCAGGGGTGATGACCATAGGCCTCAATGAAACGCCGCAACCATTTTTCCTTGTTCATCCTTTCCGCTCCGCTTTTTTAATCTCTCTCTGAATCTTCCTAGGAAGGTCCTCGTCGACGCAATGGTGGCACTTCATGTCAAGCGTGTACATGCGTCCGATGCAATAGTTGGAGTGTTTGCACTCGCTACGGGTCACCTCGCCGCGTTGCAGTTTATTGATGAAATCGGTGTCGTTGATCAGGGCACGCGCCATCTGGAAAGCCACAAAGCCCGAGTCGAGGACTTCTTCCATCTTTTCTTTGGAAATCATGCCTCCCACGTAAATCAAGGGCATTTTCAGGTTCTCACGAAACACCTTGGCATCCTCCAGGAAATAGCCTTCGCTGAAAGGCACCGTAGGAATCATTAGACGGCCAAAGAACTTCAGGCCCAACTTAAGCCACCAGAACTTCTTAGGATCCATATAATGAGCCAAGGTCTTGAGTGGCATGGCACCACGCATTACCTCCATCGGGGCCTTGCTGACAAAACCTGCCGTCAGCACAAGAGCGTGAACGCCGAGCTTTTCCAGTTCCTTGGCCACGATGATGCAGTCGTCCTGGTCCATACCCCTGCGGAAACCGTCGTGCATGTTCACCTTGACCACCACGGCCATGTCGTTGCAGGCAGCGCGCAGCACCTCTTCGATGACGAGCTTCATGAAACGCATTCGGTTGTCAAGGGTGCCACCGAACTCATCGTGACGGTGGTTGGTATAGGGCGACAGGAACTGGCTGATAAGGTAGCCGTGTCCCGCATGGATTTCCACGCAGTCGAAACCAGCCTTGCGGGCGAGGTCGACAGCCTTGCCGAAATCGAGGACAAGGGAATAGATTTCCTCTTTCTTAAGTTTTCTGACGAGAGTCGGTGAATAGAGGTTAAAGCCTCTCGAAGCGCCGACGGGCATACAGCCACAGGTGGCACGGTGCGTCATGTTGCCGCAGTGTCCCAGCTGGATGGAAGCCTTGGCGCCGTAGGAATGCACGGCATCGGTGAGACGTTTCAGGTCAGGGACGATTTCCTCGCGCATCCACAGTTGACCGTCAAACGACAGACCCGATCTGTTGACGGCAGCGTAAGCCACTGTCGTCATGCCGACACCGCCGCGCGACACGGCAGTATGGTATTCAATTAATTCATCAGAGGGGCGGTTGCCATGGGCCATGTTTTCAAAGGCCGCAGAACGTATCACCCTGTTGCGCAAGGTGATAGGACCTATGTTACAAGGAGTGAATATAGGTGAGTTTTCCATAGATCAATAGATGAAAGGTATGATTCTTTTTACTTTTTTCGTGTCCAATTCGTCGCCAAACTCAACTTGGTACTTATCGTAGATACGCGCTGCGCGGGGGCCAAGGTTGGCGAAAGTCCATAAGGCGAACACAGCACCTGCCCACGACCAGGTGAGGATGGCAAAACCGACCCATTCCACCACCTCGCCGAAATAGTTGGCCGAGGTGACATAGCGGAACATGCCGTCTTTAGGCAGATAATGGTTGGTGTCGCCCTCCTTGCGCAGGTTGCGGATGATATCGTCGGACTGGATGTTGATAAACATTCCGATGATGAAAATGATGAAGCCTGCTATGAACCTCGGGTCAAAAAACCAGTTGCTTCCATAATAATCGACAGGCGAGATATAGAAAATCCAGCCGCCCTGCATCATGGCATTCAGCAAGTTGAACGTCACGCCCATCAAGACGATGGAAAGCGGCATCACGCTGTTTCCTCGCATTCGGAACGGGAAAACGAACGAGCGTTGGATGTAGTGCAACTCAAACAAAAACAGGAACGCCAAGCGCACCAAATCGTCACGACGGTCCGAAAACCACCATAGCAACAGCATGGCGAAAAACACAGGCGACTCCATCAGCACCCAGCCCAGCTTGTTGTTGACCGCCGGACCCCATTTTTTGTCATAGAATTTACCATAGCCAGCATCAACGAAAAAGAGGCTGACGAACACCACCAAGGCCACTATGGCCATGATAACGAGAAAGATATTAAAAGTATGTAATGTCATGCGTGTATTAATTTAAGGTGACAAAAATAGGGAAAAACCATATAAGTCTGTGATTTTTTCACCAAACAATTGGAAAAAATCTATTATCTTTGCGCTTTAAACCGTTAAAAAAGAAGCAAAATGAATGCAAATTGGATTCTTATCATCGTCATTGGTATTGTAGGACTTTTGGTTCAATGGAAGTTGAAAAGCGTGTTTGCCAAGTATTCGAAGGTGATGTCACCCGGTGGCTTGACAGGGGCACAAATCGCACAGAAAATGCTGAACGACAATGGCATCTATGACGTGCAGGTCACCTGCATCCAAGGGCAGTTGACCGACCATTACGACCCCACCAAGAAAACCGTCAACCTGAGTGAGGACGTGTACCGTTCAAATAGCGTTGCAGCCGCCGCTGTTGCTGCCCACGAATGTGGCCATGCCGTGCAGCACAAGGAGGGTTACGCACCTCTGAAACTGCGTTCTGCCTTGGTACCCGCCGTCAGCATTTCGTCAAAACTCTCGATGATCGTCATCATCGTTGGTCTGCTGCTCATCAACACCTTCCCTGCCCTGTTTTGGGTGGGCATCGCCATGTTTGCCATGGTGTTTTTGTTCAGCGTCGTCACCTTACCTGTTGAATTCAACGCCTCAAGAAGGGCCTTGGCCTGGCTGGAGTCGTCCAACTCGCTCAGTCAAACCGAGGTTGCACAAGCCAAGGAAGCCCTCAGTTGGGCCGCCGGCACATACGTAGTCGCTGCATTGTCGTCATTGGTCACGCTGCTGTATTACATCGGCTTGGGGAACAGGAGATAAGGAATCTAGCTCTTTTTTGCTAGGATTAAAAAAAAAGTCGTACTTTAGCGGACGTTTTTTTTCGTTGAATCGTTGACTGTTTAATTGTTGAATTGACAATTTGTCAACGATCACAATAATCTGTAATGCAACAACAAACAATTAAACAGTTAAACAATAAACAATCAACAAACAACACTATGAGCATCAAAGAATTAGAGCCGAATGGCGTATGGAGGAACTTCTACAGCTTGACGCAGATTCCGCGCCCTTCGAAGAAAGAAGCCAAAGTGATTGCCTTCATGAAGCAATGGGGCGAGGAACACGGCCTTGAAACCATCGTGGACGACTGCGGCAACGTCATCATGCGCAAACCTGCCACCCCTGGCATGGAAAACCGCAAAGGTGTCATCCTGCAGGCCCACCTCGACATGGTCCCGCAAAAGAACGCCGACAAGGTACACGATTTCGAGAATGACCCGATTGAGACCCACATCGAAGACGGTTGGGTGAAGGCCAATGGTACCACCCTCGGTGCCGACGACGGCTTAGGCGCTGCCGCTGCCATGGCAGTCCTCGAAGCCACTGACCTGCAACACGGTCCCATCGAGGCCCTCTTCACCATCGACGAAGAGACGGGTATGACGGGTGCCAACAAGTTGCAACCTGGCGTGCTGAAAGGCGACATCCTAATGAACATGGACTCGGAAACGGAAGGCGAACTCTATGTGGGTTGCGCCGGCGGTGTCGACACTATCGGAACCTGGACCCCTGCCTTTGAAGCCGTTCCCGCTGGGATGGCGGCCTATCGCTTGTTTGTCAAAGGATTGAAAGGCGGTCACTCGGGCATGGACATCAACCTGGGTCGCGCCAACGCCAACAAGGTGATGAACACCATGCTGCTGATGGCAGCCGAGAAATACGGCCTGCGCCTCGCCAAAATCGACGGCGGCAGCTTGCGTAATGCCATCCCGAGAGAGTCGGAAGCCATCATCGTGGTTCCTGCCGATAAGAAAGAAGAATTCG
This sequence comes from uncultured Bacteroidia bacterium, assembly GCA_902789915.1. Classification (GTDB taxonomy): domain Bacteria; phylum Bacteroidota; class Bacteroidia; order Bacteroidales; family F082; genus Limimorpha. The sequence continues at coordinate 4,195 of CADAPW010000005.1, read as the reverse complement.
AGAAATTTGCTGCCGAGTACGAGGCCATCTGCAAGGAAGAGTTTGCCGAGACCGAGCCTGAACTGGCCATCCTCTGCGAACCGGCTGAGATGCCGAAAGAAGTCATTGACGTGAAGACGCAAAACAACATGTTCACCGCTATTGCCCGTTATCCCAATGGCGTTATCGCCATGTCGAACGACTTTGAAGGTACCACAGAAACCTCCAGCAACTTAGCCACGGTGAAGATGGAAGACGGCAAGATCACCTGCGCCGCCCTCACCCGCAGCCTCGTTGACGCCGACAAGGACAAGCTGGCCGAACAGATTCGCAAGAATCTCACCGACAACGGTGCCGAGGCCTACTCCACCGGCGATTATCCCGGCTGGAAGCCCAATATCAACTCGACCATCTTGAACCTGATGAAAAAAGTCTACCAAGACAAGTTCGGCAAGGAAGCCAAGATCATGGTCATCCACGCTGGTTTGGAATGCGGCATCCTCGGCTCGAAATACCCGAACTGGGACATGGTGAGCTTCGGACCTACTTTGGTTCACCCGCACTCGCCCGACGAAGCCTTGCTCATCGAGAGCGTGCAGCCTTTCTGGGATTTCATCGTCGAAACGTTGAAAAACATCCCCGAAAAGGAAGTTGTCGCATAAGCAATTTATAATCAACAATTTGGAAAAGGCAAAACTAAATTATTCTTGCCTTTTCCATTTTTTTTCAAGAAAATTGTTGGAGCAAAGGAAAATCTTTGTACTTTTGCAGCCCAATTCAAAGGGACTTTTAGCGAAAAGTAACAAATAAATAAGATAGAGAGATGAAGCGCACTTATCAACCTTCGAACAGAAAACGTAGAAACAAACACGGTTTCAGAGAGAGAATGTCAACGGCTAACGGCCGTAAGGTTTTGGCCCGCAGAAGAGCCAAAGGCAGAAAAAAACTTACAGTTTCTGACGAGTATTAATCCTCGTTCCGTGAAAACGGAATCGGAAGCCGTTATATTTCTCATTTAAGGTAAACGGAAGGCGACCCCAATGGGGAATCGCCTTTTGTTGTTTATATCTTGTAGAGACGTGCCAGGCACGTCTCTACTTTCATTTTTCACAGCGGTATACGATTTCCTCTCCCCTACGCGCCAGACGCATGCGCTCACGCTGCTCATCAGGAATCTCATAATAAAGCCTGTCTTCCACAACCCTAAAACCCGCTTTGCGCAGCACCTCGGCATAGTCGCGGCCGAACTGGCGCACATGATCGTATTGTCCGAAGAGGCGCTCGCGTTCCTTCGGGTCGGTGATGCTTGGGTCTTCGAAGGTATCCACATCGGGATTGATGGGCACGAGGAGAATCGCCCAACCGCCAGGCTTCAAGATGCGTTTGATTTCGGCAAAGGCCTTGTTCGCATCGTTGACATGCTCCAGCACATGGTTGCAGATGACTACATCGTAGGTGTCACTGGGCTGGTCGATGGCAGTCACGTCAAGATGCAGGTCGGCGATGGGCGAATCGAGGTCGGCGGTGGTGTAATCGAGGTTTTTCAAGGCACGAAAACGCTTCAGGAAAGGCTGCTCGGGCGCAAAATGCAAGACCTTTAGTGGCGCTGTGAAGAAATCCGTCTTTTCTTTCAGATAAAGCCACAACAAGCGATGCCTCTCCAAAGACAAACATTTGGGGCACAGTCGGTTGTCCATAGCTTTTCCATAACCGTAAGGCAAAAACTTACGGAAATGGCCGCCACAAACGGGGCATTCCACCTTATTGCCAATATAGAACGGGCGAACCAATAAGCTAAAGAGATAGCTCAGCTTGATGAGCCATTGACGTGGAAATATCTTGGTGAAAAAGGCTATCAGTTTCTTCATATTCAGATAATCGCATTTGATAGCGCAAAGATAAGCAAAGAATCCCTATCTTTGCAAAAAATAATGAAAATGCGGTTTTCAATCATCATACCCGTCTACAATCGTCCTCAAGAAGTCGATGAGTTATTGGAAAGCCTTTGCAGGCAGACTTTCAAGGACTTCGAGGTTATAGTGGTGGAAGACGGCTCGTCGGAGAAGTGCGATGCAATTTGCGAGAAATATGCCGACCGTTTGGCTTTGAATTACCATTTCAAGCCCAATAGTGGGCCTGGTCCCTCACGCAACTACGGCGCCGAACGCAGCCAAGGCGAGTATCTCATCATCTTGGACTCCGATGTCATCGTGCCCGAAAACTACCTGGAAACCATCAAGGCGGAACTCGACTGCGAGCCTTGCGATGCCTTTGGCGGCCCCGACCGCGCCCACGAGTCGTTCACGCCCATACAGAAAGCCATCAACTACGCGATGACCTCGTTTTTCACCACAGGAGGCATCCGAGGCGGAAAGCACAAGATGGACAAGTTCTACCCCCGCAGTTTCAACCTCGGCATCAAGAAAAACGTCTACGAGGCCTTAGGCGGTTTCGCACCCATGCGTTATGGCGAAGACATCGACTTGAGCACCAGGATTTTCAAAGATGGATACAGTTGCCGGCTCTTCCCCGAAGCCTTTGTCTATCACAAACGCCGTGTCAAGTTCAGCTCGTTCTTCCGTCAGGTGAAACACAGCGGCGAGGCACGTGTGGTGTTGAAGAAAAAGTATCCCGAGACCTTCAAACTTGTCCACCTCCTGCCTGCGGCATTCGTGGTCGGCAACCTGCTGTTGGTCGCTTTGGGCATCTTCCACCACTGGCTGTGGCTTATGCCCATCGTGTTCTATGTCGTGATGGTCTTCTTCGACTCCCTCATCAAAAACAAGGACCTAAAGGTGGCTTTGCTCAGCGTCCCTGCGGCCTATTGCCAACTTTTCGGCTACGGCACAGGATTCATCGGAGCCGCATTTCACGAGATTCTAGTCAAAAAACAGCCTTCGCAAGGAGAAAAATCGTAATTTCGCCGCATTATTAATATAAAAGAAAGATATGGGAGCTTTTTTCAGAATATTACTCATCGCCATCTTGATATTCTACACTTTCAGCATGGTTGTCAGGCTGGTTTTCAAGTGGAGAATGAAGAAGTTACAGCAACAGATGGAGCAATTCCAACAAGGCGAATCCAAGACTCCTTCCAACGAAGACAAAAATCCTCACATCGACCCAAATATCGGAGAATACACTGATCTTTTTCCAAAAGAACAAAAACATCCTGAGCATCGTCGCAGCCATCATCGCCTTTGCGGTGATTACGCTGGTTTATTTCAATCCTGTGCTGCAAGGCAAGCGCATCAAGCAGCACGACATCGAGATGCACTTGGGTATGTCGAAAGAAATCACGGATTACCACGAAGCCACGGGCGAGCAGACGCTATGGACTAATGCCCCGTTTGGCGGTATGCCAGCGTGGAACATCTCTGTCCAGCCCAAAGGCAACCTCACCAACCCTATCTACAGAGGCTTGAGTTTAGGCTTTCCCCACCCCATCGGCTCGGTATTCATCTGTATGCTAGGCTTTTTCGTCTTGCTATTGGTACTTGACTGCGGCTTCTGGATAAGCTTCATAGGTGCCATCGCATACGGGTTCACGTCCTACCTGTTCATCGTCATCGGGGCGGGGCATAACGCCAAAGCCATGGCCATGGCTTACATGGCTCCCGTCATTGCTGGCGTGTTGTTGACTTACAAAGGCAAATACCTTTGGGGCTGGCTGCTGACGGCATTCGCCATGGCCTTCGAGGTGCGCACCAACCACCTTCAAATCACCTATTATCTAGCTTTGACCATCGTCATCTTGGTCATCGCCGAGCTTATCAGCGACATCAAAAATAAAAAAATCGGACATTTTCTCAAAGCTTCCATCGGGCTGGCTGTGGCTGCCATCATCGGCGTTTTGACCTGTTCGACGGCACTCTACGGCAACTACGAGTTTGGCAAGGAAACCACACGTGGCAAACCGGTGCTGACCCGTAACGAAGACAACCAGACCAAGGGCCTCGACCGCGACTACATCACGCAGTGGAGCTATGGCAAAGGCGAGACTTGGAGTCTGCTGATCCCCAACGCCAAAGGCGGCGCCTCGGCCTACATCGGCAAGCAAAATCCAGCCCTCGAAAAAGCCGACCGCAGATTCAAGGACAACATCGCACAAAGCAATGCCTACTGGGGCGACCAGCCTGGCACCAGCGGCCCCGTCTACGTAGGCGCCATCGTGGTGTTCCTCTTCGTCTTGGGTGCCTTGACGGTGAAAGGCAAG
>CADAPW010000004.1 GCA_902789915.1 uncultured Bacteroidia bacterium | reverse complement strand
GATAGAATGCACTTTTGAACCATTGTCGAAACACGGCGTGAAGATGCATCTCGGCAAGGGTGCCATTTCAAAAGAAACCGTAAAAGCCTTGGCGGAACAGAATGCAGTTTTCGCCATCATTCCGCCAGTGACCGCCTTATTGGGCAGCCAGACGGTAGAACAAGAAGTTGTGGCTTTCCCCGAATTGGGTATGGAAGCGTTCAATAGGTTGAAAGTGGTCAAGTATCAGGCTATTATTGCAGCTGCGAAAGGAAAATCAATCTATGACTAACATCAAAGAAAAAGTAGCCGATTGCCTCGTCCGTGCTGGTTCCACCTTTCGTGAGGACCAGAAAGAAGCATATCGCAAGGCCATTGCCGATGAAGCGAACGCACAATCGTGCTGGGTGATGCAACAAGTGTTGGATAATGCCATGGTTGCCGAAGAACGGAGAAGCCCCTTGTGTGATGACACAGGCATTCCGCATCTGTTCCTTGAGGTGGGACCGAATCGTAGCGTTACAGGCGAACTGCTTGAACAAATTAAGGAAGGCGTAGCCCTTGGCTTGCGCCAACTTCCCGGTCGCCCCATGGCCATCAAGGGTGACGATTATGCACGTATTGACCAAAGCGGTGGCTTGAACGAGGATAGTGGCGCATTGATGCCATCACCAGTATTAATAAAACCCGTCAAAGAGGATGTGCTACGCCTCACCGTGCTGATGCTTGGCGGTGGCCCCGCCATCCGTGGGATTACACAACGAGTATTTCATAAGCACAGCGTGGATGTCGTGATTGAAGAAATAGTTAATCGAGCCAAAGAAGGTGTTTCCAAATTGGGCTGCAGCCCCTGTGTTTTGGCTGTAGGCATCGGTCGGTCCCAATTCGAAGCAACTAGTTTGATGATGGAGGCCATGGTTTATGGAGACTTCAGCAAGCAAACTGACTTTGAAAAGAGGATCACCGAAAAGGTTAACGAAGCGAATATTGGCCCCCTTGGTTTGGGAGGAAAACACAGCGTATTGGCGACATTTGCAAAAGTTGGTCCTCAGCGTGCAAGCGGTGTGCGTATTGTGGCTTTGAGGCCTTGTTGCTGCTTTGAGCCACGAAAGGCTTTTGTGGAATTATAAGAAAGGTTTGAAAAAGATGAATATCACTGATCAATTTGTAAATAATGTAATATCCTTTTCCAAACGTACACTTAGCGAAGAGGTGCTACATCATGCACGTAAATGCTATCTTGATTATTTGGGTTGTGTATTGGCCGGGGCAAAAACTAATAGCGATAAACTTGTTGAAATGGAAAATAGCGGGCTTTTGTCAAGTGGAAATTGTACGGTATTAGGAACGGAAAAAAAGTTTTCTTTTCGGGATTCGGGGTATATTAATGGCTTCAATGCACATTCCATGGAACTTGATGACGGTCATCGTTATGCCATGCTACATATCGAGGCACCATTGTTCTCTGCCATGACTGCTTTGTATGAAAAAGAACACCTGACGGCTGAGGCTTTCTACAAAGGTATTATAGTGGGGTATGAAGTAACAGTAAGAGTTTCACGTGCATTGCAACCTTGGCATAAAGTTAGGGGGTTTCATTCTACGGGTACGTGTGCCACAATAGGAGTGGCAATGGCGGCTGCAATGGCTCTTAACTTTGATTATGACCAAACCAAATCAGCTTTGTCAGCTGCAGCATCCAGTGCGGCTGGGCTGCTTGAAATGCTTTCCGATGATTCGGAGCTGAAACCATACAATGTAGGTCGTGCAGTGTTGGATGGTCTTACTGCTGCCTATATTGGAAAATGCGGTTATATACCGCCAGTTGATATTTTGGGTGGGAAACGAGGCTTCTTGAATGTGATGTCTGACACCCAAAACATTGAGTTTCTTGAAACATTTGATGAAAAAGACACCCCTAGTATTTTAGGTAATTTCTTCAAACCTTACCCCGCATGCCGTCATTGTCATTCAACAATTGATGCAGCATTGCAGATAGCAAAAGAGAACATCATTGATCCAAAGGAAATTGAGAAAATAAGGATTGGAGTGTATAAACTTGCACTAACTGGCCATGACCACATTGATGTTAAAACCACAAAGTCGGCTATGATGAGTATCCCATACGGTGCTGTGGTGTCTTTGGTGAAAAAAGATGCTGGACTGCCTCAATTTGATGAAGACGTTGTATTATCACCGGATATACAGGATTTATTGCAAAAAGTGGAGATTGAAGAAGATGCCGAGCTCACAAGTTTATTGCCTGATATTAGAGGCAGCAAAGTTGAGGTCGTTGCCAATGGGAAGAACTATAATAGTAGGGTGGATTATTCTTTGGGTGAACCAGAGAATCCTATGAGTGATAGCGACATCATTGAGAAGTTTAAGGGATTGGCCGCATTCGCTGAGATAGATAAAGATTCTGCTTCAATGATTGTTGAAAAAGTATTTAACGGAGAAGTCGTATTAAAAATCTAAAATATGGATCTATCACAAAAGAGATTATTGATGATCGGTGGATATGCATACGCTGACCATTTGAAAAAATATAAAGCCGAAACAGGATTTAAGGTTATTGCTGTTGGACGTTCCCTTGATTCAAGAGAAGAAGGATTAACGGACAACCATTATTATGTTGATAGAACTGACGTTCAGGGTATAATTGATGTTGTCAAGAAAGAATCTGTTGATGGTATCTTTGTAGGCTCTTCTGAGGCCTATGTCAATATTGCTATAGATGTATGTGAACAAACAGGAGCAAGATTTTATGTTGAACGCAAACAGTGGGGTATTGTTTCTAATAAAGCAAAGTTTAAAGAGTTTGCCCGTCTTAGTGGATTCCCAGTAATCCCTGAATATAAGCTCTCATTAAATCCCACTCAAGAGGAACTTTCAGCATTGGAATTCCCTGTGATGATAAAGCCAGTTGATTGTTCTGGTGCACGCGGACTTAACCCCTGTTATCGTTTAGAGGACTTTATGCCTTTATACGAGGAAGCCCTTAGATGGTCACCGAGTAAGAATGTAATTGTCGAGTCGTTGATTACAGGGGCTGAGGATATTTGTGTATGTTATACCATACAAGATGGTGAGAGTACATTATCTTACGCTTTCAGTAAAGATGTGGTGCGCAGTGAGAAGAATTATGTGAGTTTGCCTTTATTCCATCTCTACCCAAGCCGTTTCATTGAACAATATCGTAAGGAAGCTGATGATGCTGCAAAACAGATGATACATAGGATGGGGCTGAAAAACGGAACCATCAATTTACAGGGTTTCTACAAGGACAATCATTTCTTCTTCTATGAAGCTGGCTATCGTATGGGGGGAGCACAAGCTTATATACTGACAGAGTATATGAATGGTTCCAATGTCCTGAACTATATGATAAACTACGTTCTTACAGGTCGTATGAGTGATGAGCGTCTCTCTGGCAGAGAAGACGCTAATTTCCCATACCCATGCTGCAATTACTATGTGGAGTTAAAGGCTGGGACTATTGACCATATTGAGGGTATTGAAGATGTAAGGGCCATGAACTATGTACTCAATGTAACTCAGATGTGCCATGAAGGAGATGTGATTTTTGAGACAAATGAGATAGGTAGAGCTATCTACCGTATTCACGTTGTTGGTAAAAATAAGGAAGAATTGGCTCATAATCTAGTGTCAATCAGTCAAACCTTGCGAATCATCTCTAAAGAGGGATATGAAATGCAAATAGAGCCTCTTGAATATGAGAGATGCTTGGATACAATAAACTATAAAACTTCACCCCAAAGTATTAGTATACGACGATAATGGCAATAGTAATCTTAATTGCCCACTTCAATACAAACACAATATATATTGGTGATAATGAATTTTCAGCCAAAGAATAAGAAAATAGAAAGCCGCATCATCATTTCCTCAGAGAGCCTGCTCGCAGCATTAAAGCAAATGGATGCGCAGAAGGTGAAGATGCTCTTCGTGTTCGAAGATGATCATTTTGTGAGCATCCTCACCATTGGTGATATCCAACGCGCTATTGTGAACAATATCTCTTTGGAAACGTCTGTTTCTCAGGTGATAGGACGCAATAAAAAATTTGCCCGCGTGGGTGAATCTTTGGATGATATCCGTGAAAAAATGCTACGCCTCCGTGCTGAGTGTATGCCCGTTTTGGACGAAAACGGAGAACTGGCAGATGTTATCTTTTGGCGCGATCTCTTCGAAAAAGAAGAAACCGACCTGCGCCCAAAGATTGACCTCCCCGTAGTCATCATGGCTGGCGGTAAAGGCACGCGCTTGAAACCCATTACCAATGTCATTCCCAAACCATTGGTGCCCATTGGCGATAAGACCATCCTTGAGGAAATCATGGACCGGTTTGAGTCCATTGGTTGCCAGAAGTTCTATATGTCGGTCAACTACAAGAGCAATATGATGCGCTATTACCTTGACCAACTGCCTCATCATTATGATGTCAGTTTCTTTGAAGAGGACAAGCCGTTGGGCACCATAGGGAGCGTGGCGTTGCTGAAAGGAAAGATAGACACTCCTTTCTTTGTCAGCAACTGCGATATTGTCATCGACCAGGATATGCGCGATGTGTATGACTATCACTGTGAGAACCATAATGACTTGACCATTGTGACGGCAGTGAAGAGTTTCCGCATCCCATACGGTGTGATTGAAACGGGCGAAGACGGCCTAATGACCACCTTGAAGGAAAAACCGGAATTGACTTATATGATTAATACCGGGGTGTATATCCTCAACCCCGGGTGTATCGATGAAATCCCGCAAGGCGAGTTCTTCCATATCACCCAACTCATGGAAAAAATTAAAACCCGTGGTGGCCGTGTGGGTTGTTTTCCCGTGAGTGAACACGCTTGGAAGGATATGGGCGAATGGCCGGAGTATTTGAAGATGATAGATGTGTTGTAAACTTGCATATTATGACCAACAGAGAAAAATACCATTTTGACGATTTCACGCTTGATAATTATAGACGGCTAATTAAGTTGGCCTTGGAGCGTGGCTTTGCCTTTATTTCTTTCACTGATAAAAAAGACCCCACCCGAAAGGAAATATTATGGCGGCATGATGTGGAATTTGAACCTGACATTGCCTTGAAAATGGCCATGATTGAAAAAGAGGAAGGAGTTAAAGCGACCTATTTCTTCCAATTGCATAGTGGGTTGTACAATCTTTTTGATCGTCACTATTCTGAAGTGTTTCATAAGATTAAGGATTTGGGGCATTACGTGGGCTTGCACTTCGACTGCCGCTATTGGGGTATAGCCGACGAGAAGCAATTGGATGAATATATTACTCTTGATAGACAGTATTTGGAGAAGAACTTAGGGGCTGAAATAGGTGTTTTTTCATTCCATAACACAACACCTTTTACCCAGAGTTGCCTTGAATATCGCTATGGAGGATTGGTCAATGTATATAGCAGCTATTTCAAGCAGAATTACAACTACTGTGGCGATAGTTTGGGTTATTGGCGTTTCGACAGGCTTGAGGATGTGTTGACGGACGATAGCGTGACACATCTTCAAGTGCTTACCCATGATGCCAACTGGAGCGAAGAGGTGCTATCACCTCGTAAGCGTTTCATGAAAGCAGTGCTTGATAATGCCCAGCGTAAGATTAATAGCCAAATAGATGGAATGCACCGTCGTGGCAACTTGGTACCAGATGATGATGAAGATTGATTATGCCCGTTAACAACAAACGAATAGCAAAGAATACGGCCGCCCTCTATATGAGGATGCTGCTTTTGATGGCAGTGACCCTTTACACGTCGAGGGTGGTATTGGCGACGTTGGGTGTGGATGATTATGGCATCTACAACCTGATAGGCGGATTCATCACGCTCTTTTCTTTCATCAGTCATGCCTTGGTGACCGCCATGCAGCGGTTTTTCAATGTGTCATTAGGCAAAGGTGACAAAGAGGAATACCAGCGCATCTATTCGATGGGCATCAATATCTTTGTCCTGTTTTCAGTTTTTCTTCTGCTGGTGGGCGAAACAATTGGACTATGGTTTGTCAAGAGTCAGTTGAACATCCCCGAAGGGCGTGAGACAGCGGCGTTATGGGTGTATCAGGTTTCTATCATCACATTGATTGTAAGTTTGTTTCGCACTCCTGACAATGCCTCCATCATCGCGCATGAAAAAATGAGTTTTTATGCCTACATCAGTATCTTTGAGGCTTTATTGAAATTGGGCATCGTCTATTTGTTGACATGGATTGACTTTGACAAACTGATACTGTATGTTTTGCTCTATTTAGCCTCAACAGTTCTCATCAATGTGATTTATGCCTTCTATTGCCGGAAAATAATTCCTGAGTGTAGGTATTCATTGATGTGGGATAAGGGTCTGTTTAAGAGGCTTGTTTCGTTTTCGGGATGGAGCATGCTTTCTGGTGGCGCTCGGGTGCTGAAAAGCCAAGGTGACGCTTACCTCCTTAACCATTATTATTCGGTGGCTGTCAATGCTGCATTTGGAGTAGCCGCCCAGGTTTATAATGCGGTAAACATGTTTTTGACCAACTTTCAAACGGCATTCAAGCCACAGTTGGTGCAGTCGTATGCGGCTGGTGAGATGGATGAGCATTACAAATTGGTCTCACGATCAGCCAGGATGTCTTATTTTTTGTTATTATTGATGGTGATACCCATAGCTTTTAATCTGGAAGGCTTGCTTGGTTTATGGCTGAAAGAAGTGCCTCAATACACCAAGGAGTTTTGTTTCATAATCTTGTTGGCCTATTTAATAGACGCATTGGGAGCACCTCTTTCTTTTTCAGTAAATGCTAATGGTAATATCAAAGGATTGCAAATGTGGAAGGCCATATTGCTGATGCTGGGTTTGGTGGCCAGTTTTGTTTTTTTACGTTCAGGAGCTTGCCCGTACATCGTTGCTATCATTACCTTTTTTGTCCATTTTGGATTTTGGTGTATCTATATGTACTATGCGCGCAAACTTTGCCATATCGGCTTGAGGGATTATGCCAAACAAGTAGTGTTGCCTGCAGTTTTGGTCTCTGTGGGTGCGGTTATCGTACCTGTTATGCTCTCACTTGTTTCGGTTTTGAAATGGATGGTGCTGTTGGTTTGTATGGCTGATTTGATTTGGGTCGGAGCTGTGGTGTTTTTGCTTGGATTAAGGAAAGAGGAGAAAGCATATTTGAAACAAGTCCTTTCGTCACGATTAAAGCATTGAAATCAAGAAGAATATGGAAAAGCCAATTAAAGTTGCTCTAGTATGTCACTATTCGAACGCAAAGGTTCGTGAACATTTGCCTTTGGGAAAGAGAAAGGTGTATTCTTTCATAAGGAAAATTGTTGGGCTGCCAACAAAAGCGGTGAGCTATGGCGACTTGGCCGGGTGGGACACCTATATGATAGAATTATTGCGCAAACGCAACGACATCGAATTGCATGTCATATCAGCTCATTCGGGATTGAAGCGCAGAAAATGTTCTTTTGAGTTGGAAGGCGTTCATTATTATTTTGTTCGTTGTGATGAAGCCACTGCACTCAAACATATCATACCCAGCCCATCGCTTTGGCATCAGATGAATCCCATGCGTCCCGTCGTTCGTAAAATCATTAAGAAGGTTCAACCAGACCTTATCGCACTGGTCGGTGCCGAAAATCCCCATATCTCTGGCACAGTGCTTGGCATCAAAGATATTCCACTCATCGTTAAATGTCAGACTATTTATAATAACCCAGAACGAGGGAGGTCTGGTCCGGTGGATGAGAAAAACGCGTATATCGAGAAACTTATTTTCAAGGATTTGCAGTATGTTTCTGTGGGTTCGGGAATGCATTGTCGCTTATTCCGTGAATTCAACCCTACAGCGTATAATTTCCAATGGAAATTTGGCAATCTTTTGCCAGAGGTCAAGCCCGTGGAGAAAGAGTTTGACTTTGTGAATTTCGCTATGGCGATGATCCCCAAGAAAGGGTATCCTGACGCCATACAAGCTTTGTCTATTGTCAAAGAGCATTATCCACATGTTCGACTTAATCTTGTAGGTGGCGGTTCAATAGAGGGTAAAGAAGCATTGCAAAGCCTTGTAAAAGAACTACATTTGGAGGAAAATGTCGTTTTTACTCCTTTCTTTGAGCGGCAAGAAGATTTGTTCCAACATCTCCAAAAGTCTCGCTTTGCGGTGTTGCCCTGCAAGATGGATTCTGTGTCGAGCACCATACGTCAAGCCATGCACTATGGACTTCCTGTGGTTTGCTACAAAACGGAAGGCACGCCTAAAATTAATGGCGAAAATGATTGTGTGCTAATCGCTGAAAACAGTGATGTTGAAGATTTGGCAAAGCAGATGATCAAACTAATGGAGAACGAATCTTTAGCAATGGAACTACGCAACAATGCCAAACAATATGCCACCCGTTGGAGCGACGACGAAGGCAATTCCAATCAAATGTCGCGTAATTTCCATGCCGTTGTTGAACATTACTACAATGGTACACCCATTCCTAAAGAATTGTTATGTAAAGAAAACCTATAACTATGAAGAAGAAAGAAATTAACATATCAGATATTATCGCTTTTTTAGGCGATATGCTGATTTGTGTTCATGGAAACAGTCAAAATGTCTGCATTGATAATTTTGCCGATATGGAACATGTCACCGAGCACACTTTGGATTGGATAAACAAGAATAAATTAAATAAACAAGAATTCGCGGAGAATACGGTTGCGAAAGTAATTATTGCAGATCCTCAAGTACTTTATTCTAAAAAGTTGAATGAAGATGGAAAAGTTTTGATTACAGTTGCAAATCCAAGGCTTGCAATTGCAATGATTATTGAAGAATTTTTCGTTGATAAAGATAAAGTGGGGATTCATCCGCATTCTACGATACATCCGGATGCCATTATAGATAACACTGCAACCATTGGTCCCGGTTGTGTTATTGGTAAAGTTACAATTGGGAAAAACACCATATTAAAGCCAAATGTGGTTTTGTATGATGATGTAGTATTGGGAGATAATTGTTTGATACAAGCAGGTGCTGTAATAGGCACAGATGGACTTGGATGTATGCGTGAAAAGGATGGAAAGTTAAGGAAATTTCCTCATATAGGCGGGGTTGTTATTGGTAATGATGTTGAAATTGGAGCAAATTGTCAAATAGCAAAAGGTGTTCTTAGTGACACTATAATAAAAAATGGTTGTAAAATCAACGGAATGTGTTTTATTGCCCACAATTGTGTTTTAGAAGAAAATGTTTGGATAACAGGAGATACTATGTTGTGTGGGACAGTACATGTTGGAAAAAACGTTACGATTTTTTCAAATGTAATTGTAAGAGATCAAAGAAATATCGGTGAAAGAGCAACAATTGGCATGGGCTCAGTTGTTACTAAAGATATCCCTGTGGGAGAAACATGGGTTGGAAATCCGGCAAGAAAGTTATCAAAATAGTTCTATTTACCGCCCACAAAGCTTGTAGCTAATTTATTGTAAGACATTTATAGCATAATTATGACCATTTTTCTTGTCCTCGCTTTATACCTTGTTTTCATACAAGCACTTGTTTCTGAGGTTAAAAAAATGAAAAAATCATTTTTGGCTGGTTTAGGTTTTGTCTTGATCCTTGTATTCCGTTCACCATTTTGCGGAATGGATGTTACTGGATCATCGTGGACTATTATGCCCGAAAGTTATGCTGGTGTATTTCTTAGAATATCATCATTTTCGATTTGGGAAGTTCTTACGGATCCTCAATCAGTTCAAGGTCATATGGAAGTTGGATGGTTGTTGTTGACAAAAATCATATCTTTGTTTACAAGCAATGTCCAAGTTTTTGTTGCAGTAATAGCCATATTGCATATCATTCCTGTTTCATATATTATAGGAAAATATTCAAAAAATGTTGTATTATCTTATTTTGTTTTTGCTGGCTTGGGATTTTATATCCATTATTTTTCTGGAATAAGGCAGATGTTGGCTGTGTCTGTAATTTTACTTGCCTTTGATCAATTGTACCAAAAACGCATGATTTGGTTTGTTTTAATTGTATTACTTGCTTCAACCATTCATCGTTCTTCGCTCTTTTTTATTATTATATGGCCGTTGTCCCGAATACGACTTTCATTTTTGACTTCATTACTTACAATTATTGTTTTAATTGTTTTAATGCCATTATACGATAGTTTGGTCTCGGTTTTGATTTCTTTGTTTTTTGGTGAGGGATACAAGAATTATATTGATAATAATGCTGGTGGTGCGTTAACTATGTTTGTTGTCTATGCTTTGTTTCTGTTGAGTTCATTTGTTCGTAAAACCAACGACCCTTTGTTGCAATTGTTGCAAGTTTTGGTTTTGGTAGGAGTCGCAAGCCAAAGCCTCGGAGTTCTTAGTGGTGGTGCTATTACCCGTATCGGCTTTTATTTCAACATCTTTTTGATTTTCTTGCTTCCAGAGGTTTTGTTATCTGTTGAGGTATCCAGTAGAAAAATCATTTCGTCAATTGCTGTCATATTATTGTGTGCATTTTTTGTAATGACAACAACCCCTGTGAGTAGTTCGGGTGTTATTCCATATGAGTTCTTCTGGAATAACCCTGCCAAATAAACTAACTGCTTGTTGATTAGTGAGAAATATAGAATAATGGAATATCCTAAAGTATTAGTCATTTCGAACAACAGTTGCTCGAAAACCAGTAATAACGGACGCACATTAGGCAATCTATTCATCGGCTGGCCGAAGGATAGATTAGCGCAGTTCTGTGTGAGTACTACCACACCGGATTATGAAGTCTGTGATAACTATTACCTGATGACAGACAGGAGTGCCTTGGACGGATTCCTTCATTTGCGCAAGGGGAAACGGTGCAGGATTGAAGATAATCTTGGCACAGAGGGAAACACATCAATTAATGGTAAAAAACAGAGCAAAACACCCTTGAAGAGACTGGTGCGCCACTTTGTTTGGAGTGGCAAGAGATGGAATAGCAAAGAGTTTCAAAAGTGGATAAATGACTTCAATCCGGAAGTGGTTCTTGTGATGAATTCTGATGCGACATTCATCTTGGACATTGCTACGGAGGTCACTTCTAAGAGAAATATCCCTTTAGTGATGTTCAACACCGAAGGGTTTTATTTCATTGATGCTATCAAGCATAGGAATTATGGTCCTTTGAAAATCGCGCTGCAAAAGTGTAACAATTATATTTACAGGAAGCATTTCCGGAGGATGATGAAGAAGGTGAAACTCTCGATTCACCTCAACTCGCTATTGGCAAGAAATTTTCGAAATGAGTTTGGCGGAGAACATATAGTACTATACACGGGCAGTGGCGTACAGTTCGATTCATCCAACCTGCATATTGAAAAGCCTTCCTTTGCTTATATGGGCAATTTCGGCTTCGACCGGCCCCAAGCATTAGTCGAAATAGCGGATGTACTTCAATCTATCAATCCTAGTTATATGCTTGATGTTTATGGGAAGGCCCCCACGGAGAAGGTTGTACAGTTGTTTAATGAATGCCCAGGAATATCATATCACGGCATGATTCCTTATGAGAAAGTGATAAATATACTTCATTCAACGACCATATTGATTCATGCGGAAGTGCAAAGTGAACGATATGAGGATTCTTTACGCTATGGGTTCTCCACAAAAATTGCAGACAGCATTTCTTCTGGACATCCTTTTTTGATGTTTTCATCTTCAGAAATGGCAGGAGCAAAGTATATCATTGATACGGGGGCAGCTTGGTTTGCTCAGAACAAAACCGAACTCAAAGATGCAATACTAACGATACTTTCAGACGAAGTAGAACGCAGCAGAGTATTAGGTGTAGCTCGTTCGGTAGCCGAAAAGAACCATAGTATCGAAAAGAATAGAGAAACATTTGTGAATGCTATTAATAGCGTGTTTGAACAAAACCAATTGAAATAAATAATGGAAAACAATATCGCTAATAAAGATTTCTTCAAAGAAGAAGAACTATGTGGACATCTTGTAACTGCCCAAACGAAAAAGCTATGGGCGGTTCAGATTGGATGCCTTGAGGAATTGAAGAGAATTTGCAAGAAATACAACATAAAGTATTATGCGAGTGGTGGCACTTTGCTTGGAGCTGTCAGACACAAAGGGTTTATTCCTTGGGATGATGACGTGGATGTGGTAATGTTCAAAGAAGACTATGAACGGTTTTGTGAGATTGCTCCTTCAGAAATCCAACATCCTTATTTTTTTCAGAATTTCAAAACCGAAAAAGGCGCGGGACCAGGAATGTCGCGCATACGTAATTGTGAAACTACTGGATGTACGGAGTATGAAATCGAAATGGCTTCAGAGGGTTACAATTGCGGTATCTTTATTGATATATTCCCATTATTTGGAGTAGAAGAAAACAAATTAAGATTGATGGTTCAAAAGTGCCAAATGTTCATTTGGTGGTTAGCAATAGCAGGGTATGAGCATTGCCGAAAAGCAAAAGTTAAAGGCTGGACATTGAAAAGACTTATTGATCCGTCAGTATATTGGTGGAAGTTAGTAGGTCTGTTTGCTGGCCATGAAAAGATTTCTGAATACTATTTGAAAGCATGTGGCAAAGCACAGACGTTTTCCAAAGTGGGTCTTCTGTCTTTTACGGGTTTCAACAAAAAACTAATTTGGAATAAAGAATGGTATGATAATGTTGTTTCCATGCCATTTGAGTTTACCCAAATAAATTGCCCTCAAAACTATGATCCAATATTACGAACTCAATATGGCGATTATATGAAGTTCGTAAAAGGTGGTCAAATACACACTATGGTTGTTTTTGATCCTGAAATACCTTTTCGTATTAAGTTAAAAGAGGTTTGACTATTGGTAAAATGAAAGTTAATACTGTAATATCGAAAATACGAGAAACACTTAAGCTTCATATCAATATTTCCAAAACCTTGTATTTCAATTTTAAGGTGTTTGAATTGAGGCAGGCCCTTAGACTTCCTGTTTTTCTCTATGGCAAAGTGCAATTGGAAGGATTGCACAAAGGATGTGTTGAACTGTCAACAAATAGCAGGATGGGGGGGGTAAAATTCGGTGGTGGCTGGTATACAGAGATATATGGTTGTTCCAATAGGTTTAAGAGCTATTTGTGCATTAAAGGGAAAATGATAGTGGGAACCGATGTTAGCATTAACCAAGGTGCGGTGTTCTCTGTAAATGAAAATGCTGTAGTACGCATAGGCGACAGGGTTCGAATTAGTGAAAGAGCTCTCCTTCATTCTAAAGTAAGTATTACAATTGAAGATGATTGCTTAATAGGATGGAACACACAAATTGTAGATTCAGATTTTCATTATACCCTTAATAATGGTAAAATAAAACATCGTAACTCCCCTGTTTATTTTGGAAAAAATGTTTGGTTGGCCAATAGCGTGTCCATCATGAAAGGAACATTATTGCCAGCAAATTCAGTTGTCGCATCGAATAGTTTAGTAAATAAAGATTTTTCAGCGTCTGGTGAGCGTTGTCTTTTTGGTGGGACACCTGCTAAACTTCTTAAACATAACGTTGAGCGATTACTCCATAAAGATTCAGAAATTGACAAACTATTCAATGATACTACCGCTGAGCTAACTTATGAAGATATCAAAAATGAATTAGAGAAAAGTAAATACAATTTATGATTAAAGTTATTACATACGGTACTTACGACCTCCTTCATCAAGGCCATATCAACCTTCTAAGGCGTGCTAAAGAACTTGGGGACTACTTGATAGTTGGTGTCACTAGTGATAGCTTCGATCGGGGTCGTGGCAAATTAAATGTCCGCAATAATGTATTAGAGCGAGTCGAGGCTGTAAAAGCTACCGGCTATGCTGACGAGGTCATCATTGAGGACTACTTGGGGCAGAAGATAGACGACATTCAGAAATATGATGTAGATATCTTCGCCATCGGAAGCGACTGGGAAGGGAAGTTCGACTACCTGAACGAATACTGCAAAGTAGTTTACCTCCCTCGTACCGAGGGCATATCCTCTACAATGTTACGTGCAGAGAGTCAGGATGTGTTCCGCATCGGTGTTATCGGAAGCGGACGAATCGCCCATCGCTTCTTGCCGGAGACCAAGGTGGTGAACGGAGCTGAAGTGGTGGCTGTCCTGAATCCAGAGAAGGAGAAAGCGGAAGCATTTGCGAAGATGCACGGGTTAGAAGCCTTTACTGAGTTTGAAGATTTCATCCAGAAGGTGGATGCAGTCTATATTGCTTCGCCACATCTGTCGCATTATGACTATGCCAAGCGGTCGTTGCAGGCTGGGAAACACGTGCTTTGTGAGATACCTTTTGTACTGTCCAAAGAACAGGCTCTGGAACTTTACCGGCTGGCGGAGGAGAAGAACCTCGTGCTGATGGAGGCCAGCAAGACGGCTTATTGTCCTGCATTTGGACATATCGTAACGCTTGTGAAGAGCGGAATCATTGGCGATGTGGTGGACGTGAAGGCTTCGCTTAGTAAGATGGTGCCGCCACCGACACGAGAGTTAGATGCAGCCCAGGCAGGTGGAGCTATGAATGAGCATGGGCCTTTAACGCTTATGGCAATTATTAAATTGCTTGGCATAGATTGGAAAGACGTCAGCTTCCACACTAAGATTGAGAATGGGGTGGATATCTACACCAAGGGCGTAATAAACTATCCACACGCTACATCATCGTTTACTCTTGGAATTGGCGTAAAGACTGAAGGTAATCTAGTGATTTCAGGAACAAAAGGTTATATCTATGTTCCTGCCCCTTGGTGGCTGACTGACTTCTTCGAGGTCCGCTATGAAGATCAGACAAAGAATAAAAAATACTTCTATAGCTACGACGGTGAAGGATTGCGTTATGAGATTCAGGAGTGGCTGTCGATGATAGTGAACGACAGACGCAGTTGCTATAAACTGCGCCGTCGCGAGAGCGTGGCTATTACTGAGATAATAGAGAAATACCGTAACGGAGAAAACGTAACAGAAATATGAAATATGCAGTTGTGACAGGCGGCACTTCCGGAATGGGCTTGGGAGTAGCCAAGATGTTGGTCAATAAAGGCTATTATGTCTTTACGACCTATGTTGGGCCTGAATTCACAGATAAAATTGAGAATTACGAGGCCCGTCTGGTTGACCAGACAAAACGTGACGAGGTGTATGCCTTTATCAATTATGTGAAGTCTAAAGCCGATCATCTGGATTGCATTGTTTGCAATGCGGGTATGAGCATCCGCAAGTCCTTCACTGAGACAACCGATGTGGACTGGGATAGGCAGATGGAGGTGGCCGTCAATTCCCACTATATTATGGTTCGTGAGTTCTTCCCGATAATCCCTCCGGGAAGCCGCGTTCTCTTTACTGGCTCACAGATGGCGATTCATCCTCACGCCACGGTGCTTGCATACGGTGTGACGAAGTCTGCGGTGTGTGCATTGTCCAAGAACCTTGTCAAGGAATTTGAAGGAACGGGTACGACAGTGAATACCATTGTACCTGGATTTGTAGCCACCCCATGGCAGAACGAAAAGCCAGAAGAGATTAAGCAAAATATATACAAGAAAACAGCCATTCATCGCTTTGCTACTGTGGATGAGATTGTGGATGCATTCAGGTTCTGCATTGACAATCCATTTGTTAATGGTAGTCAGATAGAGGTGAATGGTGGCTATTGCTACAAATAGTTGTTTCATATGACCGAGCTAAGGCATTTACAATTGGTTATTCTTGATATTATGAAAGATATCGACAAGCTATGTCGAGCGAATAATATCGAGTATTATCTGTTAGGTGGCTCTGCTATCGGAGCCATACGGCACAAAGGTTTTATCCCTTGGGATGATGACTTGGATATCATCATGAATAATGAAAATTATAATAAGTTTTTGTCAGTGTGTAAAACCGAACTTGACAATTCAAAATACTTTCTTCAGGAGGGCTTGAAAGATTGGTCGATGTATTTTTCTAAAATCAGACTTAAGGGAACAAGGCTGGTGGAAGAAGTGAACTATACCGACAATCCAGATATGCAGGGAATATATGTGGATGTTTTCAAAATGGACAATGTTTCTTCTAACAAAATGACAGCGAGATGGCAATATTTTTGTGCCAAAGTTTTTCTATGCTATCAGTTGTCTGTTAGGGGTGACGATAAGAATGCTTTTGGTATAAAAAAGAGATTGATGGTTCTGTTGTCATTTCCATTGAGAATAAAACCGTTGAGAGATTGGTTCAAGCGTCAAGTGGAAAAGTATAATGGGAAGGATACGGAATACTATGGTTTCTTTTATGGAAGAACCAAATATAGAACGGCCATTGTAAAAAAGGAATTGTTTGGCAAACCATTAAGAGTTCCTTTTGAAGATACAGAGTTGTGTGTCGCAGAACACTATCATGAATATTTGACACAAGTTTTTGGTGATTATATGACCCCTCCACCTATAGAGCAACAAATAGGTTTGCACTTGGTTAGTATTGATTTTGGTTCATATTAAAACATAAGAAGGCTTTTTAATTATGAATAGTTTTTCCGTGTGCATGTCGGTCTATTGTAACGACAAGCCCGATGATTTTCTTACCGCCGTACGAAGCATCTATGACCAAACCGTTCAACCGAATGAAATCGTGTTGGTGGTAGACGGGCCAATTCCAGAGACGGTAGACAAAGGCATTCTGACTTTGCAAGACGTGATACCTTTTATGAGAGTCATACGGCTTGAAAAGAACATGGGTCATGCCACAGCTCGTCAAACAGGACTCGATGCTGCTATAAACAACCTTTGTGCAGTTATGGATAGCGATGACATTGCCGTTCCTGATCGTTTTGAGAAACAGTTAGAGGCTTTTGAGCAACACCCCGATGTTTCGGTTG
Source organism: uncultured Bacteroidia bacterium (assembly GCA_902789915.1). Classification (GTDB taxonomy): domain Bacteria; phylum Bacteroidota; class Bacteroidia; order Bacteroidales; family F082; genus Limimorpha. The sequence goes on along the minus strand of CADAPW010000004.1, from coordinate 11,471 downwards.
TGGGAGGTATTATTAAAGAGTTTATTGGCATACCTGATAATGTGGTAGGAACGAGGATAGTACCCGAAAACGATGACGACATCAAGGATTATTTGAAATCACGCTGTCCTATGAATTTGGTGACAGTGATGGTTAAGAAAGACGATGTGATGAAAGTGGGGGGCTATCAAGATTGGTATTGTGAGGAAGACTATTATTTATGGATAAGGTTAGCACAAAATGGATATAAGTTTTACAATATCCAAGACAATTTGGTGAATGTACGTGTTGGTAAGGAAATGTATCAACGCAGAGGCGGTTGGAAGTATTTCAAGAGCGAAGCCAAGTTGCAGAGATACATGCTTAAACATAGTGTGATTTCACTACCGAAATATCTCTATAATGTATTATTGAGGTTTGCGGTGCAAGTGATGATGCCAAATAAAGTGCGTGGTTGGGTGTTTAGAACGTTTGCTAGAAAATAGTTTACATTATGATATTTAAGTTTCTCTTCGACCGCATCGTCTCCTTCCTCGGTCTACTTTTCTTGTGGCCCGTCTTACTCATCGTGGCCATTCTGGTCAAAATCAAGATGCCGGGCGGTCCGGCATTCTTTGTGCAAAAACGAGTGGGCAAAGGTGGCGAACTGTTCAAATGCCACAAGTTCAGAACGATGATTCCAGTGAAATATTCAGAAGGTAGTAACGCAAAAAAGGGAGATAAAGTTTGGTCGACTGTTTCCGTAGCAGGCGACAGCCGCATCACTCCCTTGGGCGCCAAGCTCCGCCACTACAAGCTGGATGAGCTGCCCGAGCTGTGGGACGTGCTTATCGGCAACATGAGTTTCGTTGGTCCACGCCCCGATGTGCCTGGCTACGCCGACCAACTGCAAGGCGACAACCGTGACGTGCTGAAGCTGAGGCCTGGCATCACAGGTCCCGCCACACTGAAATATAGACTCGAAGACGAGATGATTGCTGAATATGTCGTCAAAAAACAGCAAGATGGCGACACCCGCGACGTCCAAGACATAGCGGTGGAGTATAACGACACGGTGATTTATCCAGACAAGGTGCGGCTCAACTGCTATTATTACAGACACTATTCGTTTGTCAAAGACATAAAGATGATCTTTTGCACGGTTTTGGGGAAGAAGATGGAGTATGTGGGGGAGAAAATTTGAATAAGAATTGATAGTTTAAAATTGATAATTGACAATTGGGAATTTGACTGTGGGGAAGTTGATTTTTTAGGGAAGCAAATGCTTTGCATTCAACGAAGTTAAATCTTTCGTAAATCTTTGCTTCTTTAAGTTGGTGAGGTGTTGATGGTTGCAATTCTTTTGTATTGCATGTTCAAGAAATGCTCCTATGTGGGCGAAGGTGTTTTGGTGGATGAGAATTGCAAAAACGGTGGGTATTTTGATGTTGTGATGTTGTCGTGGTAGATTGAAGGTTTTGAGATGTATTTTTGAAATAAGAACTGTATGATTATTTTAGAAAAGTTTAAATCTATAAGAAGTGCTATTTTTTCAATGATTTTGAAAATAAATATAGTGAAGCGAGAACCTCTTCATGTATTGAAAAAAAACTAAACCATGAGCATTCTTTATATAATCGGTAATGGTTTCGATTTGGCCCAAGGGCTGAAAACCAAGTATGAGCATTTCTATTCGTATTATTTGAAGCAAGAATCACCGAATGAATCAGTCAATCTTCTTAAAGGAGAAATCAAAGGCAATGTTGGAGATTGGTCTAATATGGAACTTGCCTTAGGTAAGTTCACAGAAAAAGTTAGCTCAGAAAGCCTTTTTACAGAAATGTATTTTAATCTTTCTGAGGAATTGGCTGCATATCTCAAGAAACAAACAGAGCAACAGCAGTTTGTTCTAAATCATAAGGTATTAAGCGATTTTTTTGCACCGTATCATTATTTGGAGCCGATAGACCAAAGGACCTATCAAAAGTATATTACTAAGGAATCAAAGAGAATTGCGATAGATATCATCACGCTTAACTATACCGACTCAATAGAAAAGCTTACTGGTTATTCAAAAGAAAGCCACATGATGTTTAATGATGTCGTGTATTGGATTAATAGAATATGCCATCGTCACGGCCGTTTGGGAGACACCGTTCTTCTTGGAGTAAACGATCCTGATCAAATCGCAAATGAATCTTTCAAGCAAAACAAAGTAATTAATGACTTGTTGGTGAAACCCACATCGATTGCCTCTATGCGTAGTGATAATGATTTACTTTGTAAAGCGATGATTAATGATGCGCAAATCATTATCCTTATGGGTGTGTCACTGGGAGAGACAGACGCGTGTTTATGGGATGATGTCGTAAAGACATTAGATAGAGTGAACCCTCCTTTAATAGTATATTTTCATCATTCTTCTGAATCTATCCCGATCACTAGAAAACAACTTTTGGGAAGAAAAGAGGAAGAAGTACGAAGGTATTTATATGAAAGGTTGAAGGTACCTGAGAACCATCAGTCAGATAAAGAGATATTAATAGGTTACAATAAAAACATTTTTGTAGTTGAGAAAAAGGCATCAGCTCCAAAGCCTTGAGGACCATACCGTCCACCATGGCCGCCGTCATAGGCTTGCCCGATGAGGCCATCGAAAAGATTTGAGCCGAGGTAAGCAAAGAAGGCAACGTTGACGCCTTGCCTCATACCGATCCCAAGGAGATCAAAGACAACTTCCTGAAGCAACTCACCGCCCCGTCCGCTGGACGCAGAGCGTGCAGCACATGTTTGCAGACGGCATGACGGAGTTTGTGGAGTGCGGGCCAGGCACGGTATTGACGGGGCTGATTGGGAGGATACAGAAGAGCATGTGATGAGAGTGGTTTTGTGTTTTTAAGAAACAAATCTTACACAAATCTATCATAAATCTTTGCTTCTCCTTATCTTCGATTGCGGCGAGGTTTTTGGATGTTAATCCATCATAAATCATGAGTGGCTGGTCCTTATCGGACGGCCTTTTTAGTTGAGGGTTGAGAGTGTAGAGTTTAGAGTAAGTGTAGAGTTGAGAGTGTAGAGTTTTTTAATTAGGAGATAGAGTGATATAGCGGTCTCGACTTCGGTCGGGACCGCTTTTTTTGTGCCTTTTGTTCAAAAAAGACACCCACCCTTGAAGTTGGTGAAACCCGGGTCTGCCCAATTTGAAAGGTGGGTCTGCTTTTGGGCAGATATGGGTCTTTTTGCTGGGCAGATAGGGGTCAGAAATTAATTTCAACAAAACCTCAAAAAGCACTTGATTGTTTCGGGAAGAATGTTTACCTTTACCCGCTTTTTTTATCCAACTCGTTTTTATTCATCCTAAAACTTCTCAATTATGTACAACTACAACACCGTAACCTTTCAAGACCAACTCAAGTTCTTGATAGACAATCTCGAACAGGGTGCTGGTCTATTCACCACCGATGAAGGCCGCAAGGCCCACTTCAACAGCCTCCTGGTCGAGATCAAACACGTGAACCTCATCATGAGGCGCAACATCCAGCTCATCCAGGACAACAACGTGCTGTTTCCTTCCCAGTCGCTCTTCAAGACCGACTTCCTCACCCCCAAGGAGCTGCTGAAGACCTGCAAGGACTTGCTCCGTGACAACCCCTTGGTTTCCTCTCGCCTTATCAAGGCCATCGATGAGTTGTGCGATCTGCTCCAGGAAGCCCATTCCTGCCTCGACAGCCCCACCGCGCAGAAAATGCTCGACTGCTACGAGGTGCTTTGGGATAAGTTCTACACCAAGAAGTGGCCCGTCATGCAGCGCGAGGCACAAGCCCACATCTTCGCTTGCCTCCCCAGGGCATCCCGTTCGCGCTTGCGCGCCATCACCCATCACATCGACGAAACCATCACCGCGCTCAAAGCTCACCCCATCGCCTCCCACATCGAAAGCGATGGCGACCTCCTTGATGAGATTAGCCTCGACGGAAAGCTTATTTCTTCCGTCATTGCCCCAGTGCTTTACAACTACCGCTCCGAACTCAAGAACAACGGTCGGATCTACGAGTTCTTCCGCCTGTTTATGGTTTACCAGCTGCTGGTGGCCGAATGCGACAAGGTGGGCGCCCACCGTGCCAACGACAGCCAACATGCCGTTGAGGCATGGCTTCTCGCTTTGGCTCATAAGCTCCAACCTGCCGTCAGTCCCGTCTACGTCAACCGCTTTGACGACCTGATCATCAGCCTCTGCCGTCAGCCCGACCTGACGCAGGCGCTTATGAAGAGTACCCTCAACGAACCTTACAACATGAAGCTCGCCTACAACCTTTTCGGTATCATGAACGATATGGGAGTCTTCTCTGTCAATAAGGTGGCCACCCTGCGCAAGTACCTCACGCCAAAGCGTGTCGACGAATATTTTAAGGATTACTTATACAAGGATTATGACAACTATACCTCAGCATTGTCTCCAGAGCTGCTGGAGACGGCTCACCAGACCATCGATGCCTGGAAGCAGTAGCCTCACAGGTGGCTTGCGGCATCGTGATGTTCCGTGATAATGGATGATGAAGCGTGATGGTGCTTTGTCATCCATTTTTTATTTCATTGTTTTTCAGCGGTTTGTCATGTTTGCAAATATGATGTGCTTTTGATTGCGTTTGGGCCTTGACACATATTTTCCTCGTTATATTTTTGCCGTGTCGATTCGGATGAAACGATGGTCTGGGACAATCACAATAAAAACAAAAAACAATGAAAAAACACCTTTTCGGCATCATCAAAGACGCCACCCAAGTGCAACAGTTCAAGAAGAAGAATGGCGAAACCAACGTGAAGTGCGTCCTTCACATCGTGGCTCCCGGCGACGATCCCTATCCCGAGGAATTGGCGGTGACCGTGTGCGGCAACCTCACCCTCTATGCAAGGGTGGTGGGCGAACCCGTGGAAGTCGAATATGTCGTGCGCGTGTTCCCCTTTGAGAAGAACGGCGTGACCATGTTGGGCAACGACATCTATGCCATCAACATCAAAGCATGGCAGCCATGAGACCTAGGCCGCACATCCCCACGCTTAAGCTTACCCGTGTGCAGTTCTTTGAGGACTGCACTGTGGGACGGCTCACAGACGGCAAGGGCCGGTTGCTTTGTATGACCCTGGAACCTCGCTGGCGGGCAGCCGGTTGCCGCCGTGTGCAAGGCAAGACCTGTATCGTCTCAGGCACTTACAAAATGGTATTTGGCTACGATATGTCGCTGAAATATCAATGCTGGAAGTTGACGGGCTATTCCCTTCCCGGCTGTGTCCGACTCTGTTTCCTTGCCAAGAGCGGCTCGGTGGCGGACCACACCAAGGGCGACATCCTGTTGGGGTATCTCAGCCCCGAAGGCGAAGAAGAACAGCCTTTCGACGGTCGACTTTACCGGCCTGTGGAAGCCTACGAGCGACTTCTCGACTATTATGTCAGCCTACGTGCCAACCATGGCGACTTTTTACTGCGAGTGGAGCCTGTCAAGACCGCAGTGACATTCTTTCCCGCAGTGGAAGCCCCGCCCATCTCCCCCGACCTGGTTTGTCTGGAAGATTACATCCTACAGACGTTGTGAGTACTGGGTAAAAAACACTTTAAAACATTAAAAAAATGAGTAAAATCCTCATCAAGGCTCAACAGCAGCCTGTCTACAACTTGAATGGTACTGGAACTACAAGCATGGCATACGTGTTGCGCCCGGTGCGTTACACCACCATGAACGCCGACGACATCGTCAACTACTGCGTGGCCAACTCGGTAGTGCCCAAGGCTTATCTGAGCGCAGCGATGATTGCCTTTGCACAATGCATCGAGAACTTCCTGCTCAATGGCCATTCGGTGGAGTTTCCCAACTTAGGCATCTTCTCCCTCACCTCGAGTGGCATCTCTGAAGCCGACATCAACAAGGTGGGTGTGGAGCAGGTCCACAAGCTCAACGTGCGCTTCCTGCCTTGCTCGCAACTCAAGGCCGAGGTGGAGGCTGTCACCCTCGAGTTCGACGGCATCTATGACATCGCCGGTGAAGTCGTCGTGGGCGACCGCGGCGATGGTGCTCCCAAGTCGTACAAGTATTACAAGAAGGTGCGTCGTGGGCAAATGGGAGTTTCGGGTTCTTTGACGGAGTCGGGTCCTTCGACCCTTCAAGGGTCCTCAGGGACCGCAGGCTCAGGAACCCTTCGCTCCAAACTGGTGGAAACTGATGCAGAGGACGAGGCATGAAAACGCTGAGTCTTGAAAAAAAGGAGGCCATCCAGTATGCCTCGGCTGTGGGCATGCTGGTGGCCGGCCTGGCCCTCACGGTGGCCGGGTTTGTCGTCGCACCTTTGGGCGTGATCTCCGACAGCGTCTTGTATGTCCTGGCCCAATGTCTCATCTACGCTGGCAGCATCTTTGGCATCGGGCTTTATGTGAACACAAAGATCGATGTGCTGAAGCGACAAATCCAGAAAGGAGTGTCTGATGCGCAGGATCGATGAGATCATCGTGCACTGCACCGCCACGCCACAAGGCATGGCGGTGTCGGTGTCCGACATCAACCGCTGGCATCGCCAACGCGGTTTTGCCAGCATAGGCTACCACTTTGTGGTGTACTTGGACGGGACGGTACACACGGGTCGACCCATTGAACAAGCAGGTGCGCACTGCAAGGGCCACAACGCCCACAGCATCGGTGTCTGCTATGTCGGTGGCCTCGATGCTCAAGGCTGTCCCAAGGACACGCGCACACCCGAGCAGAAGATAGCGCTTCATGCGTTGATGGTTGCGCTCAAAACACAATATCCCAATGCAAAGATATATGGACACAGACGTTTCGCCAACAAGGCATGTCCCTGCTTCGACGCAGAAAAGGAATTTGGTGAACTTTGAGGTGATGATGATCGTTCTGGTTCTTGTTTCGGCTTGTCACGGCAAGCGTAAAGCCATTGAAACTATCGCCATGTCACAACACCAGCGGCAAGAGGTTTTGTATCACGATACGCTCTGGCAGCAACTTAAAATCCGCCTTGACGGTATTACAATGGAATGGCGTGTTGACAGCACCATGGGAAGGCAAGGCCCTTTGATGCGAATCCAGGCGGAGCATGCGGAACTTGGAGCACAAAGCCAGGCGCACACCGAACTGAAGGCAGAAGCACACCATACCGACACGATGGTGGCACATCAGGAGACCATCGAAACCAAATCTAGGGAATCTGCGTCCGCGGAGGCGTGGAGCGTATGGGGAAGGGTTGTGATGCTTGTGCTGGTGATCGCAGTAGCGGGTTATCTTTGGTGGCGTAAGCGTTAATAGAAAGACGCGCAGACTTCAAAAGCCATGCAGCAATCAAAGCGGCCTCGACTTCGGTCGGGTCCGCTTTTTTTGTATTTTTGCCCCGTAAAAACAGCAATAATGTTCCTCAAACCCCTCTTCGATAGAACCGTTTCCTTCATAGGCTTGCTTCTCCTGTGGCCCGTGCTGCTCGTCATCGCGCTGCTGGTGAGGGTTAAGGTGGGCAAGCCGGTCTTCTTTGTGCAGGAGCGCATCGGCAAGGAGGGCAAGCCCTTCAAGATACACAAGTTCCGCACCATGGAAGAGGGCTGCGATGAGTCGCCTGTCACCATCGCGGGTGAGGAGCGCATCACGCCGTTCGGCGCCAAGCTCCGCCACTACAAGCTGGATGAGCTGCCCGAGCTGTGGGATGTGCTCATCGGCAAGATGAGCTTCGTCGGACCTCGCCCCGATGTGCCGGGTTATGCCGACCAACTGCAAGGCGACGACCGCGATGTGTTGAAGTTGAGGCCTGGCATCACAGGACCCGCCACACTTAAATACCGCCTCGAAGACGAGATGATTGCCGAATACGTCGCACAAAAACAGAAAGAAGGCGACACCCGTGACGCGCAAGAGATAGCGGTGGAGTATAACGACACGGTGATTTATCCTGATAAGGTGCGGTTGAATTGCTATTACTATCGGAATTATTCTTTTGTCAAAGATATAAAGATGATCTTTTGCACGGTGCTGGGGAGGAAGATGGAGTATGCGGGGGAGAGGATTTGAGGAAGTAAAGGATGCTTTTTTTTGGAAACAAATCTGACATAAATCTATCATAAATCTTTGCTTCGCCTCATCTTCGATTGCGGCGAAGCGTTTTATGAAAAAAAAATCTTTCGGCGGCTGGTCCTGAGCGGACGGCCGCTTTTTTTGTGCCTGCCCCCGCTGCATAGGAGATCGCGGGTTTTCGCCTCACCGGGCTGGGTGCGTGGGCTTGGCCGACATAGGGGAGGGGCGCCTGCCATGTGCGGAAGGCCCTTGATGTCGGCCTTGATCCTTCGGTTCCTTCCCATCAAGGGGAAGGAACAATAGGGTCAGGTGTGGCAATTGGTTGGTGATGGCAATCGAATATTGAAAATTTTGGGAATTTTTGATTGAAAATTTTGGGAATTTCTTTAATTTTGCGCCGTGATAATTAATTACAACACAAAAGGAGATGTATTACCAAAGACTTATAGAGGAAGCCATAGATCGTAAGCTGAAGTCATCAGGTGCTGTGTTAGTCGCTGGTCCCAAGTTCTGCGGCAAGACGACTACATGCATGCTTTATCAGAAGAGTTTTGTGAAACTGAACACGAAACAGGCAATTTCAATGGCAAGGATGGATCCTAAAGGTGCCTTGATAGGAGAGAAACCTAGGCTGATAGATGAATGGCAGAAGGCTCCTGATATATGGAATCAAGTGAAGGACGAATTGGATTTCAACTATGAATTTGGGAGCTATATTTTGACAGGTAGTTCGACACCGGCAGACAAGACAGAGGTTTACCATAGTGGAGCCGGTAGGATCGCACCGCTGACGATGCGTCCAATGTCACTATGGGAGTCGAAAGAATCAAAGGGAACAGTGTCGTTGAAGGACTTGTTTGAGGGGAAAAAGGATAATCTCTGGGATATGAACACAGAGTTTACACTGGATGATGTGGCGTTTCTTTTGTGCCGTGGTGGTTGGCCGGTGTCGGTGTTGGCTCCTCATGAGATAGCATTGGAGGTGACTAAGAACTACTATGGCGGGCTTTTTGTGTTCGAAGACAGCGAGAACGAACGATTCCGTAACAAGAAGCCGGAAGTACTACGAATGATTTTGCGGAGTTTTGCTAGGAATATTTCAACGGAGGCGGCTGTGTCGACCATCTTGGCTGACATTAGGCAGAGCAATGAAAGGACGATGGATGTGAAGACGTATGACGACTATATGGAAGCGTTGAAGGACTTGTATATCATAGAAGATATGGAGGCATGGAATCCTAATATACGATCAAAGACATCTATTCGAAGTACTCCGACACGGCATTTTGTAGACACATCTATTGCTTGTAGGAGTTTGGGTGTGAGTCCTGACGACCTGAAACATGACTTGAATAGCTTTGGATTGTTCTTCGAGGATTTTGCTGTGAGAGATTTGCGGATTTACGCAGAGACACTTGGTGGGACGGTGAAGCACTATCGTGATAATGCTGGCTTGGAGTGCGATGCTGTAGTCCATTTGGAGGATGGCCGATGGGCTGGAATTGAGATAAAACTTGGTGGTGACGACCTGGTCAATGAAGGTGCAGAATCGCTGAAGACGCTTAGGAACAAGATTGTGGAGAAAAGCGACGAGCAGGCTCCTTCATTCTTGTTGGTGCTGACTGCTATTGGCGGCGCATATCGACGGGAAGATGGGGTATTCGTAGCTCCAATCAATCTGCTTAGGCCATAAGAAAAATCCGTGAAGTCGGCGGCCTGTCCTGAACGGACGGCCGCTTTTTTTTGCCCGCACTGGCTGCTGAAGAGATCGCGGAGATCGCGGGTCTGACCCGCGATGAGGCCGCGATGACAACCTGGGTGGGGGCGGGCAGCCATAGATGCTCTCCCTTCGGTCGGCATGACATGCCTGCTAATTCTCAATTGTCAATTGTCAATTGTCAATTAAAAAAAACCTATCTTTGCACCCGTAAAAACTAAAACCATGCCAAAAAATCGTATCTACCTCTGCCTCGCCCACATGAGCGACGCAGGCCTCGAACAGAAATACATACAAGAAGCCTTCGACACCAATTGGGTGGTGCCGCTGGGACCGAATGTCAATGGGTTTGAGAAGGACCTGGAGGCGTTTGTGAATGAAACCAAGGTCCCTGAGCTTGTCGAAGGGCCGACTATTAATGACGGCGTTTCGACAGGCTCAACGACCTGCTTAACCAAACGTGTCGTCGCCCTATCCGCCGGCACGGCGGCCGTCCACCTTGCCCTGATTGCCTGTGGCGTGCAGCCTGGCGATGAGGTCATCGTCCAGTCGTTCACCTTTTGCGCTTCCTCGCACCCTATCACCTATCTCGGCGCAAAACCGATATTCGTTGATAGCGAGAAGGACTCGTGGAACATCGACCCCGAGCTGATGGAAGAGGCCATCAAGGACCGTATCGCCAAGACGGGCCGCAAGCCCAAGGCTATCGTGCCCGTGGCGCTCTATGGCATGCCCTACGACATCGACCGCATCATGGAGATTGCCAATCGCTACGACATCCCCGTCATCGAAGACGCCGCCGAAGGCTTTGGCAGCCGTTGGAAGGGACAGGTGTTGGGCACCTTCGGTGAATACGGTGTGCTGTCGTTCAACGGCAACAAGATGATTACCACCTCGGGTGGTGGCGCACTCATTTGTCCTACCCCGGAGGCTTGGCAGAGAATCATGTGGCTGGCCACACAAGCCCGTGAGGCTTATCCTTATTATCAACATGAGGCCATCGGTTATAATTACCGCCGGCCGCGGGCAGATGACCGTCGTCAATGACCATATCAACCACCACAAGCATGTCTTTGAGCTGTACAAGGAACTGCTGAAGGACGTGAAGGGCATCGAGGTGCACGGCAACCCCGATGGACGCTACGACTCCAACTTTTGGCTCAACACCATCACCATCGACCCGAGTGTCCGCATCAAGGGACAGGAAAACGCCTATAAGACTGTCGTTCAAGGTGCTGTGGGCGGTGCAGCAGGCGTGGTGCACGCCTCCGACAGCGCCCACACCGACTGCGAACCCAACGCCAATGTGGAAGCCTTGCGTGTCATCCTCGACCAGGCGGGTGTGGAAGCACGTCCGCTGTGGAAGCCCATGCATAAGCAGCCCGTGTATAGAGGAGTTGAGAGTTTAGAGTTTAGAGTTGAGAGTTTGCCTAACGGCATTGTCCGTCAGACATCCGATAAGAGTGTGGCCTATATCAATGGCGTGTCGGAAGGCCTCTTCAAGGTGGGGATGTGCCTGCCGAGCGGCCCCTATGTCACGGACGACGATGTGCGCTATATCGTCAACTGCATTAAGGAAGGGATTGTCTGAGAAAAAAATTTGTTTTTTAAGAAACAAATCGGACATAAATCTTATATAAATAGAATGTCTTCGCTATGCTTGACATAGCGCGAAGCGATATCGGCAAGCCCGATAAGGGCAAGCCGGACAATAACAAACTAAAGAAAGACAGAGA
>CADAPW010000003.1 GCA_902789915.1 uncultured Bacteroidia bacterium | reverse complement strand
AAATTAGTGCACTTACCATTCTGCAATACGTAAACTTCATTAACGACAAGCCCATTGGCAGAATTAAGTATGCACTAAATTAATTCCGCCAACAGGTAAACAAAAAATATTTCTTTAATTATTCAGACCATATAATGTATCAATAGTCTTTTAAACACACCGTTAAAATCAAGGAAGAATTATTTTTGCATTTAAGTTATTATTTTATGTTTAATATAGATTGTCTTTTATTCAACAAATCTTCAATATCCTTACAATGCTCTTCAATTTGTTTTCTATTCCACCCATCATGGTATTGAGTAATGGAATACATAATCCTTCGCTTTGGCAAAAGACCTTCGGTTATTCGAGCTTTTTCCTTTGGCGCTTTATCATTTAAACTAGAATTTCCGCTTCGACTGATTAAACACAGGTTGCCAATATTGTCTATGTTTACATCGTCTATATTCACATAAGATTGAGGAAGATGATGTTCAACTGAATTATAGTATTTAAAGTCGAAATCTTTAACCTCTTCAATATATGGTATATGATTCTCTGGTTTTGGATTACAAGACTCAACCCAATAAAGATAATCTATGAAATTAAAGAGAAAACGAGGTGTATAGACACCTAAAGATTCAAATGGCCAATTCAAAGAATCGTTGCAATATTTTGAAAGCAAATGGTTATAGAAAGATAGCATCCAATTATCTAAGAATTGAATAATTGATTCAGCACGGATGGTGTTAGGTTCAAATTGATACAAGTGTTTTAGATATTCAAAAAGCCAGTTTTTGTATTTTCTGTCCCTAAAAGATACTTGTAACATTGAAAGTTGTTTGACAATTCGTTTTTGGACATTATTTTCTATTTCATTTTCATCAGGTTCATCTCTATTTACGGAAAAAGTGTTCCTGAATCGCAATTCGTTTTCTCTACTCCTATATGGTTTCTTTAAAACCCAACGAATTGACTCTTCATTTTCATCTGAGCTTGTCGTCTTGACTACATAACGATCAAACAAAATCCTGTATTTGAGTAACCGTTTTATAAATTCCATCAAATCAAGACTAGACTTAAGCTTTTCAAAAGCTTTCTGAAGATGGTCTGCGTTTAATTGAATTTCAGCATTGTAGGTCTTAAAAACAAGCATTAAAAAGTTAGGAAAGTCTATGATGGAATCATAGTTTTGTTTTTCAGGATGCTCTTTATTTGTCTCAAAACTAACAGTTGGGCTCACAATGATATCATCTAAAGTTTTATAGTCCTCCGTAGAGTCTTCTTGGCTATAGTATTGAACATAATCAAGCTGAAGGCTATCGTATTCAATTCCAAATAATGGGTGCTCCATGTTTTTACGGAAAGAAGATAAAGAATGTTGAATGGGTACACTCATTTGAGAACAAGCATCCCATATTGAAGCAAATACTTGACGTTGTTCTTCGTTTAGCGATTTCATCATTAAAGCCTTAACAATTTCATGTTCTTGCAACTGCTCTCCACGATTATTCATGATTTCAAAATATGCCGCAACATCGGTGTCGTCTGGTAAAATGGTTCTTACAAGAATAACATTGTTGTTTAGGTATTCAGCCATTTTGTTTTTGACTTCATCAGGCATCTTGTTTAGACTAACCACGGTGTCATCTTCATATCCAGCATGTGTGTGGATGCCTGTGCTTTCAAGGATTTCAAGAGCTGCAATAAGATGATAGATTTTCCGAGTATCACGCTTGGAACAATCTTCGAGAAATTCACTACAAGATTTTGAAGCGAATAATTCATTGAAAAACTCTTCCACCTCTGGGCGAGAATCGTAAGTAAGATGAGATTGGTTTAATATATCTAGTTCCTTGCAAATTAAATGAAAAGTAGTAAGCCTCTGTTGACCATCTATAACCTCATAAACTCCATCCGTCCTTAATAAAACGACAAGACTGCCAATGAAGTAATTGGAATCTTCATTTTGACTCGCATCATAGATATCTTGAAGCAACTGCCCTATTTGCTCTTCACCCCAAGCATAGTTGCGTTGATATATTGGAACCACATAATCATCATTCCAAATCTGGGAAATGGGTTTATTTAATTTATCCATAATTATCTGAAAACTGAAATAATTTCTTCTACATTATACTTTAGATTTGAATCTATATTGGCCGATATTTTGCGTGATTTTTCTGTAAACGCAGCCAAGTCCGAGAGAGATTTCGCATTTGAAATTAGTTGGAAAATCCAGGCAACATTCTCTTTTTTTGCCATTGTTTCATATCGGACTTGCTTTTGCGTTAATCGATAAAAATAAAGGCATATGTATATGTCACGATAAAACTGTTGGACGCCAATTTCACCAAATCTATCAAACAACAGCATTATTGCTGATTTATACACTTCGCGTATATATCCGTCACCTTTTCTTCTATTAAAACCTGTATATTGGCAATGTTCTTTATAAAACTGTTTGAAATCATAAAGTTGTGAAGATGAAATATATACGAATAATCTCTTGTATATTTCCACATACGTTTCTATGTATTCAAAAAAAGAACTACCGTTAAGAATCAATTGATTAATTGATACAAATGGATTGATATTGTCAGGGTCACCATGAATAAATCTGTTTTTTATTTTAAAGAGATTTGGATTCATGGTTAACATATATTGTTTAGCAATTTCTTGTTGTATCATTATATTTTGATAAGCAAAATCAAGTTGATTTTCTTTTGTTATTGTTACACCCTTAAATTCATCTATTTCTTTTTTTGAAAACTCATAAGCACTTTCTGCACGAGACCATTTTCTGGAACGGAATAATTGTTCGTTAAATAGTTGTTTTAACAAGTCGTTGCGGTAACCGTCACGACAAAAAAGAGCTGCAGATTCCCATTGCTTGTCATATTCCACTTTGCTATTTTTACTTTCATTTAACATCGCTCTGATATGGTAAGCCTTTAATAGATTGTAAGCTTCTAATTCTTTTCCTCTTCCATTTTGGGATTCAAACATCTGAAACGCTTCGCTAAGATCTTTAACAACAATTCTCACGACTTGACAAGAAGTTAGAATATAATCTCTAAAAGCGTCTTTGTCTTTAATATTATAGGATATCCAATTGTTGATAAAAGAATAGTTTTCTTGAATACGAGCAAAAGAGTCTTTGTGATTATAACTAAGCTTTGGTAATTCACCCGCATATTTTAATGCCTTCAGAATAAGACAAAGGCTTGTTACCCGTTGTTGGCCGTCAACCAAATCATAAGCCCCTTCTTTAGAATGCAGAATAACTGTTCCTATCAGATAAACATAATGGCCATCACTCTTGTTCTTAAAAATGTCTGTAAGAAGCTGTTCTACATTTTTTATTCTCCATCGATAAGGTCGTTGATATTCAGGAATACAGAGTCTTGTTTTCAATAGTTCTTGAATATTAAAGAAACTAGCAGTGATTGATTCTGTATTAGGATCTTGCTTTTCTCTTTTTTCCCCAGTTTGTTTTTCAAATTTTAGTATATGGGGGGCCATTATACGCTTCATCAACAAAAAGCCCTGTTCAATATCCTTCTGTGATTCAAGATTCTTATCTAAAGTCCAACGACAGCCATAACGTCCCCAATGGCTATGAGAAACTCTTGAATCAATAACATGATTCCAAAGATAATCTCTAATTGGTCTCCAATTGGGCCCTTCTATATCCAAATGTATTTTTCCTGCATTTAATTCGTAATGCAAGTTGTTACCAAGGCATGTCCCTGCTTGTATAAAGCAATAGCCATCTGAATAACATGTGGCTTTATTTGGGAACTCTCTTTGAGCAAATGACTCAAATTCTTCTTTTGTAATTTCTTTCATATTTCCAACCTACATTTATACTTTGAATTGAATTTGATTACCCCAAAATGTCGTTTCGGAGTTCTTTAATTTCTCCAGCTGTTAATGGCCGTTTCTCTTCTTGTTCGAGTTCGCGTTTTATCAGGAGCATGTAGAACTCTTTTTGCCAATCTTCTTTGAATTCCGTCTTAAACTTGTTCAGCATTAACCAATAGCCTTGGTCGGCTGCGTCTGTGCAAAAAACACCAAAAAGATAGGCTTCTGGGTCATCTTGCCCATGATTGGTTGCCACTTCATACGCTTCAGCATAAATCTCACAAAACTCCTCATAGTAGTTTTCATTTACAGCATCCGCATAAGCATGTGCGTAGATCGTACTTTTGCCTTGCTCAATACACTTACGATATGACCTACAATAATCTTCTGCTTTTTCTTTTACATCCTGCTCGCCAATGTCAAACAAGAATGTATAACGATCTACAAATATAGGGTCTATATTTATAGAGTTGGCATGAATTTCAAGCTCTTTCTGCTTTTCTTCTTCATTCAAATCTTCTATGGCGATTCTTATTGCAGATTCTTCATTTTCTTCCAAAAGGAAATAATAAGCAAATGAGTGCGCCCATTGTTGGCAATGGCCTTTTTCTATTTCTGCAACATAGTAAACTATGTATTCATTTGTTAGATCTATGCTGACGTGGGCATTATCCTTGTTCGGAGATTCTTCGTAATCAGGATCTTCTTCTTGGAGTGCTTTATAGCGACGTTTTGCTTCTGCCTCGTATTGGGGATAGTATTTCTGGTCAATACCTGTTTTAGCAAAAGCATCTTGGATCATCTTTTCAGTTAATTCTACAATCATATCGTCTGAGTTTTGTTTAATGATGCTGCAAAGCTACAAATATCCTTTCATTTCACCAAAAGAATCAATCCCACCACCCCCGCATCCGGCGTTCTAGATACAGAAACAATACATGCCGGGCTTTCCCAATGCCGACTTCGTAATGATAAGAATCTTTGGTAAACTTAACGACTATGCCTCCACAATCTGGATCCAATATCATTTTTAATTCAGGGAATCTGCCTGTTATTTCTTCTTTCCATCGGCAGACAATGTTAGTATAGACATTCTGATAGGCTTTCCTGAGTTGTTTCAATTCGGAATTCCTTCTTAATATAGCTGCCCAAAGAATTGCAGCTTGTTCAGCATCGTTTTTACATTTGTCAAGGCCGAGATAATCAAGGTTAAAGGGGCTGTTTCCTTTAGTTGCTTTCATGGTCTGAGATGTATTCTGTTACAGTCTTGATTTCTTCATCGCTTACAAATGTTCCCCGCATACGGATAAGCGACTCTCCTTCGGAGAAAAGCATATCTCCTACACAATGGAGTTGAGATGCCCCTTTTCTGTCAAGAATGGTATATGAGTCAAAGTCGTCAACCACTCGAAAAGCGATGCGTGTAGGAAAATTGGCTTTGATAGAACCTGTGATAATGTTCGGGGACGGACGTTGTGTTGACAATATGAAATGGATTCCAACGTGATGAGCAATAGAGGATAATACTCTAATTATGGAATCAAAGGCTTCGCCTTCAAAAATGGCCAAATCGGCAAATTCATCCATCACAACAACAATGTATGGCATGCGGCCATGTCCAGGTTGATTGTTGTATTCGGCTATGTTTTTTGTTTGGGTTTCGTGCAGCAAGCGAAAGCGATTGTCCATTTCGGCATCAAGAGTATCCAGCACAGCCATCGCCTCATGTGTGTCAAGCACCACATTTCTTTGCGTTCCCTTAAGCTCTGCCAAATACTTGCCTATTTGGTTGTAGACACCGAGTTCCACCTTTTTAGGGTCGATAAAAACAAATTGCAACTCATCGGGGCGTTTGCTATATAGCAACGACAGAATGATGGAGTGAAGACAAACGGACTTGCCTCCCCCAGTAGCTCCAGCAATCAAAACATGATGCGCTTGGGATAGGTCAAAATAAAAATGACTATCGATAGATTCTCCAATTGCACAAGGCAACACCCCAGAAGATGCCTCATCTGGCATTGATTGTAGAGCATCCTTCAGAAAAACAGTTTTTTGATGCTCGTTTGGCATTTCAATGCAGATGGTTTTTTCCTCGACATTGACAATGATGCGAGCATCGCGAGAAGCAAATTCCAATGGAGGGTCGTTTGCCAACTTTGTAATGACAGATAATCTAGTCAATGGCGAAGGCTTGACTTTGAATAGGGTAAAAGACGGCCCCGGTTTGGCCTCAACACTTTCGATGTTTATGCAACAACCTTTTAATGTTGTTCTAATAATGCCTTCATTTTCGGCAATCTCATGCTGTGAAACTTGGTTTTCACAGTCTTTAGGCTTTTGTAGCAGAGTCAACGGGAAGCTGTGCTCGTTTTGTAATTTATCATTCATTGTTTCTGCTTCTTATTATTGATTTGTTCTTTATTACGCTGCAAAGAAAACAAAAGCCTGTGCCGAATCGCAGCACAGGCAAAAAAGAACTCCAACTTTTTTTCAATCCAAAAGGCCGAGCTCTTTTTGAACTAAAGGTACATTGTTGACAAACGACCGCATGTCGTTATAGATATAACTATCCTCGAAGGATGTCTTGGTAATGCCTTCGGCGTTCAGATGATAAATCGCCGCTCCTGGATAAGCGAGAAGGACTGGCGAGTGGGTGCTGACAATCAGTTGACTGCCCGCTTTCACAGCCCGATGCATCCACAATAAGAACCTCAATTGGTTTTGATACGACAAAGCGGCTTCGGGTTCGTCAAATATATAGAAACCACATTCCAATCGATTTTCAATCAAGCGAACCATTCCTTCGCCATGACTACAATGGTGAAGGCTTTCGCCGCCGTAGGCAAAAAATGGGTTTCCCCAACCTTTGAGGCTCTCGAAATAGGTAACGGCATTGTAGAAACTTTCAGCCCTATAGAAGAAATTATCGTAAAGGCGATAAGGGGTCCTTACGCATTTCAGTTCTTCCTCCAAGTTTGAATGGGTCGCATTGGTACTGAAATTGAAATTCCGTCCACCGCCCTCGGCATTCATCCCCATTTTGATGGCGATAGCCTCTAACAAGGTTGACTTGCCACTACCGTTTTCCCCAATGAAATATGTCACATCGGTGGTAAAGCTTAATGACCTCAAACTCTTAATGGCAGGGATATTAAACGGATAGCCATCGCTTGTGCTTGGCTCATGAAGATTGACAATTTCAGCGAGATAGATGTTGCTCATGATTAAAGTGCTATTGGATCCCCACAAAAATCTTTCCGTTTACAGGTCTTGCAGTGCTTCCCAATCCAAACCTCATCAAATTGGTTCATGGCTTGCTCGACCAATTCAGGGTCGTCGGTGAGGATGCCCGCTTCGAAGTTTCGGGCACCATCACCTTTCATGCCGATGCCTGCACCGGTGAGGTTGGCACTACCAATATAGGCCACTTGGCCATCGAAGACCAAGATCTTGAAATGTACCCTTGGACAAAGTGCCCTCTCCAAGCCATCAAACAAGGCGGGGTATTTGTCGAAGTCCTCGCGGAACGCGGGGCCTGGTTCTTTGGCGTGGATGAGCCGCACCTCAACGCCTTTTTTGATGAGCTGCGCCAAGACCGCAAGGAAGGGCTTCGTTTGAGACCCGACCTTGACATACAAGTCTTTGATGTCAGCGGTGCCAATCCAAAGGCTGCGTTTGACCTTGGGCACATGGGCAATCACTTTTGAATAATGCTCCGCATCTGAAATAAAGGTTAGCATTTCTCTTTCATTAGATAAGACATGACTTCAGGTTCTCTTGTTTTCAAATAGGCATTCCATTTATTGTGAGAAAAATACCGTGAGGTATGATGAATCGCTATTGCATTAACCTTATTCCCCTTTTTTGTTGTAATTTCAGCCAACCATGGAATGCATCTATCAATCACACAATTACTATCATCATAAAGATTACAAGAACCTCCTTCTTGTTTTATTGATGAATTTGACATCCAAGCTCTTTTTCCAATAAACAAACAGAAACCTGGTTTAAAAATGTCAATAATATATGGAAGGCATCTCCATGCGACTGCAAAATGTTCAAGTGAAGGTTGCTGGTTTATTGACCTCATTGGTTCTTGAATAAAATTGTAAAATGCTACATTAGACCAAAATGAAATTCGATCATCAAGACCATCCGCTTGAAACAGCCTATGCAGACCGTTAAACATGCTCCATGAATTCGAATCTTCTATAGCACAAGTTACAATTCCACGAGTTGAGTATTTATCGCTTTTAAAATCATCGTATGATTCCTGAGAAAAATTACCAGAACCATCTATAGCATAATGGCTATCACCTATTATTAGGACACGACAATCACTTGAAGAATAATTGATTCCAACCCAAGGGTATCTTTCGAGAAGTGCGATTTCGTCAAAATCAGCATCAAATCGCTTGCTGCAAAGGTTTAAAAAGTTGTTTTCCATATATTCAGTATTTTAGTGCAAAAATAATTATTTCATTAAAAACATGTAGAAGCCCCAATATTTTGAAAGGGCGATATCCTGGATAACTTTTTGCTGCTCGGCATCTTCACCGATGAGCTGAGACAAGTATTTCCAAAATGATTTGAGGTGATGGTGATATTTAAGGTGAGCCATTTCGTGAAGGATGACATCATCCATCAACTCTTTCGGGATGATGGCAATGATTGGTGAAAGTGTGATGAAATTGGTGTGGGTGCATTGCCCTAACACGCCTTTTCGCAATGGCTTTACACTTACGCCTTTTGCGAATAGTTGATGTTTGGCTTCGAGTTCGTGCATTCGCTGAGGCAATACTATGGAGGCACGAACGATGATCTGTTCTTTAATGCTTTCCCTAAGCCATTTCTGCAATTTCATATTGTGGAAATCAACTACAACGGAATACAAAATGTCGGTTTTGGAATGGTCTTCGCTATTAAGAATAATCACACAAGTGGTTTTCGCGCGGTACACTTTCCTGAAGGGGCTTTCTTTCCTTTGGTCTTGAAACAGGTCTTGATGGTCGCAAAGGTGCCATTCGATGCTGTAGTATGGGAACCGAAGCCTGGCATTGGGGTTTATCCAATAGAGGGGCTGTCTTTTCTTTATGCTTTCCATATTCTATCCAGTATTTCGTTGTAAGGGTTTCTGTAACTGCCTATTTGCAGGCCGTAAAACCGTGTTCCTTTTTCATGTTCCATGTGCATCCTCTCGCGAGTGGAAGGCCTGGGTAATTCAAACTCAAAATCGCTGATGACAAGTACATCGGCCATGGCGTATTTGGCAGTGTAAAGCATCTTCAAGGCAGCATCAAGCATTTCCTCTCCATCGGTGCCACCTGTGTAATGCTCATCGAGAAAAGCATTCAGTTTTGACCAGGCGTTGGGGGTGCTTAAATCCAAGCACTTTGCCCGGACAGAAAACTCTATCAGGAAACAACGCCGTTTTTGTTTTCTTGCCATCCTCAGCAGTTGCATGAGTAGGCACTTGGCCAGCTGTTCGGGGCGGCCATGCATGGAACCGCTGGTGTCAACGCTTACGATGATTGGGCCTTTTTCCATTCGGGGCTTGGTGACTTTTTGCTGCTCAATCTTAGTTACACTCTCGTTTTTCGGCTTGTTGGAAAAGAGTTGCAACTTACGAGAGGCATATTTAAGGCAGAATAGATCTTCGGTCTGCTTGTCAGACATGAGGGCTGTTTCGACTGGGAGCAAGTGTTGCAAATCATTGCCCAATGCCACTTCCTCAATCTCGGTGACTGGCCTGGGTGGTGAGGGCAATATGGGAAGATAGCGTTTGACGGTATCGTCTAATTCGTCTTTTCGCTGAGGCTGCTCGCGGCCGATGATGCGAACGATTTCAACCAATTGAGGGTTGGAATAGAAGGCCTTTTCGACTTTACGACGTTCTTTGTAGTCGTCAGTACCGTGATTCCAAAGACGGGTTTCCCAGTTGGGACGGTGAGTTTCAATTACTTCTTGTAACTTCTTCCTATAATTCTCTTCACATGCTTTATTCCAATCTTTGGCCAATGCTGACATGACCAACTCAACATCTTGGCTCTTCATCTGGTCAAGGTAGCCGTTGACGTTTACCTGGTCAGTGCTATAGTTGGATAGGATGTGCAGATAGGTCTCTTTCCAATCCTTCCTTTTTTGGGCAAGGTTGCCTTCTACGAAAATCCTAATTCGGCGCTTTTCTTGGTGGTATGCTTGTATAATGGGTTGGTACAGCTTCAGCATGGCTTCCAAGAATTTCATCATCTCATCCTTCAGAATTTCTGTCCAAAGAGGATCCTGACTATCCAGTTGCGGGTTGGCCGCAAAAGTTTGCTTCATGAAGCCCGCCAAGGGGTCTTCTGGATGCATGGTGTCGGGCATTCTGCCCTGGTCCAAATAGAAGTCAAAGGCTTCGTCGTATTCTTGGAGTTTCTTTTCGATGTCCATGGCAAATGCTATAATAGTTGCTGGGCGTTCTGCGCTTTGATTTTCATCTCTTCAAGGCGTTTCTCGCAAAGGGAGAGTTGCTTTTTGGAGAGCTTCAAATCATCTTCCGTAAGGAAGAGGTTGGCCGAATTGTAAAACAAGTCTTTCAGTTTTTCAAACTCAGGTTGCACTTTGTTTTCCAAGGTCTGCAATGCGACACCGGCTTCGTTTTCGACGCTGGAAAAAAGCGTTGCATTAGCACCTTTGACTTTCTCAAATCCATAGGGTATTCCATCGATAAAGATGCCGCCAGTGCATTTTTTCAATTTGACCTTTTTCACATTAGCATCTGTCTTGGTCTTGTAGGCAAACGGGGCACCCGTATAGATAGCCCTGACAATCCAAGCTTTCTTGTCGTTATCAGGATACACAATGCCATCAGTGGTTTTCCCAGTGGTATAATCCTCAACATACTCGTAGTCTGCTTTATAAAAGAGGCATTTCCCATGAGGATAGCTTTGTATGGTGTAATAGAAGTAGCTCGTCACAGACAGGTTGCTATCCGAAACGCCAGTGGTTCCTGTTTTCTGCTTGGACTTCTCCTTTAGTGCTTTGTCGATGTCCTTGCTCAACTTTTCAATCTGTTTATCAGCATTCACTGTTAGACTGCCGCAGACCATGTCAATGATTGTGGGAATTGTCTCGGATTTGTTCCAGAGGCAATGCACTAGCAATGGGATGTCAGTCATGTCGATGGCTTTTCTGCCATTCAGGAACGCTGATGTTTGAAGCAGATGGAAACACTTTTTCCAGCGGCGGTCTGAAATGTAATAGTCCATCACATTAACATCTTCCTTCTTGGATTGCTCTTTCAGTTGCTTGCGAATGTATGATACGGCAGCACATATCTCATCGGGTATCTGAACGGAGTTGATTTCTTTCTGCCAAGAATCATACTGCGTTTCGGTGATTAAAAGGTCACTTGGCACTGAGACATCTTGGATGGCCTGATTCCGTATCATCTTGAAGAACTCGGCTTCGCTCTGTATGCAGTTGGACACCATGCGTACCAAGAATCTATCCCAGAGGGCTTCAAGGCCTTCCTCTTCGGCAGGCAACTCGTTGCTGGCGGCAATCAAGGCTTTCATGGGCAGGCGCAGTGTCTTGTCTCCATTCTGGAAGATGCGTTCGTTAATGGCGGTAAGCAGTGCGTTTTGGATGGAAGGACTGGCTTTCCAGATCTCATCAAGGAAGACGATATGGGCGGTGGGCAGGAAGCCTTGCACAACCCTTTCGTAACGGTCTTCGTTTTTTAGGAGCGAGATAGAGACGGGGCCGAAGATTTCATCTGGTGTGCTGAATCTGGACATCAGGTATTCAAAGGACTGACCATCCTTGAACGCCAACTTCAATCTACGAGCCACAAGGCTTTTCGCCGTGCCTGGAGGGCCAAGAAGAAAGATGCTTTCGCCGGCAACGGCACTTAATAACGTCATCGCCAAGATGTGCTGCTTCTCATAAACGCCTACTGACAATTGCTTCAGCAGGGTTGATATTTGTGTCTTTGCATCCATATATACCATTTTGATGGTGCAAAGAAAACGAGAGACTGTGCCGAATTGAGGCACAAGGTGGAAAAAGAAATCAAACTATGTATTTCATTGTTTTTAGAATACCGAAAGATGAACCTCTAAAGGTCCATAACCCACCAAAAAGTGATCCCCCAAAAAAAATGTTGTGATACAATTAAACACGCTTTCAAAAATCGAGAATTATCCCTTCCTTATTGACTTTACGAACATAATTATCAATCATAAATCCGTGTCAACGCCGTGTCAACCAAATCCGATTTTTTGCACAATTATGATAATCTATCATCTTCCCCAAAAACGACCTTACTTTTATAATAAATTGTTTTTCAATATATTAAATATAATATGACGAGCAATCATATTATTAATAATGACGAATAGTGGTGCGGGTTTCGATTCCGCTATAGGCTACAAAAGCATTGTAAATCAACAATTTACAATGCTTTTTCTTTTATCTCCTCCACCACCCCATCCACATCGAAATCCTCGGCTTTGACGGTGATTTGGGCTTGCTCATAGAAAGGCAGGCGCTCCGCGTAGTGGGTGGCGACGAAGGCCGACAACTCGGCTTCATCCTTGCCTTCGGCGAGGGGACGCTTGCGTTTGGCGTGAAGTAGCCTGTCGACGACAGCAGCAGGGCTGATGCGCAAGAAAATGGTGAGGCCATGGTCGTTCATCCATTCCATGTTGTCGAAATAACAGGCCGTGCCGCCGCCAGTGGAGATAACGGTGTTCTCCATGCTTTCCGTGCTTTTCAGCACCTCCGACTCCAGCTTACGGTAGAGAGGCTCATCGTATTTGTTGAAGAAATCACAGACGGAAATCTTGTATTTCTCCTCAAACATCGCATCGGTGTCGGCCACCTGCCAGCCCAAGCGCTGCGCCAAGCGGCGTGCCGCAGTGGTCTTGCCCGCACCCATGTATCCAACGAGGTAAATACGATTCATGATTTCAAAATTTCAAAATTTCACATTCCCCATTCAGCATTCCACATTCAGCATTCCGCATTCAGCATTCCACATTCAGCATTCCACATTCAGCATTCAACATTCAGCATTCAGCATTCAGCATTCAGCATTTATCATATTATATTGACACAACTGAAGATGGCCGTCGCCGTCGCGAAGATGCATGCCGTTGCCTTGGCAATAGCGCCACATCTTGCAGTCGGCACATGGGCCAGTCTTCATCCATTTCCGGTCGCGATATACTTGGAACTTGTTTTGCCACACCTCCCAGAAGCTGTCCTTGTAAATGTTGCCCTGGTGGTAGTCGTTACGGATGCTCAAGCAGCCCGATATGGAGCCATCGGCCAGCACCGAGGCGATGTTGATGCCCGCACTGCACGAATAGTAGTGGTTGCGCACTTCGCCCTCATATTTACCGAGGAAGCCGTCGCAGCCATAGTCGGCACGGATCTTGCCTTCCAAACGGGTTTGCTTGATGAATTCCATCATCTGCACAAACTGCTCGTTACTGAGCTTGAAGTCGGGTTCGTTGGCGGCTCGACCGAAAGGAAACACCGTAAACAAACGCCAGCGACGTATGCCCAATGAAATCAGAAAGTCACGAAACTCAGGCAAGTACTTGATGGTGCGCTGGTTGACGCAGGTGATAACGTCCCAAGTGAGGCCTGGATGCTGTTTCATGGCCTCCACAGCACGTAGCACGTTCTTGTAACTCATGGGATTGCCGCGCATCCAGTTGTGGTCTTCTTCGAAACCGTCGAAGCTCACGGCGATACTTTTCAGCCCTGCCTCGACAAATTCATTGAGTTTCTCGGCAGAAAGCAACATACCATTGCACACCATGCCCCAAACGAAGCCTCGCCATGTGATTTCGGCGCCACACTGTGCCAGGTCTTGTCGCATGGTAGGCTCTCCACCTGTGGTGATGACTGTCACCTTGGACGGGTCTTGGTGGGCACGCACCTCGTCGAGCACTCTGGCGAAATCTTCAAAGGGCATGTCGTCTTTCTCGGAAAGCATACGACAATCGGAACCACAATGCCTGCAATTCAGGTTGCAGCGCAACGTACATTCCCAAAACAGCTGGTGAAGCTCATGCTCTTCGATGCGGTTTTGCAGCACGGCATGGTTGAGTTCAAGCATCACCCTTTTATAAAAGCCCAAACGTTCGCTCATCACGGACGGTGTTTACTGCCTATTATTTCAACTCCTTAAGTTGTGTTTTCAGGCCCTGCAGCTCGTCTCTCATGCGTTGGGTCTCGCGGCCATATTCTTCCATGATTTCAGGCGTGCCGTAAACACAGGCTCCTTCGCGATGTTGCAAGGCGGCTTGGAGATCGGCAATGCGTTGTTGCAGTGCATAGCGTTGCGCGCTCTTCTCAAGGTCGACATCCTCGCCCAACTTGGCATTGATCGTATCGAGCTGACACTGCAAGCGATAGTTTTCCAACTTGGCTTGTGCCATGACTTCGGGAGTGCCGTAGATGGCGGCACCTTCGCGGTGGCTCAGTATTTCTTGGATGGAGTCACGCTCACGGACCAGTTGCTTGCGTTCAGCCCTTGTGAGGCCTTTCGTTGAGGAACAGCAAGCGGCAAGGAACGCCAGTCCCGACAAGGCGCCAATCCATACGGTTCTAACAACTTTTTTCATCTTTCGTAGGTGTTATTTTTCGGCAAAGATAAAGCAAAAACTTTGAAACGGTGTCATTTTTCAGCAAAAAAGGCGCATCAGTTGATACTTATGCCAACGAAGAAGCCCTTGGGCCTGGTGGCGCAGCCGCTTATTTTGTCCAGGTCGTTGAGGCCTATGCGGTAGCCTCCAAAGAGCATATAGCTCCTGAATTTGAAGAACAGGCCACCTTCCGCAGCCACTTCAAAACGCTTGAGGGCATAGTCAGAAGACTCTGATTTGCCATAGCGGTTGTGGGTCTCCTCGACTTCATAAGTCTCCGCATTGGTTTTCTTAAACGAATAGCTGATGCCATACGACAGCATCGGTCCAACGAAGGCACCTAGGGTAAGGTCGTGACCCAGCGAGAATCCGTAATTCAGCAACAAAGGCAGGTCGGCGAGGAACTGACTGTTCTGGGTAGTGAAGTCCGTCTCATTGACGGTGGATGAGTTCATGCGAACCTGCAATGCGGCTGTGAAGCCAAATTTGCCGACGAAGTCACGGTGGTAATGCACGCCGCCATAGAAGCCATGGGAAAGTCTAGGCAATGATAACACGCCATCGGTGGGCTGCGAAATGGCATAGGTTTGCGGCGCATAGCCTACATGGAAGCCCAGTTGCGCCTGCAGCTTCGGGGCCGACAGCAGCAGCATGGTCAGGGCAAAAAAGAACAATGTTTTTTTCATATTATTTTTCCGTTATGTAACTACTTAACTGAATATTTCCCGAATTATTACCCACCATGATGGTAAAGTTGCCGTTTTCGACATGCCATCCGTTTTGGGCGTCATACACAGCAAAGTCGCGGCGCGTGAGAAAGAAGGTCACCTTTGGGCTTTCACCTTTATTAATATGGATGCGTCGGAAGCCTTTCAACAATTTGGATGCCGGTGCTATGGACGCCACCTCGTCGCGGAGGTAGAGCTGCACGACTTCGTCGCCGTCGCAAGGGCCAAGGTTTTTGACGGTGCAGGTGACTTTATAAAGGGTGTCTGTCATAGATTGACTACGTCGAATGCTTTGCATTTCCCGCTTGCCCACATGCCCCGGTTGGGATGACATGGCCTCAACCTGTAAGTCACTGTATTCGAACTGGGCATAACTCAGGCCGTAGCCAAAAGAAAACAGCGGCTGGGATGTTTCCTCCACATAATCGCCCGTGGCGGGTTGGGAGTAATAGATTGGAATCTGTCCCACCGAACGCGGCACGGAAATGGGCAGACGGCCCGCAGGATTGTAGTCGCCCCAAAGGATGTCGGCCAAGGCGCTGCCGCCTTCCATGCCGGGATACCACAGCGTCAGCAGGGCATTTGACTTTTCGGCGGCAAGGTTCATGTCCATGGGACGACCTTGGATGTAGACCGTCACGACGGGCTTTCCTGTGGAGTAGATACGTTGCATCAGTTCCTCCTGCTTGCCCAAAAGTTTTAATGTAGAGCGGTCATAGCCCTCGCCGCAGTCCATGTCGGAAATGGATTCATTGACGATGGCAGCACCCGTTTCCTCGTAACTCGTCTTGAAGTCGCGGGCAGAGGAGCCTCCTACCACAAGCACAATGACATCGGCAACTTTGGCAATGCGCACGGCTTCTTCAATGTCGGCATCGTTCTCATCACGAATGGCACAACCTTTGGCATAGGTTACCTCTGCCCTGCCCTTTTCGCGGATGCCTTCGAGCATGGTCAAGATGCGGTCGGGGGCTTGAGGCGCAGTGTAGTCGCCCAATTGGTTGTACATGTTGTCGGCATTCGGCCCGATGACCGCCACCTTTTTAATTTGTTCACCAAAAGGCAGGATGCCGTCGTTTTTCAGCAACACGGCGGATTCCAACGCCACCTGTTTGGCCAGTCGTGCACTTTCTTTCGTGCCCACTTCGGCTTCGGCAAGGGCTTCGTCAACGTATGGGTTGTCGAACAGGCCCAGGTCGAATTTCAGTTGCAAGACATGTCGCACGGCGCGGTCAATGTCGCTTTCGGTGACAAGGCCTCTTTGCAAGGCTTCTTTCAAGAAACCACCATAGTTATAGCCTCCCAAGTCGATGTCGACACCAGCCTTCAGGGCCAGGGCAGTAGCTTCGGCAGGGTCGGCAGCCACGTGTTGGGTGGCATAGATGGCATTGACGGCGTTGAGGTCGGAGAAGACCACGCCCTTGAAATCCCATGAATTGTGCAACACTTCTTGCAACAGCCATGAGTTGGCCGAGCAAGGCACACCGTCGATGGTGTTGTATGAAGTCATCACGGTTTTGGCACCACCTTCGCAAATCGCTTTTTCAAATGAGGGCAGATAGTCCGTCATCAATCGGTTGGGACCGACTTCAGCGGTGGCGGCATTATGCCCGCCTTGCGGGATGCCGTAAGCGGCCAAATGTTTCAAGGTGGCACAGACATGCTTCTGCATTCCTTTCACAACTGCTGCACCCAAAACGCCTGAAAGATAGGGGTCTTCGCCCATGGTTTCCTCCACCCTTGACCAGCGTGGGTCACGGGCGATGTCGAGGACGGGGCCATAGCCGATGTGTGCACCTTGAAGGCGTACCTCCTTCCCCATCACCTCACCCATTTTTTCCAACAGCTCTGGATCCCAGGTGCTGGCTTGTCCGATGCCCGTCGGGAATACCGTCGTGCCCACGGCCATGTGGCCATGCGGTGTTTCCTCGCAGAAGAGCATCGGGATGCCAAGGCGGGTGTTTTCTACGGCATGACGCCGCATCATGTTGAGCAGCCTTGCCGATTCGCGCGGATGCAGGCCCGTCTCCACGGTCTTCCTTGACCACGGATCAGCACGAAGCACCGCCCAGCAGGAACCAAGCGGCATTGTGTCCATTCTACTGAGGAAATCGTCAGCCAACCAAAGGGAATCACCTTCCTTGCCATAGAAGTTGAAGCCTATCGGGCAGGTAAGTTGGCCGCATTTCTCCTCGAGGGTCATTTGGGAGAGCAATGATTCTATTTTGTCTTGCTTTTTGGCACAGGAACCAAACAAGACCATTCCAACCAATAATAGTATAGATAACCTTCTATTCATTTCCTTTTATCACAAAACCGACAAAACCGTCAAAACACTTTAAGCAGTTGCGGAAAGCGGCCAACCGGCACGCTTTCCGGCGGCGACACGGTTGTGCGCCGCCCACCCCAAATGAAAGTTTTGTGTGTTTTGTAGGTTTTGTTTCATTAAACCAAATGCCCAATCAGTTCCTCGCGGTCGCCAGGGAGCATGTCGATGACGGGGATTTCCACCATCGTGTAGCATCCCGGTTGCAGGCGCATCGTGGCACGGGCCACATTGACAAGCACCTGTCCCGTCAGGGCGGGATTGTTGATGCTCATGTTGAACTCCATGCGCTGGTTAGCGGTCTTGCCCGACACGCCCTTGCGCACGAGGTTGACACCATGGCCCATGTCGCGGACAGCATCAACACTATCCACAGCGAACACATGGGTCTCGTCATTAGCGAAATACGGGTCGGCCTTGATGTCCTTGGTCACCTGTTCGAGAGTGGCACCGTCTTCTAGTTCCACATACACCATGCGGCGGTGGATGCCTTCACCCAACGGAATCGTCACCGAGAGGGCGTTCTTCACACCTTTCTTGGAGCGCACACAGACGCTGTGGCCCATCGACATGCCAGGACCAAAGTTGGTGTAAGACAATCCTTTAGGTGCCAAACTTTGCATCAGGGTGCGGACGATAGAGTCAGAACCCGGGTCCCAGCCGGCAGCGATAACGCTGACGGTTTTTGTTTCCTTATTAATAGGCATCAGCTCGCGACGGTAGTCCACGATGGAAGTATGGATGTCGAAAGAGTCGACGGTGTTGATGCCCAAAGGAAGAATCTGCTTGGCATAATCGGGGCAGCTGCGCGTGGGGCAGGCCAAGATGGCCACATCCACGTCCTTCAGTTCCTTGATGTCACTTACCACCTCGTAAGGAGAGAGTTCAATAGTTTTGTTAGCGTTACGGCGGACGATGCCGGCCACTTCGAAATCGGGGGCTGCTTCCAATGCTTCGAGCGCGAAGCGGCCCACATTGCCATAACCTACTATGGCGGCTCTGATTTTGTTCATAGTTTCAAATTTTAAAGGGCAAAAATAGGAAAACCAACGCAATTATGGCGAGATTTTTGTATTTTTGCACCCAAATTTTTTAACCTCTATGAAAAAACTATCTATTATCCTTGTCTTAATGGTTGCCACGCTTTTTGCACAGGCCCAAACTATCCAACAGACTTATCATTTCGGTCAGCCCACTGTCAGCGAACGTGACGGCTACCAACAAATCGGCCTGCAAGGCTGTCTGCCCTACGGCACCGTAGGCGAGCCTACCTTGCCCTGGCAGAGCGTCAGCCTCATCCTGCCCCAAGGTCAGGAGGCCGTTTCCATCAATATGGAATTTGCTGATTTCGTGGAGCTTGAAGGCTCATTTAACCTCTATCCATACCAGCAACCTCGTCCCGTTTCAAGCGAAAAAGAGATTCCCTTCGCCAAGAAAGAAAGCCTTTATCGTTCAGAAACGGCTTATCCCGCAACAGGTCATGGCCGTGTCAACACGCAATACCTGAATGGCGTTGCGGTGGCTATCAGTGGCTTCACGCCGCTGCGCTATGTGCCCGCCACGGGTAAGGTCAGCTACGCCCAGACGGTGACGGTGACCATCGAGACGTCCATGAGCCGCGACGACCATAGCCGCAAGTTGTGGCTCACCCCTGAAAACGAAGCTTCGTTGCAACGTCTGGCACAAAACGCCAACCTCCTCAACACCTATAGCAAGCGTGGCCGCGACATCGGTGGCTACGACATGCTCGTCATCACCAAAGCGGAATGGATTGAACACTTCGGCGAATACCTCAACCTTTACAACGACAAGGGCATCCGCACCCGCATCGTTGCCTTGGAAGACATCTACGCCTCCATGGAGGGCTGTGACGAACAGGAGCAAATCCGCAACTACATCATCCAAGAATACGAAAACAACGGCATCCAAATGGTGAGCCTTGGCGGTGACGTGAGCATCGTCCCCTACCGCAGCCTCTATTGCTGGGCACAAGAGGGCTATGAGGACCAGCTGCCTTCCGACATGTACTATGCCTGCCTTGATGGCACCCTCAACGACGACAACGACGACCGCTGGGGTGAAGTGGACGAAGACGACCTGCTGCCGGAAATCGGCATCGGGCGTCTGCCCTTCAACAACGAGACACAGTTCAACAACATCATGAACAAGACCCTCAGCTACCTGCAGACCCCCGTGTTGGGTGAGTTCACCTCCCCCATCCTCGGTGCTGAACACCTCGGCGACGGCTACTTCGGCAGCGACGACTTGGAACGTCTCATCAGTGAAAACAACGATTTCGATTATACCACTTACTGTTACCCTGAAGACTATACCTTCAAGCGCTATTATGCCTCTCCCACCAAAACATGGAGTGGCGGTGAATTCAAGAGAGTCATTGGTACGGGTGGACAATATGTACACCATGTGGGTCACGCCAACAGCGACTTTGTGGCGGGCTGGGAAGGCTCTTCCGTCAACAACAACTTCTTCTCCGCGAACGACGGCGTTACCCACAACTACATGCTGTTCCACTCACACGGCTGCATCTGCGGCAATTTCCCCGCCGGCTGCATCCTTGAGAAGATGGTCACCGTGCCGAACGGCTTCGTGGTCACCACGGGCAACTCACGCTACGGCTGGTATGTGCCGTGGGGTGACGGAATGGCCGCCCACATCCACCGCGAGTTTGTGGATGCCTATTGCCACGACCATATCGCCACCGTCGGCATGGCCCTGCGTGAAGCCAAGATTGCCTCAGCACCATGGGTAGAAATTCCTTATATCGATGAAAATGGAGAGCCGACAGGTGAGGAAAACGGCTGCCTCCGTTGGAACTTATACTGCCTCAACGTCTTGGGCGATGCCGCCATTTATCCTTGGTTTGAGGAGCCTTTCACACCTAATGTCGTCTTTGAGCAAGGCCTGAAGACAGGCACCACCACCACTACAGTCCACGTGAGCCACTTTGACGCTCCGTTGGACAACTTCCGCGTCAGCTTGTTCGATGGTGAGACTTTACTCGGCTTTGGCATCACCGATGAAAATGGCGACGCCGAGCTGACCTTCTCACCCGCCCTCGATGTCATCGGCGAGATGCATCTCGTCGTCACGGGACAGAGTGCCTGGCCACAGAACTTTGATGTCATGGGCTTCGACAGCAACGAGGCATACATCTACGGCGACATCATCGGTCTCGACGGCATCCCTGAGTTTAACACGAATCGCTATGTCAACATCGACCTCCATAACGTGGGCGACCAAGCGGCCTTTGACGTTGAAGCCCAAATCAGCACCGACTGCGAATATGTCTCTGTTTATCCCAGCAACTTGATAGTCGCCAACCTCGCTGCCAACAGCACCATGAATTTCGAACAAGGCGCCTATATCAACATCGCCGACAATGTCCCCGACCAGACACTACTTACCTTGAATCTTACCGCTACTACGGGTGACGTGGCGCACACCACGAGCCGTCAGTTCCTGCTGCTCGCACCCAACTTGCAGTTCGGCGACCTTGAAATAATAGAAGTCCAAGGCGACCAAAACGGCTACTTCGACCCGGGCGAGCAGGTCATCATGCGCATCCATGGCAAGAACATCGGCCATGCCACCGCACCCAACACATACGTTACGGTGTACTGCGATGACGCGCGCCTGTCGTTTGCCAATAACACCGTCCAAGTCGGTAATGTCGACAGCGATGGCGACTTCACCGCTGACTTCATCATCACTTCCGACCCCGACATCGTCAACGGCACCATATTCAACCTCGACATGACGCTCAACACGGGCAGCTATGCCACACAGATGGATTATTCCACTTCAGTAGGACTCGTCAGGGAGACCTTCGAAAGTGCCGACTTCAGCTATATGGAATGGTTCCATGAGGGCGACCTGCCTTGGACCGTCACCGACGAAGAAGCCCATACCGGCACATACAGTGCCCGCTCAGGTGCCATCGGCGACAACGAAGTGACCCGCCTCATCATCTATGCCGACATCCTCAACGACGGCGAAATCAGCTTCTGGTTCAAGACTTCCACGGAGCTGCGCAAAGACCTCTTCGCTTTCTTCCTCGACAACAAGAAGAAAGACATGTGGTCGGGCGAGAACGACTGGACCTACGTCAGCTACGAGTTTACCGCTGGCAGCCACTCTTTCATGTGGCTGTACGACAAAAACGGCAACAATGCCGTGGGTTCCGACTGCGTCTGGATTGACGACATCACCTTCCCGCGCACCTGCATCATCACCAACGTGGAAGAGGTGACCGAACAAAAAGCCACCGTCCTCTACCCGAATCCCACCACGGGCAGCTTCACCCTTGAATTGGTCGAGGAAAGCAGCATCAGCATTTACAATATGTTGGGACAACAGATCATGCAACTCGACAAGGTGGCGGGCATCCAGCACCTCGACCTGGGCAACGCACCAAAGGGGATGTATTTCATTCAGATCCAAAGTGGGAGCCAGACCGAAGTCAAGAAGATAATCGTAGAATAAGACATCATGAAAAAGCAAAGCCTGTTACTGATGCTATGCCTGATGTGCGCTCTTTTTGCCACGAAAGGCATGGCCCAAAATACTATTGTCCTTCGTGAGGACAACATCGACGACATCCTCAAGGCCATGACCTTGGAGGAAAAGGTCGGTTTATTGGTGGGTAGTCAAGAAGCCATGATGCCTGGCGCGGCGGGTAACACCCGACCGATAGAGCGCCTCGGCATCCCCATGACGATACTCTGCGACGGCCCTGCCGGACTCAACATCGAACCGAAACGCGAAGGCACTGACCAGACCTTCTACTGCACCGGCTTCCCCACCGGCACAGCTATGGCCAGCTCGTGGGACATCGCCTTGATGGAATACGTGACCTCCGCCATGGGCAACGAGGTGCTGGAATATGGTGCCGACGTCATCCTCGCCCCTGGCATGAACCTGCATCGCAACCCGCTCTGTGGACGCAACTTCGAGTACTACTCCGAGGATCCGCTGCTGTCGGGCAAGATGGCTGCGGCTTTTGTGCGTGGCATCCAATCCAATGGCGTGGGCACCTCGGTAAAACACTTTGCGGCCAACAACCAAGAAATCAACCGCAGGGAAAACGACGCCCGCATCAGCAGCCGTGCCTTGCGCGAACTTTACCTCAAGAACTTTGAAATCGCCGTCAAGGAAGGCAAGCCTTGGACGGTGATGTCGTCGTACAACAAAATCAACGGCGACTACACGCAGCAGAAACACGGCCTGCTTACCACCGTGCTCCGTGACGAATGGGGTTTCAATGGCATCGTGATGACCGACTGGGGCGTGAAAGAAGGCACCGTGAAAGCTGCCAAGGCCGGCAACGACCTGATGGAGCCTGGTCGCCCGATTGAAATGGAACGCCTTATGGCTGCCATCAACAAGGGTGAAATCAGCATGGAGGAAATCGACCGCAATGTGCGCAATATCTTGAACTACATCGTCAAGACCCCGCATTTCCGCAAGTATAAATTCTCCAACAAGCCCGACTTGAAAGCTCATGCCGCCGTGGCACGCAAGGCCGCGGAAGAGAGCATAGTCCTCCTCAAAAACGAAAACAACACTCTGCCGATGAAAGGCAACGAGAAAGTGGCTCTTTACGGCATCACCTCCGTCGACTTCTTCGGCATCGGAACGGGTTCGGGCGAAGTGAACACAGCACATATCGCCAACATGCAGGAAGCGATGACTACGGCAGGCTTCACTTTGGACAAAGACCTGGCCGAATACTACCGTAGTTGCTATGCCACCCAAACGGCGACAGAAAAAATGAACGGGAGCGCCATCGACAAACGTCATCGTGCTGAACCTACCGTTTCGATAAAGGCCATCGAACGCCAGGCACAAGCCAACGACATGGCCGTTTTCGTTTTGGGTCGCACTGCCGGCGAAGGTGCCGACCGCGTGGTGAAAGACGACTTCGAACTCACCGCCATCGAGCGCGAACTATTACAAAACATAAGCATGTGCTATCACAAAGCAGGAAAGAAAGTCGTCGTAATCATCAACGCCGTCGGCGTCGTTGAGACGGCATCGTGGAAAAACATGGTCGATGCCATACTCTTACCGTGGACCCCTGGGCAAGAAGGAGCATACGCCGTGGCCGACATCCTGACGGGCAAAGTGAACCCCTCGGGCAAGCTGGCCGAGACTTTTCCCATTAACTACATGGACATACCCTCTTCGAGGAACTTCCCTTACACTTGGGACATGACCGAAGGAAGAAAAGGAGAGAGAAAGAATGTGGACTTCACGGACTACGAGGAAGACATCTGGGTTGGCTATCGCTACTTCCAAACCAACGATGTGGAAGTCTCCTACCCCTTTGGCTACGGATTGAGCTACACGACTTTCGCCTACAGCAAGCCCTCGGTGAAAGCCGGCAAGGAGGGCTTCACCGCCACCATCACCGTGACCAACACGGGCAAAGTGGCTGGACGTGAGGTAGTTGAACTTTACGTAGCCGCTCCTGCGGGAGGTCTCGAAAAGCCTGCCCGTGAGTTGAAAGCCTTTGCCAAGACCAAACTTCTGGCCCCTGGTCAGTCAGAGGCCTTGACGATGAAAGTCAGTGCCTACGAGATGGCTTCGTTCAACGAGGAACACTCGGCTTGGGAGACTGCCGCAGGCACCTATAAGGTCATGTTTGGCGCCTCTGCTACCGACATCCGCGCAACGGCCTCGTTCAACTTCAAGAAGGCGCAAGATTGGCCGGTGCATGACGTTTTGGGAGCGTCTAAAGAGTGATTTCTTGATAGTGTTTCTTGATACTTTACAACCCGCTTGAAGAAAATTCAGGCGGGCTGATTTTGATTTTGTTTATTCTATCATTTGGAAAGTAACGTTTTCAGTGTGTATTTTTATGAATGTTAAAAAATCCCGCTAGAGATCACATCCAATTTCCATCCCTTATCTGTTTTCTTTACCAAACAATCCCAGAAACCTGAACGAGCCGAAACGGAAACAAGATAAGTTTCCTCTTCGTCATCAACCTTAAACATAGGAGACAAATGATAGCTGTCCATCGGCACAAAATACTTACTAGAGTTTTCATAATCCTCTTCTGAGAGGACGATTACGCGCATTGTTCTTGGTTGAACAGCTTGAAGATCAGGACTATCCGTGACAATCCTCACCGTTCTAGTCTTTTCGTTGGCATAACACAGCTCTGGAATGGTCAACGGAATAGTATCCGCAAAACAAAACTGAATCAAGTATTCATAAACGGCCGTCTTGTCCGAACGAGGCACCGACATTCTCGGATTCAGGTCCAAACCGTCGGCAATTCCATCACCATCGGTATCGCTATTGAAAGGATCGGTCATAAACCTTGCCTCTTCAATATCCGTCAATCCATCCCCGTCAGAGTCTTTGCGCAATGTCTCCATGTCAATGGTCAACAGCAGACCGTCTTTGACCAATTCATAATCTAACACATGGCCCAGCCAAAAAGAAGAAATCTGGCGAAGCAGGCATGCCTCCAACTGCAAATCGCCTTGCTTGTTGAACAAAGGCATCTTGGATTGCGACTTGAAACAAAGTGGCTGGCAATGCGTTATCCCAGTATAATAAAAAGTCCATGACCGTCCTTGGTCTTCTGAATAGGCCACATATATACTCGGTTCAAGTGCCATAAAATACTCATAACTCTTATACACGATGGCTTCCACTGATTCTCTCTTTTCGTATCTTATGACCTGTCGCTTGTCAATCTTGGCAGCAAGTTCAGGACAGTCATCAAACCTATGTTTTAGGCTCTCATAGTAATATCTTTGGTGATCCTCCCCTTCTTGAAATGGCGTAAAATTCTTAATCTCATCCAACGCAAAATAGGCATTTTCGTATGCCATGATTTCGTTTTCATCCAAAGGTCTCCAAGGCTTATAGTTTTTTTTCCATTCTTGATAATATGCGTCTTTTTCCTTGCTCGAATAATTCGATATGTCGTCTATTTCATCTTCCTCCTGTGCAAAAGAAAATGCTGGAACCAGCAGGAGCAACAATAGGACTAAATGCTTTTTCATGTCACATCGTTTTTGATTGTTTTGCAAAAATAGTTCTTTCCCTTGAAAACGAAAAAATTACAGCATTATTTCCTCCGAATTAGTGAATTTGTGTACTTTTGCCATCAATTAACACTAATAAAATGAGTACAGCAACTTTGACGGACAATCCTATGCAACCTTTTACAAAAGAGGATCTCTTGCAAACAGCCGAAACAGGGAGAAAACAAATTGCTGATGGATATTTCTTCACGACAGAAGAGGTGATTTCCGCTTGTTGTTACGAAAACACTCAAATTTGCACCAAAATGAAAGAAAATAAACCTAATAACACAATGAAAAAACTAAGCCTAATTCTTTTAGCTTTGATGGTCAGTCTGTTCGCTTCGGCACAGACCATCGAGAAAACTTATTATTTCAATCAACCTAACATCAGCCAAATCCAAGGCTACGAACAAATCCAATTCACGGACTGTATGCAGAGCGCTCTTGCGGGTCAACCGTCATTGCCCTGGCAGAGCGTCAGCCTCATGCTGCCACAAGGCACCGAAGCCGCCAGCATCGAAGTGGAACTCTCCGATTTCCATACGATGGAAGGCTACCATCATCTCTTCCCTTACCAGACGGCCCTCACCTACTCCAACCCCGTGCGCCGTCACTTTGAGAAGGACGAGGCCCTCTATGCCTCGAAGAGCGTCTATCCTGCCCAAGCCTACGGTAAACTCAGCACGCAGTACATGAACGGCGTCGGCTTCGCCTTCTCGGCCTTCACGCCCGTGCAGTATGTGCCTGGCACAGGCGAGGTACGCTATGCCACCAAGGCTACTGTCCGCATCACGACGACAGCCTCTAAGGCCGACCAAAGCCGCAAGCTGTGGCTCAGCGGCAACAACGGCGAGCGCGCCAAGCGCCTTGCCCAGAACCCGGAGATGCTGGAGTCATACAAAACTAGGGATTTCGTCTTGGGCGGCTACGACCTGCTCGTGGTCACCCCTCAGCAATATGTCGCCTCGTTTGACGAATATGTGGCATTCTATCAGGCTCGTGGACTGCGCGTCCATGTCACCGCCCTTGAGACCATCCTCAGCAGCATGAGTGGCCAAGACGACGCCGAGAAGCTGCGCAACTACATCATTCAAGAGTATGAGAACAGCGGCATCATGATGGTGAACCTCGCCGGCGACACGCAATATATCCCCTACCGCTGCCTCTATTGCTATGTGACCAGCGGTGGCGGCGACCAAGAAGACTACTGCCTCCCCGCCGACCTTTACTTTGCCGCCCTTGACGGCAGTTGGAACGACGATGGCGACGACCGCTGGGGCGAGATCGGCGAAGACGACCTGCTGCCTGAGATCGGCATCGGCCGCATGTGCTTCAACAACACCACGGAGCTGAACAACATGCTCCACAAGTCGATGACTTACCAAAGTGCTCCCGTCCTCGGTGAGTTCCGCAACGTCATCATGGCAGGTGAACACCTTTACGATGAACCTTATCTGAGCAACGGCAGCCAGTACCTTGAGCTGCTCATCGGCACGCACGACGACAACGGCTACACCACCACGGGCATCCCCGAGAACTACAACTTCACACGCCTCTATTATGAAGACGGTAACTGGAGCGGCTACAACCTCTGCATGGCCATCAACGAGGGCACGCAGTATGTTCACCACGACGGCCACGCCAACACCAACTACGTGGCGGGCTGGGTCAACGAGGACATCACCGACGCCAACTTCTACGGTCCCAACGGCGTGGACCACAACTACACCTTCTTCCACACCTCGGGCTGCATCTGCGGCAACTTCCCCGAAAACTGCATCCTGGAACGCATGACCCAAATCGCCAACTTCGCCGTGGCCACCTTCGGCAACTCACGCTTCGGATGGTTCAACGAAGGCCAGACCGAGGGTCCTGCCATCCATCTGCACCGTGAGACGGAAGACGCCTACTACCACGACCGCATCCCTTACGGCGGCATGGCCTTGAGGGAAGCAAAGATACAGACCGCACCATGGGTCACCGCCCCTGGACAATGGGAAGAAGGCGCCCTGCGCTGGAACTTCTATGACCTCAACATGATGGGCGACGTGGCTTGCAGCCCTTGGCACGACGAGCCTTTCACGCCATACGTGGAGCTCGAATATGGAGAAGAGTATTTCCCAGGCATGACTTCGATGGATGTGACCGTCACTGACAATAATGGCGTAGGACTAAAGAATTTCCGCTGCGCCCTTTTCCACGGACTCGACCAACTCGGCCTCGTCGGCGTTGCCTATACTGACGAAAACGGAATGGCCACCATAGAAATTAGCGACAATCTGATGGCCTACGCCCACATGCAACTCATCGTCACGGGCTGCGACGCATGGCCACAAACCATCACCATGGAACTCGTCAGTACCAACGAAAATGCCATGAGCAACGTAAACCTCTACCCCAACCCCAACAAGGGGCAGTTCAGCCTTAGCCTTCCTGAAGAAGACTGTGACATCACCATCTGCAACAGCCTCGGACAAGTGGTACATCAAAGCCAAGCCCACGGCATGACCACCCTAAACCTCGAAAGCCTCAGCCAAGGCATGTACTTTGTGACGGTGAAGTCGGAAAAGGCGGTGGGTAGCATGAAGTTTGTGAAAGAGTAAAAAAATCTTATTCTTCAATTATTAAAAGCGCCTCGGGGTTTTTCTCGGGGCGCTTTTGTAGTGAACTATTATCGAAACGATCTAGATTGGGGTAACGCAGTTTGACGCAATTGATAATGCCCGCCAAACAATAAAGGCAATGACCAGTACTATGAGGATGATGCCTATAACCATCAATATGCTGATTTGTGCTATATGCGTAAATTAAACTGTATTTATAGCTCCAAGGCATTGGGGTTGAGCAGGAAGTCGTAGATGCTCATCGTGGTGTTCCTCTCCTGTGATGATGATTTTCTTGAAAGAGTCGTTCACCTTGGTTAGAGAAGCTTGCTCATTTTGCCGTTTCTCCTCGTCATTCATGCGGAAGGCTGACTGGATATAATAGCGTTTGCTGCCCTGGTTGCACACGAAGTCAATCTCCAACTGTGAGCGCACTTGCTTGCCGTTCTCGTCACGAGAGACCACTGGCACTACACCCACATCGACGTTGAAGCCACGAATCAACAGTTCGTTATAGATGACATTCTCCATGAGATGGGTCTTTTCGTCCTGACGGAAATTGATACGTGCATTGCGCAGCCCCATATCGGTGAAGTAATATTTGTATGGGGTGTCGATGTATTTCTTGCCTTTGACATCATAACGCATCGCTTTTGAAACCAGGAATGAATCACAGAGATATTCGAGGTAGTATTTGATGGTTTCGGGATTGACATTCACATGTTTTACGCTTTGGAAGGTCTTGGACAACTTGGTTGGATTGGTAAGGCTTCCAATAGACGATGAAATGATGTTGAGCAGCTCCTCAAACTCTTCTTCGTGACGGATTTGATAACGCTCTTTGATGTCCTTGATATAGGTCTCTTCAAACAGGTTCTTCAGATATGCCGATTTCTGCTCTTGTGTCTTATAGGAGAGTATCAGAGGGAGGCCGCCAAATGTCATGTATTCATCCAGGCCGAGCTGATTGCTTCCGTCGAACGCGGACATGAACTCAGCAAACGAGAGCGGGTAGATCTTCACCTCGTCGCCTCGACCACGAAATTCAGTGATGACATCCTTTGAAAGGAAACGGGCATTGGAGCCAGTCACGTACACATCCGCATTGGGAACGTCGAGGTAGCTGTTCAGCACGTCCTCAAACTCATCCACTAGTTGCACTTCGTCAAGCAAGATGTAGTACATGTCCTGGTCGATGAGTTGTGCGTCAATATATTCAAGGAGTGCGTCCGGGTTGCGAAGCTTTTTGTTACGGCGATTCTCCAAATTCACCTTGATGATGTGTTTGTCGTCCACACCGTTTGATTTCAAGTAGTTGTTGAACAGGTTGAACACCAGATAGGACTTTCCGCATCGGCGCACACCTGTTACAACCTTAATCATACCGTTGTGGCGACGGTCTATCAGCTGCTGTAAGTATAGGTCTCTTTTTATATCCATCTATCCGATATTTGTGTCACATGTGACAGTTTTATCGGATGCAAAAGTAGGGTTTTTATTCTAAACCGCAAGGAGTTTTGAGAATAAAAACTATATTTGCGGCATGAAAACAGAGAAACAACAAGCTGTTGCAGCAGCGGCGTTTGCCGAGCGGTTCAAGCTATATTAGGGGATGATTTGCAGGTTAATGATGGCGTACTCGGTTCGGTGGAACGCCTGCGTTTCGAGGCTTTTTTCATGCCTCGTCAAAAAAATTGGAAAACTCTATTGCATAGTTTTTAGTAATTTCCTACTTTTGCAACTTCATTTTCGAGACTAAAGAATATCAGTTAAATCACTAATAATCAATTAAATCAATGACAAAGTATGTTTACACCTTTGGCGGAAAGACCGCTGAAGGTAATGCTTCGATGAAGAACGAGCTGGGCGGCAAGGGCGCTAACCTCGCCGAAATGTGCCTGCTCAAGCTCCCCGTACCCGCTGGTTTGACCATCACCACCGAGTGCTGCACAGCTTATTACCAAAACAATTGCCAACTTCCCGCTGGCCTGATGGACGAGGTCCACGCCGGCATGAAGAACATGGAGAACATCATGGGCATGAAATATGGCGACCCCGAGAACCCGCTGCTCGTCAGCTGCCGCTCCGGTGCGCGCAAGTCGATGCCTGGTATGATGGACACCGTGCTGAATATCGGTCTCTGCTCCAAGACCATCCCTGGCCTGATCAAGAAGACCAACAACCCCCGTTTCGTGTATGACTCCTACCGCCGCCTCATCATGATGTACGCCGACGTCGTCATGGAGAAGGCCGAGGGCATCGAACCCGCCGACGGCAAGAGCATCCGCAAGCAACTCGACGATATGCTCGACGCCTACAAGGAGAAGATGGGCTACAAGAGCGACACCGAGCTGAAGGCTGAAGAGTTGAAGCAACTCGCAGAGGACTTCAAGGTCCGCATCAAGGAAGTGCTGGGCACTGAGTTCCCGGACGACGCCGAGGCCCAACTCGAAGGCGGCATCAAGGCCGTGTTCAAGAGCTGGAACGGTAAGAAGGCCATCTCCTACCGCCGCATCGAAGGTATCCCGGACGACTGGGGCACTGCCGTCAACGTGCAGACCATGGTGTTCGGTAACATGGGCGAAGGCTCCGCTACCGGCGTGGCATTCACCCGTAACCCCGCCACTGGCGACAACCAGTTCTACGGCGAATGGCTGATCAACGCCCAAGGCGAAGACGTGGTGGCTGGTATCCGTACCCCCAACCCGTTGAACGACGACACCAAGAACGAGCAGAACAAGCACATGCACTCCATGCAAGAGCTGATGCCCGAAACCTATAAGGAGCTCTGCGAGGTGCGCCGCATCCTTGAAGAGAACTACCACGACATGCTCGACATCGAGTTCACCATCCAGGATGGCAAGCTCTACATGCTGCAGTGCCGCGTCGGCAAGCGCACCGGCGTTGCCGCTCTGACCATGGCCCTCGACATGCTGAAGGAAGGCCTCATCGACGAGAAGGAAGTCGTCATGCGCCTCACCCCTGAGCAACTCGACGAGCTGCTCCACCCCATCCTCGACGCTGCCGACGAGAAGAAGCACGACGTCATCGCCAAGGGTCTGCCCGCAGGTCCTGGTGGCGCTGTCGGTCGCATCGCCCTCACCAGCGAGAAGGCCAAGGACTACCGTGCCGCTAAGGTGGCCAACATCCTGGTCCGTGAGGAAACCAACCCCGAAGACGTCGAAGGCATGCGTGCCGCCGACGGTATCCTGACCGCCCGTGGCGGTATGACCTCACACGCCGCCCTCG
>CADAPW010000002.1 GCA_902789915.1 uncultured Bacteroidia bacterium | reverse complement strand
GCCATCCAGTTTGAACTCGCCCGCAACGGACAGGTCTTCTTCATCCACAACCGCATCCAGAACATCATGGACGTGCACGACTTCATCCTGAAGTACGTGCCGGGCGTGCGCATCGCCGTCGCCCACGGCCAGATGGAAGGCTCGAAGCTTGAGGACATCATGCTCGGCTTCATCAACGGCGACTACGACGTGCTGCTCTGCACCACCATCGTCGAATCGGGTTTGGACATTCCCAATGCCAACACCATCATCATCAACGACGCGCACCGCTACGGCCTTAGCGACCTGCATCAGCTGCGTGGCCGCGTGGGTCGTTCCAACAAGAAGGCCTTCTGTTACCTGCTGACGCCGCCTTTGAACACTCTGACCCAAGAAGCCCAAAAGCGCCTCCGCGCCTTGGAGGAGTTCTCCGACCTTGGTGAGGGCATCAACATCGCCATGCGCGACTTGGACATCCGTGGCGCTGGCAACATCCTCGGTGCCGAACAGAGCGGTTTCATCAACGACATCGGTTTTGAGACCTATCATAAAATCCTCGACGAGGCCATCCTCGAACTGAAAGAAACTGAATTTCAGGATATTTTTGATAAGGAAGAGGAAAAAACATACGTTGCAGACTGCACCATCGAGACCGATATGGAGGTGCGCTTCCCCGCCGACTACATCAACTCGACGCAGGAGCGCGTGAGCCTCTACAGCGAACTCGACCGCACCAAGACCGAGGAGAGCCTGATGAAATTCACCGACCACCTCATCGACCGTTTCGGACCTATTCCCAAGCAGGTCAATGACTTACTCAACACCGTACGTTTGCGTTGGATTGCCAAAGACTTGGGCTTCGAGAAAATCTTGTTGCGCCACCATAACATGACGGCCTATTTCGTCAGCAACCCTGAGTCGAAGTATTTTGAGAGTGCTACCTTCCAACAAATCATGCAGTACATCATGAGCCATCCGAAGCGCACCGCCGTGAAAGAGGTCAACAACAAACTTCAGCTCACTGTCAAAGAGGTCGAAACGGTGACACAGGCGCTGGAGTTACTCCGCGAGATGCAGGCCATCAAATAAAAAATCCGCCCCACACTGGAGCGGATTTTCATACGAAAGTATGTTAAGCTTTAAAAACCTGCCTTTTTGTGCAAAAACGGCTTTTTTACGCATAACTTTTTCATATCTTTGCCAAACAAATGTTCAAACACTCCAACATAGTTATTAACCTCTAAACACTTAACGCCATGAAATCACGTACTGTTTTCGCATTGTTGGCCGGTGCCGCAGTTGGTACCGTGCTGGGCATCCTCTTGGCTCCCGACAAAGGTGAAGAGACCCGTAAAAAAGTGAAAAAAACGACAGAAGACTGCATCGACAAGGTAAAGGA
Source organism: uncultured Bacteroidia bacterium (assembly GCA_902789915.1). Classification (GTDB taxonomy): domain Bacteria; phylum Bacteroidota; class Bacteroidia; order Bacteroidales; family F082; genus Limimorpha. Next base: position 48,783 of record CADAPW010000002.1, on the reverse strand, counting down.
AAGACTGTCGAACATAAAGAAAGAAAATGACGAAAATGTCGAAGAATCAGAAAAATAAAAGGTTTACAGCTCCCGTTGACAGGTTGGCTCGCAAAACCACAGGCTACGTCAACGCGCAGATCGACAACGTGAAGCTACGTTCGGTGAAGGGCCTCTCGCAAGGCACTTCAGCCATTGCCGGCCTTCTGCTTATCTTTATCATCGCTGGTGTTTTTGTGACGACCCTGTCCGTTGCGGTTGTCTTGTGGCTCGGCGAGTTGATGGGCAGTTATGCGCAGGCCGCCTTCATTATGTCGGGCGTGCTGTTGCTAACCATAGTGGTGCTCATCCTGCTGCGCAAGAAACTCTTCAAGAGTAACTTCATCAGCATGTACACCGATATCTTCTTCCAAAAAGAGGCGAAACCCGAAGGTCTGGAAACGATGGAAGGCCTTGATATCGCCATCTGGAATGCGGAATCACGCATCAAGGATAAGGAAGAGGACGTCACGGATGCCTTCACCCAATGCAAGGACTTTTACACTCCCAAGAACCTGCTGGGCTTTGGCATGGACAAACTGGGCGACTGGGCCTTAACGGCTATCAGCTCGCTCTTTGCAAAGAAGAAATAACGCAGGGAAGGCAAAGCCTAACGCGACTCCCAGAAATCCGCCCCTTCTACCCCGATTTCCTTCGGGTCGAACATGGGGTCTTTGCCTTCTTTCTTCTGCCGTTCGTACGACCGCAAGGCCTTGAACGCCTTCCGGGACAGCAAAAGGATGGCGATAATGTTAATCCACGCCATCGCGCCCACGCCGATGTCACCTATGGTCCACACCAGACCGCTGCCCACCAACGAGCCAAGAAATACCGCTGAGATGGTGCCAATTCTCAGTATCCATATCACGATTTTCTCGCCTCGGTTGTCACCGAAATGCATGTCGGCACGCTCCAATTCGTCAAGCTTTTCAGGATGTTTCTTGAAAATGCGGCGGCGCCAACGATTGAATATGTACACAAGGTTGGTTTCGGCATAATAGTAATACGCCATGATGGTGGTAAACGCGAAGAAGAACAAGGCGATGGAGATAATCATGTCGCCAGTGCGTTGTCCCACCACCGTTCCAAGGGCTCCTGTGGTGTAGAACACGCCAGGTTCGCCAAGAGGAGCATCGGGGTTCTGCTGCAGATAAGTGACCACAGCACCCGACGCGGTCTGCTCAACGGTGTCAACGATGTTGTATGTGCGGCAAGCCAGAATCATCATGGCTGTGGCGGTGCAAACGAGAAGGGTGTCGATATACACTGAGAATGCCTGGACAAGACCTTGTTTTACAGGATGACTCACTTTGGCAGCCGCTGCCACGATAGGTCCAGTGCCTTGTCCAGCTTCGTTGCTGTAGATGCCACGTTTGACGCCCCATGCTATGGTACTACCTATCAACGCGCCTCCCACCTCGTTGAGACCCACGGCACCACGCAACATCTGAAGGAACACATCGGGGACGATTCTGTAGTTGATGACCAACACCACTATCGACAAGAGAATGTAAATTACCGCCATGACGGGTGCTACAATCTGAGCCACATTAGCGATACGCTTGACGCCACCGATGATGACCAAGGCAATGAGCACGGCAACCACAACGCCTATCACCCAAGGGGCTACGCCGAAGGCACGTGAGCACGAGAGGGCGATGCCATTGCACTGCACAGGAGGCAGGAACACGCCACAAGCCAAGGCTGCCAACACGGCAAAAAATGCACCGAAAAACGGCGACCGGAGTCCGTTTTCTATGTAGTAGGCCGGGCCACCCCTAAACTGCCCATTGTGGTCTTCCTTAAAGACTTGCGCCAAAGTAGCCTCCACAAAGGCGCTGCCTGCCCCGAAAAACGCTATGATTATGGCGCCAGGACCGCCAAAGCCGATGGCCGTGGCCACACCTACGATATTGCCCGTACCCACGCGTCCCGACAGCGCCATAGAGAATGCCTGAAACGAGGTGATACCCGTCTTTTGCGTCTTATCCGTCGAGAAGAGCAGCCGCGCCATCTCGCGGAAGCGGCGCACCTGCACGAAGCGCGTACCGATGGAGAAATACAAGCCCGCCAAGAGACAGATGGCCACCAAAGCAGGACTCCACACCCAATTGTAAACAGTTTGTATGATTTGTTCCATAAAATCTGCCGTTTTGAAAGGTCAAAGATAGGGATTTAATGGAAACGGAAACGCCATCTATTTCAAAAAACTCTATCTTTGCATTATCTTAACAACATCAAAAATGAAAAAAATGCGAAGATCAGCAAGAAGGTCTCGCCACTCTTATTTATTCCTTGATAATCTGTTTCGCAACCCATCCAGATGAGGTAAACACCTTTAACAAATAGGTTCCCGCATCTTGATTAGTAATGTCTATCTCATTGTTCTTGAACTCTTTGATGAATTGTCCAGTGATAGAATAGACTTCTATTTTCTCCAACCCCTCAACATCGATACAGATCACTCCGTCTGTTGGGTTTGGATATACTTCAATTGGCATTACATTGTTTTCTTCAACACCAATTACATCGAAAACAGCCTTGATTGGACCGTCTGCAAATGGTTCAACATTTATTGGATTAGGCCAATAAACATAGACAAAATCTGAAACTAACCAATAAAAGAATCCATATCCGTTTTGAGGGATGGCCAACACCTCAAGCATACCATCTTCACATGATATCGGCTCATGCAGAATCTGAACCGTTCCCATACCATCGTATTCTGTCACAATATTGTATGAATACAATAAATCCTCTTGAATATTGGTAAAATCACTCCAATTCTCGCTATTTTCATATTGTGATGCCAACCCACAAGGAACAATAATGGGTATTTCTCTTGAGACACCCTCGAAAGTGTTTTCAGTAATTTCAGGAACTTTTTGGCTTTTTATCGTAATGGATTCCAATTCCGTTCCATTGAAAACTTCATTCCCCATAATAAAACTCCAAGTATCAAAAGGATCATGAACATCTATGACGACTCGTTTCAAATTACTACAATTATGGAAAGCATAAGAATGGACTCTTGCCCTATAGTTCAATATTAGTTTTATTTCGACAATGCTTGAACATCCTGAGAAAGCATAAGACCCTAATTCCGTAAGCATGTTAGGAATCTCAATTGTTTCCAAAGAGGAACAATTCTCAAAAGCATGCGGTCCTATGACTTCGATATATGAAGGCATTTCAACTCTTTGTAAATTAGCACAATTCTCAAACATATAATTGCTTATTCCAGTAAGAGAGTCTGGTAATATCACTTCTTGTAATGAATTACAATTCGAGAACATGTATTCACCTATTTCCATTAAACCATTCGGTAATGAAACTGACTGCAAACCACTTCTTTTAAAAGCACTCTGTCCAATTGAAAATAAAGTACTAGGTAACTCTATAGATTCAAGATTGGTGCATAAGAAAAATGCACTACCTTCGATATAGCGAATATTGTTTCCCATTTCTACTCGCTGAAGATTATAGCACCTCGAGAATGCAGCATATCCAATATAATGGATGCTATCGGATAATGTAATGGAATTCAATAATGTGTCGCTATAAAAAGCATATCGTTCTATTCCATAAACGGTATAAGTAGTACCATCATGTTCAACAAACATAGGAAGTATCACATCACCGCTTGTTGAAGGTTCTTCGTCCCTATCAACAATAACTCTATGATACAACTCACTGATTATATAATATAAATACTAGTTTTTTCATTTATTGCAATTTATTGAGTCTTTCAATTGAAAAAGGATGACATACTTTCCATAACCTGCAGGAAATTTACCTCGTCAAGCAAGCATCCAAATCCTTCACCAAGGCCTCCTTATCCAAATGCTGCCCAATGAAAACGAGTTTCTGCATACGGTCGCCGTAGGCGTCGTCCCAGTCGCGGCGGAGGGTAGGCTCGCGGTCCATGAAGGCAGCCAATTCATCAGCGGGCATGGTGGCAAACCACTGACCGGCGTCGCGCAGCTGCACCTGCTTGCCCGCTTGCTCGAAGATATAGCAGTTGTCGTATTCGTTCTTGAAGTAGCAGATGCCCTTCACACGAATGACATTCTTCGGCATCTTGCGCGCCACAAACTCATCGAAACGCGCCATGTTGAACGGCTCGCGACGGTAATACACAAAGGTGCCGATACCGTATTCCTCCACCTCACCGCCTTCGTGGTCGTGGTGATGGTGGTGGTGATGGCCGTGCTCCTCTTCCTCATCGTCATCATCATCGTCGTGATGATGGTGATGATGATCGTGGTCATGGTCGTCGTCATCATCGTGATGGTGATGCCCTTCTTCCTCTTCCTCCACGGCGCCTTCCACTTCCTTAATCCAAGTGGCAGAAGTGGCCACCTTGTCGAAGTCGAACATCTTGGTATTGAGAATCTTGTCGAAGTCGACGTCACCATAGTCGCAGGTGATGATTTCGGCGGTGGGCTGCAAGGCACGGATGATGCTCTTGACGCGACCTAACTCCTCGGGCGTGACCTCAGAGGCCTTGTTGAGCAGGATGATATTGCAGAACTCAATCTGCTGGATGACAAGACTTTCCAAGTCGTCCTCGGCCAAGTTTTTCTTCATCAAGTCGTCACCGCAGCTGAACTCACTCTGCATACGAAGTGCATCGACAACGGTCACGATGCAGTCAAGAATCGGGATACCGTCCTTGGTGAGTTGCCATGCCATGTCAGGGAAGGAACAAATCGTCTGGGCAATAGGCTCAGGTTCGCAGATGCCGCTGGCCTCGATGACGATGTAGTCAAAGTGCTGCATGACGATGATTTCGTGCAGCTGCTGGATGAGGTCCATCTTCAAGGTGCAGCAGATGCAGCCGTTCTGCAAAGCGACCAGACTGTCATCCTTCTGCCCTACCACGCCGCCTTTTTCAATCAGGTCGGCATCAATGTTCACCTCGCCTATGTCGTTGACAATCACGGCAAACTTAATACCTTTACGGTTGTTCAATATCTTGTTGACCACTGTGGTCTTGCCGCTACCAAGGTAACCGGTGAGCAGCAATACGGGAATATCTTTCTTCATTTTTTTGTACTTTTGCAAACGGATTGCAAAAATACAAAAAATGAGCAAACAAGAAGACTATAAACTCCTCCTTTCTCAAGTAAAAGCGATGGTGAAGGACGAGACAGATGCCGTCGCCAATATGGCCAATGTGGCCGCATTGATTCAAGAGGCTTTCCATTTCTGGTGGACGGGCTTCTACCGTGTCATCAGTGAGCAACTGGTGCTCGGTCCCTTCCAAGGTCCTGTGGCTTGCACCCGCATCGGCTTCGGCAAGGGCGTGTGCGGCACGTCATGGAAAGACAAGAAAACCATCGTGGTTGAGGATGTCGAACAGTTCCCAGGCCACATCGCGTGTAGCAGCGAGTCGAAGAGCGAAATCGTGGTGCCTTTATTTAAAGGTGAAGACGTCATCGGCGTGTTAGACATCGACAGCGAGAAACTGGCTACGTTTGATGCCGTCGACAAGGAATGGCTGGAACAGATTGCCGAAGTCGTTTCCGCTGTGATATAGTTTTGACACGGGCCCTTCGACAGGCTCAGGGACCCGCAGACTCTCATTCCTATAACCTCAGATAATCCGCACGAATCACGCCATCGAGGAACTCCGACGGCACCATCGTCTTGATGGCCTTGACGACGATGTTCATCATGCGCATGGACTTCAAGACCTCGCTCTCGGCTTCCATTGCCTGCATAGGCAGCGTAGGCCCTGGTTTCGGCGATGTCGGCTCGATGGGCAACTATGACGGGATGATGGGCTTCCAAAAAGTGGCGGCCATGATTATCATGCTCTTGGGCCGCGTCGAAATCTTTCCCATGTTAATTGCCTTCAAGAGCTTTTTCCGTCGGTGACCCTTGCACAATTCAAGTTTTTTGCAGTTCTTTGCACGAAATTCTCTCATCAAACCATAATTACTGACCATGAAAAACTTTTTCCGTAAAGTCCTCATATACCTCAAATCCCTCATCCACATCGCTGACGAAATCGACTACGAAAACGCATGTGCCTCCATCCGGAAAAACATCGCCTTCCGGGGCACCAACGTCTTCATCCTGGCCTGCGCCATCATCATTGCCTCTGTGGGTTTGAACGTCAACTCCATCCCCGTCATCATCGGCGCGATGCTAATTTCCCCCGTGATGGGACCCATTTTGGGCTTCGGCTTGGGTCTCGGCACCGAGGACAACCCATTGGTCAAAAACTCATTGAAGAATTTCGGTGTGATGGTAGCCATCAGCATTCTGGCTTCCACGCTCTTCTTCCTGCTCAGCCCATTGAGTCTGGCCAATCCATCCGAACTCTTGGCAAGGACCCAACCGACGATATACGATGTCTTGATTGCCTTGTTTGGCGGTTTTGCGGGCATCATCGAGACCTCGCGCAAGGACAAAGGCACCGTCATCTCAGGTGTCGCCATCGCCACCGCCCTCATGCCGCCGCTCTGCACCGTAGGGTATGGCATCTCGATTTGGAACTGGGCATACGTTTTTGGAGCACTTTATCTGTTCACTATCAACAGCATCTTCATTGCCTTGGCCACCTTCATCGCGGTAAAATACTTCAGGTTCCCTGTGGTTGACACCGACGAACAACGCCGTCGCATGCCCAAAAGCGCCTTGTATCTCATCCTTCTTATCGTCATCGTGCCCAGCATCATTTCCGCCATCAGCGTCATCAAGGAGAACAACTTCAAGATCCATGCTGAAAGGGTGGTAGCCGAAAACAAAAACCTCGGCAAGTGCTTCATCTATGACCACAAGGCCACCTATTCGCGCAAATCGCCGAAATTGGAGCTATTCCTTGCCGGCGAAACGCTGACTAACGAAGCCAAACAGCAAATCTATAGGAGTGCCGAGGAATACGGTATCACACGCAGCCAAATCGTCTTCCACGAAGATGCCACCTCCATGCGCCAGGAGTTTTCGGAGAAGGAAATCGTGAAAGGCATTTATGAGCAGACCGAAAAGCAAATCAGCCGGTTGAACGACAGCATCGCCAAATTGGGTGACGCGCTCAACGCATACAAAGAGAAGGAATTGCCTGTCGAAGCCGTGTCGAAGGAGTTGTTTGCCCAATACGCCAACATCACGAGCCTGAGTCTGAGTCGTGGCTCATCTGTTGCCGTCGAAGGAGAAGACGAGACCGAACAGATTGTGGCTTTTGTCACCAGCAATGAGCCATTAACCGACGACCAGAAAGACCGCATCGAACGCTGGCTGAAGGTGAGGCTGAACAATGAGAACGTGATGGTGTTGAATCAGACAGCACAATAAAGAAAAAGCCGCTATATAGCGGCTTTCTTATTGGTTTCGTGGAGATTACCGGAAGGTCGGATTGAACAAACACGCCTATCACAGAGCAATAACTTTCTGGTTTTCATTATTTTTGAGTAGTCTATTACTCTTTCTTGTTCAGTCATTGCTCAAACGTTTTCGTAAAAGAGGGGGGTACTTTCCACCTGAATTTTTCATATTATCTTTGCTGCCTACACCCCGGATTTCACCCCGTGATTTCTGGGTGCAAATGTAGTAAATACATCAAATATTGAGATAATATGATTGAAATTAAGTATCGCACGAGGGTCTTTATCGACCGAAAGACAAAACGCATCACCATCCGCGTAAGATGGAACAACAATGAGACTTCCTTCACCCTGGATTGCAAAGCCGATCCTGAGAAATGGGACGGCAATTCACAACGTCCCATGCCTGGCACCATCCATAAGTTCAGCGACCAAAACTATAGTGCCAAAGTCATTTCCAACATCATCGATGAAGGCCTGGACATGATTAAAGTTGCCTTTACAAAATGTGAGCTTGATTCCGTTGTACCATCAAAAGAAATCCTTAAAACTATGGTGCGCGGCGAGCAACCTGAGCAAGAGCCTGTCAAAGTGAAAAAGACATTGTCCGAGTTATATGAGGATTTTCTTGAAGCGGCAAGCAACGATAGGAACTGGACGAAAAACTCATGCTACAAGTATAATCAAACATGGGATCATTTGAATGAGTGCTGCCCTGGAATCACGCTGGAGAAATTCACAAAAGAAAGACTGCGTGAATTGAAGAATTGGTATGTTGGCAAAGGTTATAGCAATACCACAATTAGAAAAATGTTCTCTTTTTTGGGGACTTTTATCAAATGGTTGCATACAGAAGGCTATGAATTACAACCCGGAGTGCTGGCTTACAAGCCAAATCTAACCGTCGTGTCAAAGACCGTTACATTCCTAAAACACAATGAACTGATGGATTTCTATAATTTTAAGTTCGCCGACGATGAGAAAAACCTAGAGTTGGTCAGGGATATGTTCTGCTTCATGGCCTTCACCTCATTAAGATATAGCGACTTGGAGAACCTGAAAAAGGCAAATGTGTTTGATGACCATATCGAGGTCTGCACAAAGAAAACCCATGATAAACTATCAATTCCGTTGACAATCCATGCTAAGGAAATCATTAACAAATACAAGGATGAGGATTATAAAAACGGCAAGATGTTCAGAGTGTATGCCAACCAGAAAATCAACGAGCTTTTGAAAGAGGCCGCAAAGAAGGTGGGGCTTGAACGAGAAGTCGTTTTAATCCATTACCAAGGCAACACCAGGATCGAGGAAGTGAAGAAGTTCTATGAGATTATTGGTTGCCACGATGCTAGAAGAACTTTCGTCTGCTGCTCACTTGCCTTCGGAATACCGCCGACCGTTGTAATGAGTTGCACGGGGCATAGCACATACAATGCGATGAAACCATATATCGAGGTCGCCGACGAGACGCAGCGGTTAGAACTGGCAAAATGGGACAAAGCCGATAATCAGAGCGACATCAGAAGTGACATTGCCAAAAAGCTCGAAGGTGTTGATGAAGCAACACTGACAAAGGTGTTAGAACTACTGAAGTCAGCCTAATGGAAAAAACATGTGATAGCAGGTCGGTAAGTGGTAATAAAAAGGAACTTACCGACCCGTTATCGACACTCTTCTGTTGTTTTTAATATCGACTTGCAGAAAAAAATACTTAAAAAGTAATTCAATGTTATCAAAAAGTAATATCTTTGCAGAAAATTTTAAGCAGCATGGAAGAAGCGTTAATGAAACAAGACAACGAAGTATGTTATAATACTCGCAAGTCTCGGCTTTACAACAGGACACGAAGGGGGTTGCTCTCTCATGTTCGCAAGGGTGTATACGTGCCTTCATACCTGACAGACAAGTTTATGATAGCTTGTAATGCGGTGGATAACGGATGCCTGGTCTATCATTCGGCTTTGGAGTATTATGCCCTTCACACTCAATCATTCAACTGGTTGTATGTCCATAGCTCAACGCCTTTTCGAACATTCGAGCATTTGAACGAGACTTATATTTACAAACCAGTAAATTATTTGATAAATCCACACCTTGATAGTTCCAACGAAGACTATCCTATCAAAGTAACATCCTTGAGCCAGACCATCATCGACTGCATCAGGCATATCGACCTGGCTGGTGGTTTGGAAGAGCTGATGAACGCTTTGGATTGGATTGGACTTGGCAAGCTTGATGAGACGGTAATGATACAGTGCCTTGACTCTGCCCCGTCAAAGAGTGTTTATCAACGTGCAGGCTATCTGCTCTCACTATATCAAGAGCAACTTGGCTTGTCGGATGCGTTCTTCGGGCATTGCAAGGAAAGGATCGGCAATAATGTAAGCTATCTCACTCCCGATGAGGATTGCGACACTTATGACAAGAAATGGAAAATATGTGTGCCACAAATAAAACAAAAAGAATATGAACTCTATTGAATTGACTAGGAAACAAATAACAGCAATAGCCGATGAATACAGCTTCACGGCAACCAATGTTGAAAAAGTGATTCGGCTCTGTAATATCCTTGACGACCTGAGCGAATTGGACGCTTTCAAAGGAAAACTGGCTCTGAAAGGCGGTACGGCTATCAACTTGGTGCTGATTCCGGGATTGCCACGTCTTTCAGTGGATCTGGACCTGGATTTGGCGATTGACTGCTCCAAGGATGAGATGATTCAATTAAGGAAACAATTGGATGGGAGCCTATCGGCCTACTGCGTTGAACAAGGCTACAGTTTGGGTAAACGGGAGAGTTATTCCCTGTGCTCTTATGAGTTGCTATATGATACCGTCACTGGTAGTCGTGACAAAATCAAACTTGACATCAACTATCTGGCACGTTGCCATGTATTTGCCCCAACAGAATCGACTATTAGCCATCCTTTTGACCCAAGCAGGGCTATAACAGTATTCCATCTTCGGGATGTCGAAGTCTTTGGCAGCAAAATGGGGGCTTTCTTTGAAAGGACAAAGCCGAGGGACTTGTACGATTTGTATTCTCTTTCGCAATCGGAACTGATGACTAGCGATGAAGAAAAGACCATCTTTAGGAAGTGTGCCGTTTTCTACTCCACTATTGGCAATGACAGCGGCGAAAATTGGTTGGAAAAGGATGTTGATAATCTTACCCAGATGAGTTTTAGCAAGATCCGGTCGCAACTGCTACCTATGTTACGGATTAAAGCTGGGGCATATCCCAAAGCAAAGATAGAACTTGCTGTTTCCGATTACGTGAAATCGGTGATGTGCCTTGATGATATGGACAGAGAGTTTATTATTAGATTCCAATCAGGTAAATATCAGCCTGAATTGTTGTTTGGGACACAAATGGAACATCTGGAACATCATCCAGTAGCTTTGGCGACTTTGAGTAAGAAGAAAAAATGACAATGCCGTATAGAGTTCACCCAATCCTATCAATACAAACATCCTTTCGGCCACAGTTCTTGCACCACGCCCCTATCCAAACGAACTATGTTTCACGGTGGACGAGGCTTTTTTGTACTTTTGCATCATGATACAGAAACATTGCTTCGAGTGCGGAACATCACTCATCGAAAAGGAACTTGAAGGCGAAGGGATTGTGCCCTATTGCCCCAAATGTGAGCAATATCGTTTTCCAATGTATAACGTGGCTGTGAGCATGATTGTAATCAACGAGCAGACCGGGAAAATCCTACTGATTAAGCAATATGGCAGGCCGTGGTTTGTCCTTGTGGCTGGCTATGTGAACCGTGGCGAGCAAGTGGAACATGCCGTCGGTCGTGAAATCAAGGAAGAGACTGGCATGACCATCAGCCGCATCAAGTTCAACCGTACCAGTTTCTTTGAGCCGTCTAACACGCTGATGTGCAATTTCACGGCCTTTGTGAAGGATGACAGCGAACTCTCACCCAACCAAGAGATTGACTCCTATCAATGGTTCACGCCGGATGAGGCACGGAAGAACATCCGCCCTAACAGTTTGGCCGAAAGGTTCCTGAATGCTTATTTAGATGAGTAAAACAATAAACGCCATTGTATTCATTCACGAGAAAGCAGTAAATGTATCGGAAAGCGAGCATTATAGCCATTGTTTAGACTATTGTTCTGTCACTTCCGCATTTGGCACACCGCTGAGACATGGAAAACGAGGTCGCTTTATACTCCATATCATGCGACATGAAGGTATGGCCGCAATTCGAGCATCTGAATAAGGTTAGTCCTCGGTACATTATCAATTAGTTATTTGATTTGTCCTCCGTCAATCAAACTCCTTTCCGCATTTTTGACATTTGTATTTCTTGTGGAAAACGCTTTTCACAAAATCAATAATATTAGGAGCTGGATCAACCAACATATCTGGAGTTATTCTACCTAAGCTGATTTCTTTTGAACCACAATAGGGGCAGCATGTTTTTTCTTCTTTCATAGAGCCATTCAAATCACGATAGTTTGTGTATCACTGATCCAATCTGCACTTTATCAACGTCTTCACCAAGTAGCATAATGCCGCAAGCATCCCCCGCTTCTGCCTTTTCTAAAAGCTTGCCAAACATGGCTATTCCAAAAACTGTTGCTTCAATCTTTTGAATATCATTCATTATCACGACAACATCACCTTTCCTTAAAACACCAGAGCAAATACGACCTACAACCACAGGAATTTGTGGATAGTTTTCCAAATCCCAAATCGCCTCTGTCTCCATCATAAAAGGAGCATTTATCCTTGAAGTATACCTTTTTCGTTCTTGTTCGGAAAGGCCAGTATCTCCGTCCAAAAAGTCTGTCCCAAGCGACATAACATTTTGTTCTAATTTTTCCAATTCTTTCATGCACCACGGAATTCCAAGAGACGCTCCCTTTTCAATCAGAGTCATTGCAAAATCCATATCTCCAGCTTCTTCCTGACATCTTGCATAAATGCACCAACACATTCCCCAAAAGAAATGCTTTCCATGATCATAAGCTGACAAGTTCCCGTACAAATCCTTTCCCAAAATAGCGTACCGTTCTGCTTCTTGATAATTACCCATATCAAATAGTGCATCGGCCAAGTTCGCATAACCCACTTCTTGGTCAATCTGATTTGAACTGTTTATGAGTTCTTTCGCAAGTCCTTCTTTCAGTTTCAGGTCATCTTCTACTTCCCAATTAAACAAGATTTCAAAAATAGTATCATAATATGCGTTGTTAAACCAGTCTCGTAGTGCTTCTGTTTTTATTAGCGGCCCTTCCATACTCTCAATATGAGGGCATTCTATTTTTATTGATTGCAGTTTACGAAATAGGCCAGGAATATCTTGCCTATTATGTTTCAAGAAAAGCAAATCAAATACAAGGGACATCGTTTTGAATTCCTCGTCTTCATTCAAAAACCTTCGTGCTGATTGAATGGCCTTTTTGCCTAGTCCAACAGCATATTTTTTATCAGAATCGTGGTTCACTTCTAATTCATAGTAGTAGAAACGACATAGTACTGCTGCCATATAATAGTAACAAGCCGCACTGTTCGTATTACTATATTCTTGGTTTTTTGCCTTTCTACAAATTGAATTGTACTCTTTCTCAAAGTTTTGGCGGCTGATGAGATAGGAATCTATATTGTCAAAGAAACGATCCCAATCTTTTGAAAAGTCATATTGTTCCATAGTTGTTGTCTTTTGTTTTATGATTTCTTAATATCAAACAAACCTCGTCCTCCTCTGATGTCGCTATCAGAAAGGTATATGCCATTGACCTCCAATTGTCTTCTCAGCACATCATGGCAGCGACTATTGTTGAACAAGTTATTTGGTCCGATACCTGTCATGTTAATGCTAATTGCATATTGCTCACCTTTATCAATGTGCATTTGCCCACGGTTTATGTCGTGTTTTGCGGTAATAACAAATGTTGGCATGGTTATTTGATTCCATCTTTTATGGCTTGTTTTGCTTCTTCTGGCTCACGAAGCAACCAATCCAAAGTTAATAATGCACCAGTTAAAGACAGACCATATTCTTGCATTAGACCTTTGCAGGTATAATTTTCAATGCACAAATCAGGTTCTGTTCCCTCGTAGATAAATGCTTCAAATGCCCTAAGTATTATAGGATCCGTCTTCAGAATCATTTGAGACAATTCCTGTATCTGATCTTTTGACACTTTTTGTGTCTCAAGAAACGCTTGTAATTTCATTGTTTCCATTTTTTTAGTCTCTTAGATTTTTAAGTTTGTCAACTTGTGAAAAAACATAGCTTTCAAATGCGAATGCATCCTTCTCAATGGGCTGGTTCCGATAGGCTTCAAAGCCATATACCTGCGCACTTTTATAATGGTCCATATTGTATTTCCATGAGGCAATCACTTCACTGGGAATATCTGGATATAAATGCGGATTGTCAACAACTTGTTGTTGAAATGCGTGTTCCGATTCATGGGTAATAGTTTTAATTAGGCCACGAGGATCGGGATGCTCCAGATAGCTTTCATTCAAGGTGATGCTATTTGTTTCGGGACTATATCCCCCTAGCGAATCCATAGGGCGAAACTCTATGGGAATATCCGCAGGTAAACCCAAACTGTCTTTTATATTCTCAAAATACTCTTTGGCCAGTTGTTCTCTCGTTTCAATACCACCCTCCATGAATACTTCAGCTCGCCCAGTTTCGTAGAACTCATTGGCGGTTGAAATGCATTGCTCAACACTCTCAATATTCGCAAACTGTTCCAACTGCTTTACATCAGAAATACATTCAAAGTATTCTTGGGGCATGAGGTCTGTTGGTATCTCCATTTCATCACGACGCAATTCCATCATGTTTATGGAATCCAGCTTTTCTTCGTGGTTCATGTGCAGCCAGTCTTCGGGGGCTGGAATCACTTCTTGCAAATAATCCAATTGAGCTTCGGAAAGACCCTCGTTTCGCAAGCCCTCCATGGAATCGCGGGGATTAAGTCCTTCGTAATCTTCCAATCCGTACATATCACTTGACTTTATTGACTTTCACCCAATGCTTGTCGGGCGAAAGCGATGTTGAGACAATACATTGACCAACGCCTAACTTTGGTATTATCAGACGCTGTTCTTTACTTATGCCCATTGATTCTGCAATGGCCTTACAATCGTCCTCCGCCACCAAACGATGGGTAATTTTAGTGTTCGTGTTCTTGATAGCATCAGAAATCAGTCTCGTAGGAACTTGGTCAACAAGGAACAAGCCTTCTCCGTATGCCCTGATTTCTGACAACATATTACTGAACATCATGGCAGACTTGTATTGAGGCATTTCGGGATTGTCACATTTCATCATCACACGATGTGCTTCCTCGATGATTGTCAGATGACGACATCCGTTATCGTTGAAATCGATCAACCCGGATTCTGCTTGTGCGGAACGGTATTCGTACAAGAACTGAAGTATCAACGCCATAAAGAAACTCTTATCAACATCATCGCCTACATACGAAAGGTTGATGACGCATGGTTTACCGAACAGTTCTTCCCATGGGGTTGATTTGGTCGTGTTAAGCATTTCCCCTTTCCAGCCTCGCTTCAAGCTGTCGATACGGGTGTTAAAACAGGCTTTCATGTTTCTTTCAATTCGTTCCTCGTAGCCACGATTTTGTATGACTTTATCCACGCTGATACTCATGCTGTTTAGTGTCGGTGCTTTGGTCACTCCAAATTCAGGTGTAGTGGTCAACCAATCCGTTGTCTTGTTCTGATAGATGGTATAAAGCAAGTCCTCCATCAGTACGGGCAAAATATCATACATTGGGAACGCAGCAGCGAATGTGGACTTCAAGCGGTCAATATGGCTAAGCACATTAGGGTCTTGATCCTTACTGAGCCATATTATTTCAAATGGATTAAGTTTCAACTCCTTTATGTTCTCTGCCGCCTTACGGGTGCGCTTGTCCTTGTAGTTTTTGCATCCAGGTACATAGATGGATATTTGATTGTTCGGGTGTGATTGGTTATACTCTATAGCCCAATCTACATATTCCGTTTTCGCAGGTTCTATCACCAAGAAAGGCACTTGCCCTGATAAACTGTTGAGTATGGCTTGAACCGTGTTCGTTTTTCCACTTCCATTGATTCCAGAAAGCAGAGTGTGTTTTGCCAATGAGTCGATGGATAGTTTGTATTCCATTTTGGTCTCCGAGCCTCCATATAACAAGTTGCCAAATTGAATGGCTTGCTTGTCGCTACTTAGTATCGGCTTGTTCAAACTGAACTCAGGCGAGCTGTCAACTACACTAATGCCTGGCACTGATCGTAAAGGAAAGTTGATAAGGTAGGATAGCTCCTTTGTGGTAAGCACACTCTTTAATTCCATAAAATGTTCTCCCCAAGGATGTTGGAATCTTCGCCCTCCCGCACCGAATATTTCAAGACGCGGTTCTGTCAACTGCCCAAAAGAAGTTTGCATCAACGACTTGCCATCTACGTTTTGACTCATTATATCGGTGATGCGATGAATTCTGACTGGTTCATAAGCTGATTCTTGACCACTCATTATCGAACGCAATTGCAATGCACCACTTTCGGCATCTGCCTCTTTTTCCGCAAGAATGTATGTGCCAACTGTCCAAAGACCAATGGCTTTGCCGACCTCGAATCGTTTTGAGTGATAGTATAGCTGTTCGGCAATTGCCTCGATGTGTTTATTGACGATATTTCGCCCAATGCTTTGTGATTTACTTTCATTCACACCTTCGGTATAGGTGTCAGATTCGGAAGAGCCATCCGTAACGGTAGTTCCGGTAGTTTTTGTTGGCATAGCACTGCTAATGAATCCAGCGACTAAAGCTCCTCCTGGTATTACGACGCTTGCTGCACCTGCCAAAGCTCCAGCTGCATTTACACAACCATCTATGACGGCGGAAGCGGCTGGAAACATTTCAGCGGCCATGCCAAGACCCGTCGCCGCCAATGCTGTTTTGCCTAGTGCAGTAAAACTCTTTTTGGTTACAGATTCGCTTATACTTGTGGAATGAGAAGTGCCTGTGGTGTGCGACATGGAGCGAGAGGAACCCTCAGTTATCCCTTCAGTAACATTCATAGATTTCAAGGATTCCGCTTGGCCATCCATTTCCCTACACTCATATAACATGGTTTCCACATCATCCGTTTCAATAGGGTCCGCCACAACCAAATAAGCGAAATTCTTGCTTTTGTGCATTCCCGCTATCAATGTGTCGATTGTGGCAGGATAAATTGTCTTATACAATGTTTCCATTGATGGAATGCCCGTCACCGCATACACGTTTTCAAGTTTGTCGGCACATATATCCTTCTTTATGCTTGAAATAACAGGATCATCCTCGTCAACCATAGTGGTTTGGATGCCCGGCCATACACCTTTAATGAACTCATTCAGGTGTTTTATATGACGTTTAAGACTGTCATTTCCTCTTAATCCCAAGTACATATTACATTCCTCGCCATTGCCGACAATCAAGAAAAGCAGTTGCACTTTTTTGGGTATGAAACAAGAATACAGTATTTTCTGTATGGCCACAAAACAGTTTTCAGGTCCTTTCTCGACTGGACGGCCAACTTGTTTGATAGAGACCCACTTGGCATCCAGTTGAGCGGAATTCGCCAAAGGACAGATTTTGAAGCGTGAATTTTCAGAATCTATGTCCTGCAAATATTTTCTTTCAGCACAAAATGACAATGATGCCGACATTGCAGTGGCAACACGGGCTTTTGCTATAGGTTCGTATGAATTGATGTTTGCCATAGCCGTGTTTTTTAATCCACCAAAATACGGGCATTCTTCAGCTCTTTCTTATATGCATCCAACATGGTTCTCAATGCCGATTGAATGTCTTGCTTAATTTTTCGGTTATTTGCCACAGACGAGATAATATCTTCATGCAGTTTTTCGCTCATGTGTTCGCCGTCCCACTTTTCTGCGAAGCCGTCCCACACTTTCTGACGAGTGTCATAATCGAGTGGCTTCGACATGGCTTCCGCTTTCTTTTCCTCTTCTGATTTGCCAAAGATTTTACCCAATCCCCAGCCAATCAGCAGTCCAGGTATGCCAAAAAGAATAGCAGCAAGTCCTAACCCTCCAATACCCAACCAATTCGTGCTATTCTCTACTATTTGGTCTGAGATTTCCTTCACTACAGAATCCATGTTGATTGAGCCAACATCCAGCGAAGAAATTCTTAACTCAGGAACTTTTACGCTAGTGCCTTGTCTCGCATAAGCTCGTACCATGCTATCAACGGCCTGCTTAACACCTTGCGTCTTGTCGTCAATCTCAGCCTGCAAATATGAAACGGCCTCCGAAGATTTACGACTCACACTATTTTGAATATTTTGTCGCAGTTGTGCTTGCAATTGATTTGCACTCTTGTCCCGATCAGATTCACAGAAACTCTTCACAGTATCTATTATAGTATCGGTAACATCATCCCAAATCATGTGACCATAATTTGCGGCAAAGCTCTCAAAAATCTCATCGCTTTTCTCCAACTTAGCGATTTCCTGAGCAACCACTTTGTCGCCGCCCTCTGTTCTAAGATCAATTCGTGCAACCTCAGCAACACCCTGAGAAATGGTCAAGGAGGGATCGGTATCACGATAAACCTGCTGCGGCGTTACATCCCAAGATTTGCATACCAAATTGTTAATGAAATCCATTCTTGAAGCACCGCCAGTCAAAAAAACGCCATAAATGGGTTGTCCATTTATTTTGTTCTGACGAAAGTCTATCATCGCATCCTCGATTTTTTTGAGATACCCAGTTTGTGTCAACAATTCGTCAAGTTGTCCAGGTTGAAACGCAAACTTGAAGCGTTCATCTTCCAGTTCCTCATCATCAATAATATCCTCAAAGTTAATGGTTTTCTTATAAGGAAGTGTTGGATCAAAATAGACTTTTTCTTTCGCTGCTCTTGCTTGGAAAAGGAGATAATCAACTAGCTTAGGATATTTTGCTTCAAAAGTTTGTATGGCATCGACATCCTCCCTCTTTTTTCCATAGATGGTTTTTTCCACCAATGAAGCACCGCAATCATAACCATAGTCAATTAGGTTTTCATTTGCATCGTTCATATATGTGAAGTCAAGGGTACTGGATCCCATGTCAAATACAATGGCTCCTTTGTGGATGTTCTTTCCAAGCCCAGAAGTCACATCCTGTTGGGCACGAACAAAGGCTGCTCTCGATTCTTTGGTAACACCAGCAATGGGGATGCCTGCGGCTTCAGCCATCTGCATATACAACGCTTGTTGATCCTTGTTCCATCCTGACGGAGTTGCAATGTAAACCAAATGGTTCCCATCTTGCAGCAAAGCTTGATTATTTTCCCTGATTCTGACATACACTTCGTGCATAAAGCGAACCATTGTTTTCTCTGCTTCGCCGTTGATGTCTATCGGAGCTTGCTTGAAGCACACTCGAACGGTGGCTTTCTTCAATACTTCAGGATTAAAAGCAGCATCACCAATGTAGGCAGTGCCATCTTCCAAAATTGTGATTGCAGAAGGAATGACTTTTCTGTTGCCGCCCATTTCCAAGTCTTTAACCGGATCAAGGTTTGCAGAAGGAGTTTCCCATTGTAAAGGACAGATAGCAGCCGAGGTTTCCCCATGTCCGAGGTCTATTCCTATTACATATTCGTATTTTTTCTTGTCTCTGGTATTCATAGCTTTTTAATTTTCTGGTGTAAATACTTTTCCCTTTTTAATGATTTGATCTACTTTTATCATAGCAGGATAAACTTGTTTGGTCTCGGTGGTATTGGTTGATGGAACCAAATCAAATAGCATAACATTATCGCCATTGTAATCTACGACCTGGATGTTGTAGTTCTCTAACAATTCGGCCAAGTCTTCGATTCGTTCTTGTATTTTTTTATTAAACTTTTCATCTTCGTTGTGCGCTCTCTTATAGCCAATTAAAGACTGTATTCCTTCAAGTAGCACACCATATTCACGTTCAAGTGAAGGTTTCTCTTGATTCTCAAATTTTTGAACTACATTATTGATTTGCGCCCTGAAGGTAATTATGATCTCGTCGACACTATGACACAAGTTCCTTACCACACCAATAAGCATATCAACATCAAGAGGCTTTTCAACAAAATGAGCCTCTGTCTTGACATATTTTGTCACAATCTCCTTTTCTAAAGGCTTACTATCAGAATTTTTGTTCACCATATACGCAGCCAATGCAGTACAGGCAATTGCTCCGCAAACTGCACCCCAGGTTCCAGCAAAAACTCCTCCAGCCAAAGCACCAACACCTGCTGCTACAGATGAAGAGGCAACTTTAATTGGCTTTTGTCCAATTTTCTTTTCATGCGCTGTCGCACTTTCGTTTGACATATTTTCAGGTTCAGCATCGATAGATTCTTCCGACGGCTCCGATACAATCTCTGTCTTTGGAAGACAAGTGTACTGAGCTTGATGTGCATTAAGAATGGCCAACACAGCCTGAAGAATATAATCCTCAGACTGGGTTAAATTCTGCCGGAAATCCCCTTCTTCCATTAGAAGAGTTGAAAGATGTTCCGTAATGTTGGTTTGAATTTTTTCCGTATCTTTGGGTACGGTGAGATTTATGAGTTCTTTTCTCAATTTTTGTTCGCTATCTACGAATAGCGTTTCTAATGATTTTGCTGCCATAATAGTATGATTTTGTGTTTATTTCAATCTTTCAAGTCTCATTTTTGCTTGATTTCTAAGAAAGTCATCTTCTGATTTTTCAAGAACCAGCAAACACTTTCGTAATTCATCTTTGTTTTCTAGCACTCCACCTTCATCATAAAAATACGAAAGAGCTTCAAGGGCATCGTCGTTTCCTAATTCGGATGCTTTGTTAAATAGGTCATAAGCTTTTATCCAACTCTTTTCGCAACCTATCCCATCCAAATACATTCTACCAAGTTCTTCCATGGCACATGCATCGCCATTTTCAGTGGCTTCTTCATAGTATTGAATGGCTTTATCGTCGTTTTCCTCTATTCCATATCCATAAAGATATGCATCACCAAGCCACCTTGCTGCAGATTTCACACCTTTGTCATAAGCTTGCATAAAAAAATCAAAAGCTCTGTTTTCGTTATTCTCCACGTCAAGAAAAAAATGGCATAAAACTCCTAAACGCACAAGAGCTTCGTCGATTCCAAAACTTGCAGCTTGTTCATAATACTCAAATGCTTCTTCGTATTGTTCAGTTTCTTCTAACAAGCAACCTATAAGGAAAGAAGGAGAGCCTTTGTCGGCTTCATCAGCTATTTCAAAAGCATCACAAAAACAATCGTATGCTTTTTGCAAATCCTTTTCACAACCATGCCCGTCACGGTATAAATTGCCAATAGCAATGAAAGCATCAGGTAATCCTAATTCTCTGGCTTTTTCATACCACTCTATAGCTTTATCATAACTTATTCCAGATGACAAATTCCCGCTAAGGTACAAATCGCCAAGGTTTATCATGGCATCTGCACAACCTTGCTCGGCGGATCTCAAATACAAGTCCAACGCCTTCTCTATGTTTACTTCCAATCCAGCAAAACCACATTCATAATACATGCCCAAATAGCTTTGAGCCATTGCATGGCCTTTTTCAGCTAACTTTTCCAAAATGGGCAAGGCCTTTTCATCTTCATCGGCATCATCATATTTTTTTGCTAATTCAAACAAAGCATCGTTGTCATCGCTCCTCCAGTATGTGTCAATCATAATTGGTGTTTATTCTTGCGCCCGCAAGTCCCACCAAGACAGGCTTATACTTTGTTATTATGGCACAAGAAAAGCGTGAGACTTGATTCTGTCAAGCCGTCTGCCTGTAGGTATCGCCAAACACCTTCACGGAACGGATCGAAGAAACAATATCCCACGCTCGTTTTGTATCAAATAGGTGTTCAGCCCATTGACCTCAAAACAAAAGTGAGCATTAGTCCTTCGTCCCCCGTGTTTTTTTGGCGATTTTTACAGGCAGGGACTCGGAATGCCTTCCTTGCTGAGTCGGGATTGCTCCCCCAACTCGCTGCAAATATAGTCATTTTACAGACTAATGCTCAGTACATCGATATTTTTTCTTCGTTTTATACATTGGTCATCCAGTTTGTTTTCGCTCAGGCAAAGGCATAAAGAAAGAGCGCGTCCCAACTTCTCTCATTCCACTGGTCGGCTCTGGTAAACCGTATCGAAAAACGAAAAAAAGCAGTCCACGCCCTATGATATAAGGAGTGGACATCTGCCGCTCGCCCTTCGATAGAATTTTACCAGAATTTACCAGTAGGAACGATGCTTTCAGGTGTCCTTTGCAAGATGTCTTTTCGCCGAAGCGATGCCGCAAAGATAGTGATTCTTTCCTTACGGCCACGGACATCCTTTCATTTTTCGCGGACTGCTCGTTTGTTGTATTCTTGCTCTTACCTGTCATAGCCAGTTATTTTGTGGCAAAAATAGCACATCCAGCCCACAGCGAAATGAATGCAGGTCAATTATAGGAAACTTATAGTAAATGTGATTGCCTGCGGCTTTCAGAACACACAGGCATTTGGATAAAACTCGGTCATCCTGCGGCGAAACTCGGTATCAGCGGAGTTTGCATAACTGCTATCCTTGTCTTTCACCCATTCGGGGCCTTCAAAGAACCTGCGCATCTTCTTATAATCGCCTCGGTCAGAAAGATAGCGTATGACATAGATTAGTTCGTATGATTTGTTGTTCTTTCCGCTCCAATGGATTGCTGGCAGGTCTCCATCGGGTCTATAATGCCCTGTCAAACGATACGCCAATAGGTTTTTCACAGATAAATCATTTTCAATAAAACCTTTCTCGGAGAGATAGTTGATAAACTCTGTGAAGGCTTCAACGCCCATGTTCTCAACCGAAAGTTTCAAATGCAGATATTCCGTGTCATCGGCGGCGCATTTCGATTCAAAGAAGTCATCGGGCAGAGTGAAGGAGGCATTATCAAAACTCGCCTTGTACTCTTCCCAAATCTGATTGACAAGATTCACGGCGATTGGATTGTCAAGGATAGATTCAATGAGTTTTTGCTCCTTCAGCGTAAACAGGTCATAATAATCCCAGAAATAATGCAAATCAGCCGTTAATTGGTTTACCAGATAATCAAAGAAATCAGAGAAAAATTGCTCGGTGGCTTCGGGGGTGTCCTCTTCTTCGCTACTCCCCACAAATGATTGTAGCCGCGCTCCAGCCTTGCGGCAATTCTCATTGTCGTCGTCGTTGAACATTGTACCAACAATATGATCGATGCAAAGTGTGCGCTCTTCATCTGTCATAGTCAAGCCTTCCATCACATCATCCATGCAATGAGAACATAGGCGAGCCAAAGGCATGGTGTCGCATTGAGTTTTCTCTATCATGGAAACAAAGCCGTCCTTGTCATCGTTCTCTATAAAGCCAAGCAATTCCTTTCTTTCGCCAGAATTGATTTGCAGAACAGATAGGAACTCGCCAACGGTCGAAAGCATCAGCGTCCTTAAGGTGCTGTAGATTTCTTCGGGCTGCATGAAAGGCGTTTTGGTATCGTCATGGATAACCTGCTCTTTGTATTGTGGCAGCACCCGATTGTTAAAGATGAAAGCTCTAGCAACACTCAAAGGAGCAGACACTTCTTTCCAAAGCCGCAAAATTAATTGGCCATCTTCATCATCCAGGTTATTGATGTATGCTTCAATTTCTTTTGCAAGTGCTTCCGGAATAGGCTGGGCAATGGATCTCTCCAAACCCTCGAAATACAGCTTCTTTCTCCGTATGGCTTCCTTGTTGTTCATGCCGCAAAGGTAGTCAATCTGCCTCAAACTTCACCAATTTCAACCGGACAATTATAGTTACAACCATTTTTATCTCTATTTCTATTATCTATATATAGGGAGACAGAAAAAAATGGTTCAATTTGGTTACCTTTGCAAACCCTAATGTAATCGTCAGTGTAATGGTCCAAATACCTATCATAATCCTATCTTATCTTGTGGTAATCAATCTTATAGCATTTATATTGTATGGGATTGACAAAAAGAGAGCTATACGAAATGAACACAGGATAAGGGAAAGTGTATTGTTATGGATAGCTCGTCTTGGAGGAGCTATCGGATCATGGCTGGGGATAAAATCATTTTACCATAAAACCAAGCATTCCAAGTTCAGGATTATCGTGCCGTTGTGGATGATTATTTGGATTGCTGTTATTGTGTTGGCTGCTCTTAAGTTGGATTCAGCTATTCAATGTCGCTACCATAGTCATATAAAGCCTCAAAAATCGCTTTTCCGCAATAGTAACCCTCATCATAGCCATCTCTATATCCTTCTCGAAATGACGGATTATGATGGCTTAATGAATCGTCAAATCTGTACTCAAAAGGCTTTCCTCTTTCTCCATCTTGACGACCTTGCTCATAACCATTATAATGACCTTTATTATAAGCATCAATGTCATCAGGAGAATTATACTTTTTCCCCCTTATTGACTCTGGAATCAGCTGATCATCATCTATTTCACTATTTTCAATATAACGAGGGAAATAATGACATTTTTTCCATTTCATCAACCCTTCTTGCTCTTCATACGAAGGACGGTCAGCATAGTCATTAAAAATCCCTCGTATTCTCAGAACATTGTTCACATTCCATCCGTCGATATCACCATTAAATGAAGAATCATAAAACATCCAACTCATATCTTCAACATTGCTAACATCCCAATTACTGATGTCTCCGTTAAATTGAGACCCTCTAAACATGCCTGACATATCTTCAACTCTACCTACATTCCATTTGCTGATATCTCCGTTAAACTGAGAATCTTCAAACATGCCTGACATATCTTCAACTCTACCTACATTCCATTTGCTTATATCTCCGTTAAACTGAGAACCCGCAAACATGCCTGACATATTCTTCACATTACTAACGTCCCATTTGCTTATATCTCCGTTAAATTTGTACAATATACCATCAGACTTGTCTTTCGCAAACAAATCGCTCAAATCAGTAATTCGATGCAAACACAGATCGTTCAAATTGCAATTATTACCATCTTGAATCATACGCATGATGATTATTTCCTTAAGTTCTTTTTTTGTTTTTGGCTTTGTTTGATTTTTTACTATTGGGAATGGATCCCATTGGTATAATTCAGATTGTCTTATTTTTTTAATCGGCACACCTATTTCATTAAACGTTTTACAAATCGCATAATAATCTTTTCTTTGAATTCTTGGATCAATCACAAATTCGTCAATGAGAAAAGCGGGGGCGATATCATATTCCACACTTTTGCAATTGGTTTCTGGAATTACAATAATCCTGACTTCCTTTTCATGTTCAAAGGGATTTCGCTTGATAAAAAATGAATTTGCAAGCGCCTTTTCGGGTTCCTTTTTGAACATTTTCAAGATTGTTTTTCTTTTTTCTTCAAACTTGTCACGTTCCAAATAATCAACAGGGCCAATAAAAATAGTTTCGTTTTCTTTTTTATTCTTCAAAAGCTGTTCTAACAGTTTTCGTGGTGTTGTTTTTATACGAATTGCCCAATTATCATAAACATTGTCAACTTCATCAATTCCTTTTTCAATCTTAGAATAGATTCTCCACATAGCATCTGATTCTTCTTCAGTAGTCCAACATTGCCCCAATACTGTACATTTTTCTAAAGCTCCCCTTTTTAAGTATTTTTCAAGCCAATTCTCATAAACATCCTCCCAGCTGCTTACTGGAAGTGCTAATAGTTTCTTATTCTCAATCATAATCTTTACATACTTTAAAGGTATGTATTTGTAAATGGGTGTGTCCAGATTGAAACTAAATGAAGAGAAATTAAAACTCTTGTATAATTCATAGTCTTCAGTGAACATGTCTTTTTTCATAGTTTCTGTTCATTAAATAGTTATGGTTTTTACAACTTTTTAGACCTTCAAAAATACAACTTTTTCCGATTACCTCTTTGAATAGAAATGATCCTATAATTTTATACCTGTATCCCCGCCTCCCAACACTTCCATCGTGTCGAAAAAAAAGAAAACGGAGTTTTACGTCCGTTTTCATTACATTAATCATCATACACTTCAAACCTATGAAACGACATCCAATGCACATCGTCATTGTCGTGTTCTTCCATGTAGTCATCTATGGCTTTATCAATCTCTCTCATGTCTGGTTTTAGATCTTTCCCTACTATTTCTCCGATGTATTGCGCCGCTTCTTCAATGGTCTCAAAGTATTCAAGCCCATCATAAGAGTCGAGGCAGTATCGGTCTTTGAAAAACTCTCCGTCGGCATCGTTTGTGGCATAAATGCAATTTCCACATTCCTCAACCTGATAGTAGATTTTGGAGCCTGGATATTGCTGTTCGATGAAGTGTCTAAACTCAGGCATCTCGTCCCAAGCTGTTTCACATGATATGCTCACAAGATCGTCGGTAAGGTTGTAGTCAATGATTTCTCCACGGCAATAGACTTTATCCCAGTCGCCGCCGAGTAGATTAACCAAGCAGCCCATCCATAGTTTTCCAAAGCCATTTTCAACAAGTGGATCTTCCATTTTGGCGAGGCTGTCGATTTTTTCATAAAGGTCTTTCGCTTGCTTATCGTCAGCGCCTTTAAACACATAAGAGGTTGAAGTCCAGTTTGGCATAATTCATTTCTCCTTTCTTTTTTGGTTGTTTTCATAATGTGGATTGAATGGATCCTTGTAGATGAAAATATCTATCAGAATTTTCCGCCAAAGTTCTTTCAGTTGTTGTTTGATTTTGCTCATGTTGTCGTTTCCTTTCTATTTAATTGATACCGTTTGATTAAAGTGTAGACAGTTGAAGGCCTGAATCTGCACCCAGTCGACGTGGTAAAGCCTTCATCATTTAGTGTGTCGGCCATTTGTTGAAGTGTCATGCCTCTTTCGACCAAAACCTTCAGCATAGCCACAGCGCGTTTGTTGTTTGGATTGTTGCTGGCCTTGGCTCTGTTCGTTTCGTTGCTGTGGGAGATTGCTTCCGCGTGCTTGACCATTAAGTGTTCAGGATTGCCGAGCGTGCATCCTCTGGCCTTCTTTGCCGCGAGCGCCTGTTTCGTGCGTGCGGCTGTGAGTTCCGCTTCATATTGTGCAATAGCAGCCATGATATGAAGCATCATTTTGTTTGCGGATGGGAAATCGCAGAAGGTAATCTCTACATCCGATTCAAGTAGTTGTGAGAGGAAGCATACGTTGCGTGCGAGACGGTCAAGTTTCGCCACAATTAGTTTTGCGTTGCTTTTCCGGCATAGTGCAAGCGCGGCTTTCAGTTGCGGACGGTCTTTCTTGCGCCCGCTTTCAATTTCGATAAACTCCGCAATGGGTTGTGTGTCACGCAGGAAGTTGTGTATTATCTCCTGTTGCGCCTCAAGTCCCAATCCTGAGTAACCTTGCTTGTGTGTGCTTACGCGAAGGTAGGCCACATACTTTTCATTGGCGTTTTGTTCTATTAATGCCATAATGTCAGTGATTTTTTGTTTGTTAGATGTCCGTCTAATACATAAAAAACAGATTCCCACAAGATTACATATTCTGATTTCTTGCAGGAACCCGTTTGTCTGATAGTCCCAAATCTGTGAAAGGGCGCCCTCTCACAAATCTTCGTTTTTGTTATTCATTGTCCATTGTCGGCCATGACGGTTCCAGGTGACGGCGATGTTATGATAAGCCCGTACTCGTTGGTCAGGTTCTCCATATAGTTCTCGTCGTATTCCACGTGTCGATCAATGGTGTCGACAATTTGGTCAAGATATAAGCCCAAGATTGCTTTCCTAGGCTTGTCGTCGTCAGGCAGAAACTCTATGTCGAATAGATCCATGCCTTCGTCATAGGTTATCTTCACGGTTCCAGTCATCAGAAATCCTTGGACGTGAAATTGGGTTCCGTTCTTGATAGTCATTACCGTGTCAGGTTCTACGCCCCAACTCCAGACTATCGTTTGCTGTGTCTTTAGAATCTTCCATATATACTCAGCGATTCCGTAGTCAAAATCATTAAGTTGTTCCATAGGTCAATTCAGTTTGTCGTGATACTTGGTATAGACATACTCAAGCAAAAGCGACTTGATGGCTCTCGCCCTATCCTCGTTGTCATAGAAGTAATAGTAGCTCCGTGGATTATCATAGCGGTCCGTGGTGTTGATCGTGCCACGAAAACGGTCTTTGTCCCTCATAAACTCACTGTAGGAAATGCAATTCTCGGTATCGGTGTTGTCGTATTGGATGTACAGGTTTACATAAAGTTTTCCTTTTATCAGGTCAACGCCGTTAAACCAGCTATTCCAGTCGTTTCCAGTTCTTCGATGACGGGACACCATGAGCTTTCTGTCCCGTTTCGATTTGTAATGGAATGCTCCCGCCTCCCTGACCATTCGTGTTATTGTGGCAGGGGTTATGGCAAGCAGTTCTTCTTGTGTCAGAGATTCGATTATCTCCAATTTGCGTTTAGGAGCGTATCTTTTGAACAGCTCCAGGTTGATGTTGGTTTTCATTGTGTTAAGGTATAAAGGTTGTTTTGTTTATCACTGTCTTGTAATAGGATTCGTTGCTTGGAATCCTCACTTTTTTCCATACCAATCCCCAAAAAGGAGATTGCTGAGGATTAGGTTCTTCGTCTAATAGCATATCTACAATGCATTTGTTGATTGGGAATACATGGTACAATGCTCTTTCTCTGGAGCTTCTTTCAAGGGAGTTCCAGTATTTAATTGTCATTTTCTTGGTTGTCATAGTTTTATTGTTTTAAGATGAAGTACTCTGTAGCCGAGTGGACCAAGATGTAATATCTCTTGTTCACCCGACACTGTTTTTCGTATGGGTTATGGTATTCCAGCCCCAAACCGTAATAGAGTTCAGGTAGGTGCTTTTTGATTCTATCGACAAGCCACTTATAGGATAGCGGCCTCGATCCCTTCATTCTTTTCTCCCATTCCCGTTTCGTGATTTGGGAGCAATCGCATTCCAGTGTCATCGTCATCATCGATAAAATTGATATTCTTGATTTCCTCGATAATCTGTCTTAGGTCGGCCTCCTTCAGCGAAAAGAAGTAGCCTCTGTATGCGTTCAGTATCTGTTCAGTGGTCAGCCTGGGATGGTTGAGCAAATCACATTCGATACATTGGTAGGCTTCCTCATACTCTTCTTCCCAAGTATCGTCACCCCAACCATGTCTCCCGAAGTAATAATCATCATCTTCGTGGGGGTAGACGTCGGTGCATGTTGTGATGATGTGTTCAACAAAAGCAAGGCAGTTAACGACCTCGCTCTTTATCACAAATTCGCGGTCGGTGTGTGGCTCATAATAACCGCAGCTGAGATTGATGGCCGATACTTTAAGTCCGCGTTCTTTGAGTTCTCCAACATCCGTAATCAATCCAGACTCTTCTTTATACCCGAAAAGTTCTGGTTGGATTGCTTTGATGAATCCGGGCGAGCATAGATTAGTCCACCCGCCGATCGTTGTAATTAAGTCATCTCCATTTCTTCTGTCGCATTGGATGACAAATCTACAATCGTCAAAGAAAGTCATATCACATTTGCCGCTTCCTACGCAGCCCACTTCTTCAGATACGAAAAACATGGCCTTGCATTGGTCAAACTTCTTGAGGCATTTGAGATTAACCCAAACGCCAACCTTATCGTCAGCTCCCAATCCTTCTTGTCGCTTGTTTTTACGGGAGAAGCCAAAGATATAGTCCTTGGTCTCTATGGCTTCGAAATCTTTGGAATGAGTACGTTGCACTTGATCTAGGTGGGCACAGAGGCATGGATAATTCTCCGCCTCGCCTTTAACCACATAGATGTTTCCAAAATCGTCAGTCTTTGTGATGGCTTCGGGTACATTGTTCTTGAGCCACCATCTAATGAATTTCCTCATCTTCTTTTCGTTGCCAGAAGGTGAGTAGATCTTGAATAATTCTTTAAGTAATTTCATAATTCTTAATGTGTTATAGGGGAAAGTGCCGGATTCTTCATCCAGCAAATTCCCCCAGGTTAATAATTCGTGTTTAGGCTGCCACTTCTTCCGTTTCTTCGATATAGTAGTACGGCACCCCTGTGATTGGGTTGATTCTGTCGTAATAAACCCCATTGAAAAGGTAGAAGGACAGCTTTTCGAGTGTGTGCTTGCTGATGGTTTTTGTAGTGTAGTTAACCACATTCCAATCCCATGAGAGGAAGGTCGTCAAATCGTCCTTGTCCTCGAAATAGGTCCTGTCGTAGTCGCTGTAATGCCAGTTTTCCTCGATGTATTTCTGTTCGGCTGCTTCCTTGCAATCCTCACAGCAATAGTCCGAATCAGTCAGCTCCGAATAAACGGAATTGTCGGAAAGATGAAGCTTCCCGCAGTGGGCACAAGTCGTAACATCATCCTCGTGGTAGTAGGTCCCATTGATTTCAATGAAGTCATCAAGTTCGTCGATGTCGCAGGTTTCTCGTTCTCCATGCACCCATACGGTACAAACATCCCACGCGTCTCTTTGATGGTAGCTGTCGTATTCTTGAGGCTCGTCTTCATCGTCTCCGTCTCCGTAAAGATTGATGTCGGTTGTGTCCAAACCATAATCCGCTCCAGCTTCAGGATAGTTGTAAGCGATTCTCTTGTCAATATCATACCATTTGAATGAATCTTGGTACGAAAGCGTGTCCTCGCAATTCAGGTCACAGTCGATACGGAACTTTTTATCCGATAGCGAGTTCCCTTCGATATCTTCAAAGCTGTTGGCATCCCCACAGCCTGCACCGATAGTCTTAAAACCGTCGATGTGCTTTTCTCGAATCAGAGCATCCACCAACGCTCTTTTGAGTTTGTTGTCCGACCCTCTTGAGTACTGTCTTTCGGCGAGTCTCCAAACCTTACCGTCCTCGTCGTAGACTTTGTTGTAAACGATACATCTAGCCACAATCTCGCCGTCGTTGTTTTCCAGATAGGCAGCGGAAGCATCTATGGCGTACTCGTAGAATTCATGGTGTCCGCGATCAACCATACAGGATCCGAAATCGCCGACACAATCTGAAGAAGAGTAAATCCGTGAAAACTCCTTGTTCACGAAAAGGGTGTTCTCAATGAGCGTTGTAGAGGAATAGCTTTGGAAATCCGTTGCGAACTCCTCCATAAGGTAAACCATAACCTGTTCTGGTAAAGTTCTTCCAAACTCCGTCTCTAATATCAAAGCCTGAAGCAGTTTTCCCGCTTTCATCTTGTAGGTTCTGCCGTCGTTGCAGTTCTTGTATCTGACGCATTTGATGTCTCCGTCTTGGCACACACCATTGAACTCGTCAGTGGCGTATTTGCTTGAGTAGAAGGTGTAGTTGATAAGCTGAACCTTATAGGGAAGGCTCTCTTCGTTGCATCCCGATTCCTGGACCCGTTGAAGCATTGTCTGTTTCAACTCACTCATGCTGGAAATGTTGATAAGCGAATAGTCTCCTGTCCTTGATGCCTCCTTGAAAAGCGAAGGCTGTTTGATGTAGGCGAGTAAGATTTTGTTTTTTCTTGACTTCTCACCATTACCGTGTTCGACAAATCCGAATCTCTCTTGGAATCCGGCATAGTCTTTGAAATTGTAACAAAGCATAATTTGTTGATTTTGAATTTGTTGTTGTTTTTTATGAATAGGCACGAAAAAAGGAGACAACACAAAATCCATGTAGTTAAATACTTGATAATGTGTTGTCTCCCGGCGAAAAGGGCAAAAAAGCCCCTACTGAGTTTTACGTCAGTTAGTTGAGGAACCAGTCGTAGCCTTCATTGTCCTCGTATCTCAAGGCTTTTCTGATTCCGGTAGCGAATTCGGTGCAATTGGCGTTTCGTTCCAGCCATTTGTCGATATAGCTCGACTTCACGGCTTCGTTCAAAAGTTGCATCAAATCGAATGTGGATATGCCGTCGTCTCCAGATTTCTTTCTTCCGAAATTGGGATTTACGACATACTGTCTCGTTGCTTCGTTGATTACTTGATCTCCCAGCAAAAACTGGGGAATCTCTCGTTGTTGTGCCACGGGAAGGGCTTGCAATAGTCGCATTCTTCCGATAATGTGGCAGAACTGGTCTTCCGTCAGCCTGGTGTCCTGTAATTGGGCCAAGGCGTTCAGATTGTTGTCTTTCTCAGGGTTGAATCTGCTGAAAAGTTCAAGTGCTTTCTGGTTTATGTCGGCACTTGTCATGCAGTCGATGGTTCCTGAAAATCCGTCTGTTTGGAGCATAAGGTTGCTGCAAACACGTACTTGCCATCCAACAAAGATTTTAAACTTCAATGCGGATGGGCGGTTGTAAAGTTTGTCTTCCGAGTAGGCACGAACTCCTCCGATTGTAAGGTGGATTTCCTGCCCGTCGATGTTTCTGGTACAAGAGCTGACCTTCGCGATCCAGGCTAAACGCTGGTAGTAGATTGTTTTTTCGTCATCTGTCAGCTCAGTTGCTTTCTTCATAAGGGCCGTAGGTACACGCCCATTGATCGGGTGTGATACTCTCGTCTCTATTGGGCTTAACGCCCCGAATACTTTCTCAGCGGCCTTGTAGGCAGCCATGCAAAAGTCTTGATGGCTGATGGTAAGGCTGTTGTCGCTGAAAGTTGGTACGATACATTTGTCTGCTATTTCAGCCAATGATATGGCTTG
This sequence comes from uncultured Bacteroidia bacterium, assembly GCA_902789915.1. Lineage (GTDB taxonomy): Bacteria > Bacteroidota > Bacteroidia > Bacteroidales > F082 > Limimorpha. The sequence continues at coordinate 16,793 of CADAPW010000002.1, read as the reverse complement.
TGTGTTGCTTTCAATGAAGTTGGGATGTTGTTCCAATTCCATAGCGTTTGTGTCGTTGTTGTTCATAATGTGTTGTTATTGTTGTTTTTGTTTGTTAGGTTGTTTTTTGTGTGAAGAGCGATCGCAGTTTCCTGCCTGTCTTTGCAAGTACCAAAATCGCTTCAAGCACCAGAATAAAGATGTCGCCACCTTTTTCGAATTTAGTCATAGCAAATAGGTTTAGGTGGTTCATGTTTGTTTCTCTTTTTTCATGTTTCGGATGGTTCCTATCAATTCAATGCCACCCAGGACGATAAAGATGATCTCGCCCGTAATCTTCAAAATTTTAATCATAGTTTTCCTTTCTTTATTGGTTAGTAAATAATAATGTAATTCTCTATATATAAGGCTGTTAAGGAATTATACAAGGAAGAAAAAACGAGAAAAAAAAAGGAGCCAACCCCGATTTTTCGTTCTTTTCTTGGGGTATTGGCTCCTATATGTTGTTCAGACTGGCTAAATCAGATGTAATCATGCATAATCATAAGTACACGATTACAATCCGTTGCCACCTTCTCGATCATCGCTGGCTTGCTCTTCACAAACCTGCATCAATAATGGCTGTCTGATTGTGTAAATTGTTGTCATTCAAGTATAAGGGTTTGGAGGGTTCTGAAACGGCGGTCTGTTCTTGCAGATGTGGTGAAGTTTTTTTACTATTTTTGCAGACTCTAACATGAAAATACAACAACGTCAAAGTTTTATTCAAAAACAATAAATATAGCCATGAACAACAAAGTTAGCAAAAAAGACTTTTTGGTTTTGAAAGGGCCTGTTGGAGAAATTGATGTTCCTGTGGATAATCCTTTTAAATATGATGAATTAGATAGAGAGCCTGAAATTACAGCATTAACACATGTTATTAGGTTATATCAAAATGGTGCTGTTATTGCTTTGGACGGAGCATGGGGAACGGGAAAGACAACATTTGTGAAATTGTGGAAACAAGAACTTGAAAACAACGGTTTTCCAGTTATTTATTACAATGCATGGGAAGATGACGTATGTGAAGAGCCTTTATTCTCGATGATTAAAGGACTCAGAAGTGTTTCAAAAGATGAAAGCAGATATGATGGTTTTGTGGAAAAGGCAGGAAGATTTATTGCAGGAGCGGTTTTTGGCGCAGTAAAAAGTGTTGCTGGTGTTTGGGGTGACACTGTTAGTGGTGCGGTCAAGGGAGGAGTTGAACAACTTGAAAAGGATTGTATTGATTCCCTGAAAAGCAAAGACACTACTTCTACATTGTTGAGCGAGTTTAAGGATACATTGAGAGATTATTTATCATCTTGCGAGAAAAAATGTCCTTTGGTTTATTTTGTAGATGAGTTGGATAGATGTAATCCAACATTTGCTGTAAAAGTACTGGAACGAATAAAACATTTGTTTGAGGTGCCGAATGTGGTGTTTGTTTTATCTATAGACAAGAAGCAATTAGAATTGTCTATTAATGGTTATTTTGGAAGTGATAAATTTGATTCAAAGGAGTATTTAAGAAGGTTTATTGATATCGAATACCCTCTTAGAAGCTCATCTATTGGCTATTCATCGTTTTTGCTTGAAAAATACGGCATTCTTCAATACGCTAGAAATATTGGACCTAATAGCGAACATTATCTTAAATCCATGTGCCGTCTATTATACTATTATAATATCACTTTAAGGCAAGTAGAAAAAGTCTTTTTGCTAGTACAACTTGTATTAAGTAATTCTCATTGTGAGGGGAAACGTGATGATACAGAACTGTTTATCCCTATCTATATCTTTTTAGCATATTTAAAGGTTTGCAATTTAAAGTGCTTTCAGAATATAATGAATAAGCGTTATTCTTTACAAGAACTGGTTGATGAATTGGAAAGCATGATGTCTTTAAAGGAGGATCCTTATAATTATGAAGATTTAGAGCAACTTTCTCTGAATATGTTGACAATTCTTTCTTGCTATCATAAATGTTTAAATTCTGACATGGAACTCCTTCATGACGAAAAAGAAAATACATTTAATAAACTAAGAAAACTTAAGTACAATAAAATAGATATTACTCAAGTTTCACAAAATCGCGAACTCATAGTAAAAAACACATTTGATATAAGGATTTTTGGGTTGAGATTGGAGTTGTATAACTTTGGTGAAAACTAGATTCAATGATAAAAAGTCACAATCACGGCAGCTACTAACAGGGAAAAAAGACAGCAAGGCTTTATTCCTTACTGTCCTTATTTTTAGGGATGCTGCTTCTTTTTCAGCTACAACAATTCAACCGTAAATTCAATCCTATCGAGATATGACTGCTGCTCAAGATTTTTAATTCTTGTGCAATGGTTTTTCTTTGCCAACTCCTTATAATCGCTGAAAAAGATGTTCTCGTCGAGATAGATGACGTATCTTCCGGGAAGGTTTTCGAGATCAGCGTATGTTCCTGTTTGATAACCGTTTCCCAATAGAATATTTTCATCCCAACTGAATACATCGTGGTTGGGCTGAAACATTTGAGGATCATCATACCAATCACCATATGTTCTATACAATGTGAATTTCATTGTATTGCTATTCAAAGCGTCCACCTTGATATGGGCCTTACCTTTACCCAACCAATCATCTAACCTCTGCTGTAATAGTGTTTGCATTCCGATTGGCGAGAGCTTTTTAGAGTCCAATACAGTTTCAATTAAAAAGTATTTCATAATTACTTGTATTTTAACGATTTATTTTTCTTTCTTGAGGTAATTATAAGTTTGACCTTGTAATCTCTCTCTAAGTTCTTGACGAGTGAATCATAAGCGTCTGTCCTGGCTCGATGTCTGGGAACGGCGGTTAGTATCTCTTGAAGGGTTGTTTCTATGATTTTTCCTTCATGTAGTTTGCCGTAGTATTGTTCGAGCCGTTCTATATCGCTTAATGGTTTCTCGTCATTGTCTATCTTTTTCATACCGTCATTGTCTTTTGCTTCAGGTGCGGTATTTTTATTGACCTGACATTCGGGGGTTACTCTGCTTCGCTCCCCGAATAATGCTTGCAAAAAGTTCCACATCATAATATCTGTCTTTTCTTATGAGGCGAATGACAGGGGAAAAGCGCGTTTTTGACATTTCAGATAGCTAGTTTAAAATAACTGTCCCATTTTTGCCCGTTTTTGCCAAACGGATATAATAAGTAGTAGTATCTCTAATACTACATATAATGATAATGATGATTGACAACAACATTCAGAGAGAACATCTTTTTGTGTGCCGATGTTCTCTCTGTTGAGTGTAATCAATGTAGAAAACTATCAAAAGTGATTTCAGGTAATCCCCATCCCCAGTCGATGCCACCACCTCCAAAGAGCGCATCCTGACTTTGGGGGACATTAGCCAAATCCCAGTCGCTAACCTTATACCCAAGTTCCTCTTCTCCTGAAGCCGTGCAAGAATGGTTTTCTACTTTTGGGAAAGACCAGTTCAATTCGGGAAGTTCTATCTTCGGCATACTGACTGGCAAGGGGGCGTCGGAGAAATATTCATCAATCCACCTTGCAATGGTGCTTTTTCCCAACTCCAAGCCGTTCTCGCGCATGATTTCCATATTCTCACGCAAAGACAGGTCGGAGTCATACAAGGTCTTGAACAACTTTATCTGTTTGATCTTGTCCTCGCGCTTGGCATTTCTCCGCTCTTCCTTGGTCATTCCTTTGTTAGGGTTGGTGTCTATCCACTTCTCTTCGCAAAATCTATATAAGGTTCGGAGAGGCACATCCAGTAGTTCCGCATTTTCACCGATAGATTTTGTTCTGTCATACGTCTTCTCAATCTCGGCCCAGCGTATTGTTTTGGCGATATAATTGATTTGGCCGCGTGTCGTGATTATTCCAGGCATACAGATGAACTTGGGTCTGTTTTTATGCCAGTATTGTATTTCCCAATGACAGTAGGCTTCAAGTTGCTCCTGTGTCATCTTCATGGCATATACGACTTTCCTTTTCAGCGTGTCCAATGTGATAACCTTGTCGTTGTTGTCGAAAAACCTGACGAAATCCACATAGAGGTTAAACAAGAGCGTGTCAGGGTCAATGTCAGGGAACATCAATCTTCTCAGGCAGGCATTCTTGAACAGCTTGCGCCGTCTCATCTGTCCGTCAACCTGTCTCTCACGGAAATACCAAAGTTGAAGGTAGCTTTCTTCAGTCAGTTGATATAATCCGCATATCCAATCCTCTCTTTCGGTACGGTAGATGTAAGTGTACTGTTTTGAGTAGTAATGCATAAACTCTCCATAACTTAGAGTGGCCATATCATTCAACATCTGCTCGTTAAAGACAATTTGCGGCGTTCTTTGTTCAACTTCATTTCGAGGTTGCGGGCTGTCGATGTAGTCAACTCCCTCGCCGATGAAGTCTGATACGGAATAGATGCAGTTGCTTTGGTAGATCTCATTGTTCCCGAAAACGCCGTTCATGTATTGGCTTATCCTTGTTCCGCAATCGTCATCCATAGGCTCGCCCGTGTCAAGTACAATCCTGTCGCTGATGGTGCGTGATATCTTTTCAAACTCATCCTTTCCGACAATTTCATCAAGCACATATACCAGCCTGAAACGCCTTGATATTACCCCGTGTTTGTCCTTGTTGTCCGAAAAGCTCATATAAACGCAAGTGGGTTGGATAGTCAAGGTTGAAATGTACTCTGGAATGGTTTGGTATTTGGTAAAGTCAACATCAACAAACACCGTCTGCGAGCCTTTGAAGAATTGGTCTGACTTGATTGTTATTTTCATTGCTCCTTTATTAGCCCCTTTTTTATAGACTGGAAAGCTCTGATAATGCTGACCTGTTGATGTTTCAATCCAGTATTTCTCGTTTGGATCGAAATCATACAAGTTGCAAAAAGTATGTCCGTTTGTGGCAAGATTGAGGAAGTCTGCCACTGTTACGTTTTGTTCCCTGAAAGCCATCTTTTCCTTTCCAACGGCTTTGGCACCAGCCCTACTTAAACACGCCGTTGCTTCTTGTTTACTTTGATACGTGTCTATACTGACATTCGTATAAAATCTAAAATCTTCAATAATATTCATAGCTCTGCAAATGAATTAGTTGGTTAATAAACAATGTCTGTGGGTGATGGTGTGGAGATAATGTATATATCCCCATTCTTCCATGCCCTGTTGTAATTACTGTGGCCCATAATTAGTTTGGCCTCTTTACGGTTCTGAAATATTTCTCCCGTGGTTAAAAACTTGATTTTTGTATTCATGTCGAAAATGTATTGGTTTGATAATACTACCTCATTTACCGTGAAGCATAGTTCACGGCAGCCGAAGTATAATGCAAAAATGGTTATGGTCGTGGATATACTATTGTGTTATATCAACGTGTACTGATTGGGTCTTGTATTATTCAACCCAGCGCAAGTTTCTCACATCGTCGTTTCCCAAGTCTCCATCAATATGCTCGACTCGTGTATATTTGGTAGGGTCGGGATTGGGAAGGAAAGTGCTTGCGACAGCTATATCAATAAACAACTTCTTTCCATCGACGACGATATAATTGTGCCCGGTCGAAGGGTCTTTGTACGGCTCTATAATCTGATATTCCATCGTTTTGAATTTTAATATGTTCATTCACATATAACGATATAGAGCCTTTGGGGGAGCGTTTTTATCATTTCAATAAAGGGGTAATCGTAAAAGGACGGAAATGGGATACCGTCAACTCCTGACCTAATATCCCAAACACTATCACCCCAAATAATCCACTTTACAGTTTACAAAATGGATTAAAAAACTGAAACACAATAAATTTGAATGTAAAATATAGCTTAAAGCACTAAGCAAATTCACCGACTCTTTTACAAGGTCTATTTACAGTCTTTTTACAGGCAATTTACAGCTCCAAATCGGCACACTGAATATCCAAAACCGACTTCAAGGGAATTATCTCACCACTTTTCAATACGATGGATTGGCTGTAGTCGTCTATGTTTTGCAGTTGCCCCTCGATAGTCTTATATGCTCCCCCTGCCTTCTTTTTGTCAGGCTCGAAATAGGTGATGGTTATGGTGGGATGTTCATGGAGGTTCTCGCGCAGATAGGCCAGTTTCTGATTCAAGGCCTCACTGTCCTCATCGGCGAGTTCATGTTGCTCATCAGTCAGGCGCGCAGTATCTTCGATAGCAGCAGCGTGTCCGGTCAATGCAGCAAACGGAGCGAACTGGGCAGCGCGGTTCATCATGCTCATTTGGGGATGTCTCGATGAAACATGATGCGGAAGATTGATGATGTCGTCGTATTCGTTCATGCCTTGTGTCCTCCTATCTGTTGGTTGCGTTCCTTGGCTGTCGCACCTTCCTCAAAATTCAAACCCTTCAGAATAGCGTTTTTGCCATATTTCTCTTTGATGCCGAGTAAAGCCTCCTGCACTCTGCGTTCCTTGGCCAGGTCTTCGGCTTTTTCCTCCTCATTCCGTGCTTTCTCTTCATAGTCGGTAAAAAGGTCAAGTTGCTCTGTTGGTTGGGTTAGTGATGCCGCTTTTTCTTCACTTACGACATGGTTCACGGTCAGGTTGATTCGGCGCACAAGAAGATTGGGGTTGACTATTTTCGCATACAAATCCTTTACCGCCTGTGTGATGACTTTTCCTGATGAAGTGGGTGTAGCAAGATTAGCCGTTCCGTGGGCATGTTTTGGAACCTGTCTGCCATAGTAGTCAGTCGTAATCTCACCAAAATACTTCGACCTCAATTCCGGATTAGTCAGGTTCTCAGCGTCGTAGTTGATGGTCAGGACGATTTGATCCGCCACGAAATGATGCTTTACGAGATTCAATGCTACATCATCAGCCATTTCAAGTACAACCACTTTGGCTTTTTTGTAGTCATACCCCACTGACAGCACCTGACCGCTACTGATGGAATTGGTTTCGGGCTTGTACGCTTTCACCTCCTTCATCCCGACAGGCTCCCATCCCCAAGCGTGATCTATGAGGAGTTCTGCGTTCACACCGAAAAGGCTGTAAAGTAGCTCCTCGTTATCAATGCTACATCGTGCCACCTTACCCATAGTGTCCATGCCGTGTTCTTCCAACTTCTTTGCTATACCCTTTCCAACACGCCAGAAACTTGTCAGAGGCTTATGGTTCCAGAGCTTTTGCCGATAACCCATCTCGTCGAGTTCAGCTATTCTCACACCGTCCTTATCGGCTGGAATATGCTTGGCTACAATATCCATAGCCACCTTGCAGATATACATATTGGTTCCTATACCCGCTGTAGCTGTGATATCTGTCTCCTTCAGCACATCCCTAACCATCTTCAGAGCCAACTCATGGGCGGTCATCTTATAGCTCTCCAAGTAGTCGGTGGCATCAATGAAAACCTCGTCGATGGAATAGGGGTAGATGTCTTCCGGCGCAATGTACTTCAGATAGACTTGGTAGATCCTTGTGCTGTAGTCGATATAATAGGCCATCCTCGGCGGAGCTATGAGATAATCCACCTCCCAGTCCGGATTGGCCTTCAGTTCAGCATCAAGATAGGATTTACCGTGAAACTGATAGCCTGCAATTTGCCTCTTCCGCTCACGATTAACCTCCACGACCTTCTGCACCACCTCAAACAGGCGAGGGCGACCAGGAATACCGTATGACTTCAGGGATGGTGATACGGCGAGACAAATGGTTTTCTCGGTACGGCTTTCATCGGCAACGACCAGGTTTGTAGTCAAGGGATCGAGGCCACGTTCCACACACTCAACCGATGCGTAGAAGGACTTCAAATCTATGGCTATGTAGGTGCGCTGCTTCATGGTGTGCAAAGATAGGCATATTTATTGACAGAGAGCTTCCATTGCAAATTCACGATAAAATCCAAAGTGAGCAGAACGGGATATAATTGACCTCAAAAGTGTTTTTTGAGGTAATAAGAGGTGTAGCCGTTTTACACCCCTTGTAATAGCACGTGAACCAACACCTAACCAGTTGATAAGCAGAGGGTGTAAGTACAAATGATACCACTTGTCAAAAAATACGCTTCGTGATTCTACACCCCAAATTCAATGTTTTTACACCCCCGATTCACGGTCTTCACACCCTTACTTACACCCACAAAAAAAGCCCACCTTGACGGATGGGCTTCTCGTGTTAAAGAGGTGGGGCTATTATTTCAATCCCATTTTTTTCTCATACCTATCGAAAGAGTTCTTCACCGAATACTTATCGACACCCAGCTTCTTGGCGATTGTGCCTAAGCCGATTATTTTCCCGTTTTCATCAAGAGTACCGCGCAAGTAATACCACTCCTCAATCTCCTCTTGGGTGAGCCTTCTATGCTCTGGTGCTGCTTCCGTAGAGTCCGTTTCGTCTGTGCTGGCTTCGTTGGCTTGAACCTGAAGGCCGAAATCAGTGAATTTTGAGAGGTAGCGTTCCATGCAGTAGTTCGCGATGTAGATGGTGAGATCCATGACCGTTTTTCTAAGCTTGCGGTCGTTCGGTTGGGGATTTCCGGCTAGCATGTGTAGAACAATAGCGCAGTGGAAGGCAATGGTGGCCATACGCGCACGATCTCCCTTCCGGACATCGTTTCCTTCTTCCATTCCCATGTCAAACTGCTCGTCAAGCCACTTTTGTAGTGCTTCGCAGATATAATCGAGATTGATAACGGTTTCAGGGCAAGCTTGGTCGCCTTCATAGTCTGATTTGAAGCAATACTGTTCTCTCCAAGCGTCAATCTGGTCTTTCATCGCCTCAAGTTCATCACCCTCTGGGAACTTTACCGATGGTATCTTACGCCCACTTTCTGGAATAAGAGTGAAGCATATTCTAGAGGCCGTGCCACCTTCAACTTCCTTCTCGTCAATAAGGGAAGAAATTGAATTTGGCGTACCCGTGAAAGTGTAGTTAAAACAGACCTTGTAAGAGCCACACACACCTCTGTTATTGTTCTGGTAAATCGGTTCATTGTGGAAAGCCAAGCGTAGATAATCGGGACCTAAACCATTAGGTTTCTTGAAAACGCGCTCAACGATAGATGTTTCCGTTTCGATGGCGTAGATGTGAACGTCTTGGTTGTGAGCCACCACGTTGTAGAACATGGATTGGCTGATGTTAATGCCAGCGGTTTGGATGATGTAAAGGCCGCTTTTTTGGTAGGGCATCCTCGCAGCGTCTGTTTTGATGATTCTTTCAAATATGGTATTGTGCATCTGGAGGAACTTGCCCTTACCTGAGCCATGCACGCCTTCAACAATGGTCTGAAGGCTGGGGGAATGCATTGGGCCGTCCAAGTATTTTGCTCTGACCTTAGAGAAACATAATGCGCCACATTCTGTAAGAAAACTTAGCATCATCGCATCCTTGTAATCGTCAGGGCAACCATCAAGGACGGACGCAAGGAATGGGATGGAAGAATAGTCGGGCCTCGGGTACTTTGCGCGGAAACTATCAATCCACCCTTTAAGACTCTGCTCTTCATGTGTTGTTGGGACGGTGACGGGGGTGATGGTTTTCCTCAGCTCCATCATCTGCTTACGCTCGTTTACTCTGATCTCACTTAATGCCTGGGCCTCACGAATGTTGTTGTCGGTGCGGTTGTCATCCTCGGCCATGTGGTCTTTGCTGGCTTCGTGGTGCTCGTTGATGGTGTTTCCAGACTCGGCGTTTTTTAAATGGATTTTTTCATTGGTGTTATGGGTGATTTCTTTCATCTTAGTCTTTGACTTAGACTTGTCAGATAAACCATCAATCAATTTGTGTAAGCCGTAGGAGACGCACCCCCCAATAGCCGCACCAATCGTAAAACCTTTTAGCGGTTCTATAGCTTTCTCCCATACCTTGTCAAACCACTCGCCGAATACAGCTTCTTCCGCGTCCTTTTTCCTCGATTGCGTTTGACAATAGCCATATTTCTTGACCATTGCGTTTGTTCCGAAATAAAATTTCTTCATGGTTCTACAATTTTGTTTAACTTATTGATTATGATTCTACTATATCTTGGTTGCCCATTGATTTCAGTGAGTTGATGGTCGGGAGCGTCGTAGCTGTGAGGCATACAAAACAGTCTGTCTTGGTGATGGTGGGGCTGCTGAAGTTTATGCTACCTCCTATGATGGTGCTGAAATTGAACATATTTTTCATAGCTTTATGATTTGGTTTGACATGTAGTTGGTGATGATGACTTCCTCTCCATGACGAGCATTCCCATTGCGGTTGATGTTGCGCTTCACAGGGACTACATCGATGTTATAGCCAGCGTAAAGGTTCTTGATAAACTCCGTGTTGCTGTTGGAGAGCATACAATGGACTCCGCTCTCTGTCAGTCGCTGGAAGAGGTTGTGAAGGCGTAAATGGTCATCTATGCTGAAGCCGCCCGCTTGGTAGCCTGCGAAGGTTGAGTAATAAGGGGGATCGAAGTAAACGAAGTCGCCTGCTGAAAGGCTATTGCAAGCATCCTCGAAGTCTCCATTGGTAATCGAGGTGTTCTGCAGGGCAGCCGAACAACTGCTAAGGATGGCTTCATCGAATAACCTGATGCGTTCCTTCCAGCCAAAGGCGGCGTTGTACTTGCCAGCTGCGTTCTCACGGTAAAGGCCATTGAAGTTGGACTTGTTAAGGAAAATGAACTGGGCGGCATCATCAACGGTCAGGTCGGTCTCAAAACCATAGTTGAACTCAGTACGGTTTTGATAATAGAAGTCCTTCTTAGCGTTGATACTGGTGAGGGTGTTGTACTCTTTCTCGTAGCAAGCGAGGCTTTCAACAAGTTCCTCCTTGTGGCTCCTAACGCTGACATAGAGGTTAATCAATCTAGGGTTGACATCGTTGAGAATCGCATCGGATGGCTGCATGTCGAAGAACAGCGCACCACCGCCGATAAAAGGTTCTACATAGGTTCCAATTCGTTCCGGCATCCTCTTCCTCAGTTCGGGCAAGAGCTGTGTCTTCCCGCCGACACACTTGATAAAAGGTGTTGCTGGGGTGACAGTGGGAGCGTCAAAGTGGACGCTCCCGGTAGTTGTTGATTGTGTTAATCTCATTGTATTCTTGTTTAATTGTTAGGCATTCGAGATAGAATGTTCTTATGCTTACCGCTAACTCTTTGTAAATCCAAGGCCAGCTCGGCGTCTGTAACTATGATGTCACCCGTCTGAGAAATTGCAGGAGAAATCACCCCACTCTGCTTAATCCGCTCAGCAGTTGAGATACTGCACCCGAAGAGTTTCATCAGACCTGCAAGGCCATAGACGTATTTCTTCGGCGGCGCTGCGATCAAATCCTCCAACTCCTTCTCGCGTAAAGCTTCAGCCAAGATCGCCTTAAAATCGCCGAGAGTACAGGTTATGAGCGGCTTGTTATGTAGTTCTTCCATTTGTATTGTTTGAATTTGATTGTTGATAATGTGAAATAATCAGCGTTCTTTGAAATCAACTGCAAAAGAGTTCTATGGGGAGCGGATGAGAGTGTTCATGGTTCAGACGGCCTCCTTATCGATGGTTATCATTCGGGACACAACCTCAACGCAACTCTTGCTGCCGGGTCCAAGTTCTTTTACAGCGTAGTTAATTGCAGCCTTCCTTTCCATGCGGCGGAGTTGTGTGACCATGATACATCCCTCGACTACTGTGCATGTAAAATCTATGGAGTCCCATGAAGAAGCAAATCCGTCATCCTTCCCTCTGAGAAGAGACCTGAAACCCTTTTCAATCAGGTGTGCTAGATACTCAACGTCGATGCTTTCGTTTCCAAATCGGAACTTGGAGTTGGCAGGATTTTCGAAATAATACTGATTATTGCAAACTAATTGTTTAACCAAATGCTCATCCTTGACAATTTGGTATAGATTTAAATCGGCTTCACGCATGTTTTCAAGGGTACTCTTTCTGTGGCCGGGACATAGAAAATCCTTTATGGCAGTATAGAGGCTGTATGCTCTTGCTATGCCACATCTGGCTTGAGCCTTGACAACAGGTATGTCGACTGAAGATGCAATTTCGCTGAGAAAAAACATGCTGCAAAGGAGAAGCTCTGCCTCTCTTGCGAGTTCAAAGGCCATATCCCCAATAACGCAAGACAATAGTACTTCACGACCGTCTTTAAGTCTGAGGTTATTGCCAGGTGTTCCGAGGAATAGTTCCGGGTGAGCTTTGTACTGTTCTACCGAAACAATCACCTGACCATTCAATTCCTTCAGGAACTTGATGTCAGACTTGTTGTTAGTGTTCTTCTTGCTGCTGATGCTCTTGGGCATCGGTTTTTTACTTGTCTTTTTCATAGTGTGAATTATTTGATAATTTGAAACTTGATGTTGTTCTCCTTCATGAAACGGCAGACGGGCATGAGCTTCGCCCACTGCTGCTGATCCGTGGCGTGCGCTTTTACACCGACTAGGTCGACTTCACAGGACCGTAGCAACAAGATGGTGGCAGGGTCGGTGATGATGGTGATGTTCTGTGATGCACAACCCACCTTATTAATAATAGCGTGTTGGGCTACTAGGGCCTCATCATGAGTGAGACCGAATGCAATTACAGTTTTTGATTCTTTCATTGTACTGATTATTTAGGATTTGAATTATGATTACTACGTGAAAGTATGTTCTTATGTTTGCCACTCAGCCTGAGCAGTTCCAGCGCAAGTTCCGCGTCGACCACAATAATGTCGCCCGTCTGAGAGATAGCTTTATCGATGACCCCCGACTGCTTAATTCGTTCTGCGGTACTAATCGAACAACCGAACAGTTTCATCAATCCGGCGAGACCATAGACGTATTTCTTGGGCGGAGCAGCAGCCAAAGCTTCAAGCTCGTTATCGCGAAGGACTTGGGCCAGAATAGTCTTGAAGTCGCCCAAGGTGCATTGAAACAGCGGCTTATTGAGTAATTCGTTTTCCATCTTATCACAACCACATCCAGACGGATCTATGCGACCAATCATCGTTGGCTAACGGGCTGCAAAATTAAAATCTTTTTCTTCGATAACAATGTAATTTATTGATTTACAACAAGATATAAACATTATAAATGTTTTTTGAAGATGGATAAATGTTTCGCTAAATGTTTTTTGATTGGTTATGTTCAAAACAATCAAAAATAGTATCTACCTTTGTGTCGTATAATAAACACCCAAGAATATGGATTCCTTTATGGACAATGGCCTCTTTGCCAAAGAAAACAACATTTTACCATACATCTTTACAGAAGAAGAACGGTCTGATTTGTACAAGGAAATATCAGCAGGAGGGATGATGGCTATTCTAGAGATAGTCCAAAGTGGTAAGGATATACCTTCTTTAGATATAGGGGGGAAAATATGCCTGCTGCTTATTGATGTTGATTCATATATGAAAAAAATTGAATCAAGAGATTCTATATACTCGCGTGTTTATAAAGAATGTAAAAACCTAACATTCAATAAGTTTTTATATGAATTGACAGAAAACGATAGTCAATATGATTTTAAAAGCAATTGGAGAAAATACTTGGAAAGTGCCGAAGAAATTGCTTTCTGTAAATCAAAAACGCATTTAAACGATGAGGAATTGAGCCGCCTTTTATCAATAATGGAAAAAACCTTTATTGATGAAAAAGAAATAGAAAGAGAAGACGATATTTTCCTCAATTCTATCATGGATGAATCCAAGTTTCAATGTTGGGTTGCGTGTTTTCTTACATCTATATACTATATCATCATTCATGAAGAAAAAGAGCAACTTCCTGACAGCTTAAATGAAATAATAATCCTCTCCGTAAAGTTAACGGTCGAAAAAAACAAAAGCTTATATAATAGATGGCTGAAAGCGGTAGGAAAAAACGGCATTAGAAACCAAATAAAGGTGCTTTCTCAAAAGTTATTTGAAAAAGACCCTACTGACAGAACTATACTTAGTGTATTTCTCTTGTACTATTATCAGAAATCTTATTCTGATGGTGGGGATTATCTGTTCACAGAATTAATTGATTTCTACTGTGATACTATGGTGAAAAAACTAAATTTCGAAGAGTTCTTGAGAGAACATCAATATGGCAAAGTTTTTTGTGAGGAATACAAAAGCTATTGTTCATCCCATCAGATAGAGCCAAGGATAAACATTAACTCAATCCTCATGCTTTTGGAAAGAGATGACCCATCCTATAACAAAAAAAGGTATTATAGGCTAAGCGAGAAACGAATTAGCAATAATAATGGAGATCTTTCTGACGAATATAACGCCCTTTCAAAATTGTATGATGCTCTAAAAGAGCAAGGCTGTTCACCAAAAGAAGAATGCAAACAACTTTTTGTTTATCGCTTTTCAGGTATATGTCTACAAGGATCTCAAATTGATCGAGAGTTTGGTCTGGAAAACAAGATGGAATGGGAATGGAGTAAAAAACAAATCTTGCCAGTAATCATCAGATTACTATATCAAGAAGGAACGATGGGGCATGTTCCATATACGGATATTGCTTCATTCTTCAAAAACGAAAATTCAATAAGTTTTTCATCTAAATGTAAACTTGTTGGGAAAAAAAGTCTTTCAGCAATATGCGACATGCTTAAACAATGTGGTTTTACTGGTTTTGACGACATTTATCAACACATAATCGACGAGAAAGAAAACAGAAAGAAAAAACATCCATGAGTGAGTTCTGCCTTCAAAAAAGGATAATTCGGACAAATTATCACGTCGAATTGTTTTTTTTAAATTTAGAACTCCTCAAAACAACGTTTGTGGAGCAAACCGTCTCCACACATAATCAAGTAGTTAGGCGTTTTCAGGGGGTAAAATAGGGGGTAAAAATTTTTGAAAAACAAAAACCCGCTGAATTTCAGCGGGTTATCCTAATATTTCGTGGAGATTACCGGACTCGAACCGGCCACCTTCAGATTGCGAACCTGACGCTCTACCAGATGAGCTAAATCCCCTTGCTTTGACAAGCTTAACGGCCTAAGCGACTGCAAAAGTACAATATTTTTCCCAATTTGAACAAACTACGGGAAATAAATGTATTTTTGCCCACCAATTAGAAAATACGTTATTTAAAACATACTACTATGATTATTGAAGACTATATCGTTTTTAGAGTGAACGCACTACTTCATGCCCACGACGCCAAAATCGTGATGCGTCTCGAAGGCGGCATGAGTAACTACACCTTTGTCGTTGAAAGCCAAGGTAAAAAGTACACCTACCGCGTGCCTGGCAAATTCGCTGAGAAGTTCGTCGACCGCGAAGAGGAATGGGCCAACATCCAAGAAGTCAACCGTCTGGGATTGAACAACATCACGGAATACGTCGAAATCCGCTCGGGCGAGAAACTGGCCGAATACGTGGAAGGCACCATCATGAGCACCACGGATGTAGTATCCTACAACGAGATGTCGGTGAAAGCGCTGAAGAAAATCCACAACTCCGACATGAAATTTAAGGATTACAACGCCTTTGGCCGCCTCGATGCCGACCAAAACTACTGCCTTGAGACGGGTTATGTGTTCCCACAGGAATACCTCGACCTCCGCAAGAAACTCGATGCCATCCGCGCCACGCAAGTCAACGTGCCCAAGGTGCCCTGCCACTGCGACTACCAGCCCACCAACCTCGTCATCAGCGGCGACAAACTCTATGTGCTCGACTGGGAGTTTGCCGGCATGAACGACCCGTTCTACGACATCGCTTGCTACGGCAATGTAGGCTTCGACAAGGCCTTGTCGTTACTGGAAGCTTATGTGGGTCGCAAGCCCAACAAGGAAGAGTTGCAACGCCTTTATTTCCACCGTGCGTTCCAATGCCTGCAATGGTTCAACGTAGCTATCTTCAAGGACCGCGTTGGCCTCAGCAAGGACCTCAACATGGATTTCAACGCCGTGGCGTTTATGTTCCTTGGAATGGCGAAGGATTTGCTGGAAAACTACAATAATCTTTAGCAGATTTTAGAAGGCACTTGAAGCCATGTCATCCCTGCGGTAGGCCGTGTGGCGGCAGGGGATCTATGGCTTCAAGAGTCGTCTACAAAAAATCCTGTCCCTCATAGATTCCCGCAGCGCACAAACCTCGGCTGGAATGACATGAGAGACAGGATTTTTTAATACAGGAAATCCGAAGTGGAAAAGTTACCGTACTCCCCATCCAAGCCCAAGTCGGCTTTGGTTTCGTCGGAGAGCATGTCGATGCTCCAGACGGGGTCGAAGGTGAGTTCCACGTCGACGTTTTTCACGCCCATGATGGCCTGAACGCGGTTGCGCACCTCGGCAGGCAAAGTCTCGGCCACAGGACAGTTGGGGGCCGTCACCGTCATCACAATCTTTACATTTCCTTCTTCGTCGACATCGACGCCATACACCAGATGCAGTGTCCAGATGTCAATCGGGATTTCGGGGTCGTATATTGTCTTTAGGACCGAAATAACGGTCTCTTTTAGGGTGTTGGTCTCTTCCATTGTCATGATTGTACTTCCTTTAGTTTAAAAGCCTCTGCATAGAGCAGCATCTGTTTCAACATGGCCAGCAGGCCGTTGGAACGCGTGGGAGACAAATGTTCCTTCAGCCCGATTTCGTCCAAAAACGAGAGGTCGGCGGCGAGGATATCTTCAGGCGTCTGGCCCGAGAACACCTTTATTAATAGGTTAACGATGCCCTTGGTGATGACGGCGTCGCTGTCGGCGCTATAGTACACCTTGCCGTCCTTCAATTCGGCGTTGAGCCACACGCGCGACTGACAGCCGTTGATGAGGTGTGCCTCGTCGCGGTACTTGTCGTCGATGATGGGGCATTCCTTGCCCATTTCTATCAGCATGGCGTAGCGGTCCATCCAGTCG
>CADAPW010000001.1 GCA_902789915.1 uncultured Bacteroidia bacterium | reverse complement strand
TTCTTGATTGAAGAAGTCTACATCCTCAGTGAAGCCCAAAATCTCGGCAAACTTGGCCATCTTGCCGCAGAGGTAGCAGTAGAACGGCGTGGAGATGACTGTCGACTCGGTGATGCGGTTGGGGTCACTGGAGTGGATGAGTTCGAGGCTCTCGGGCGGCATGCACCAGTCGCCGTAGGTGTCGCGAGGCATGAGGCCAGCCCGCATATAGTCGTTTTTCATGTGGAGCATCCACTTCTTCCAAGCCGCATAATGTTGACGGATGGGTTCAGTGTCACCGAAGCGTGTATAAAGCATATCTGTCACGGTGACCATGGCACCGGGCCAGGTCATATTGTCGGTATAGCCGCGCCAGTAGGGTGGGACGATGTTGGGTAGCGAGCCGTTGTCCCATTGGCTGTCGTCGCCATCGGAGAGCCACTTGGCATAGAGTTGGTGGTTGTTGAAGATGTACGACTCGCCGAAGTTGCCCGTGGTGCGGTCCCCCGTCCAGCCCAAACGCTCGTCGCGTTGCGGGCAGTCGGTAGGCATGGAACGGTAGTTGCCACGGATGCCCCAGTAGGCATTGTGGTACACCGCGTTGATGATTTCGTTGGAGGTCTCAAACGAGCCTGTGACGGGCATCTCGTCGTAGATGACACAGCCCTCGAAATCGTCCAAATCGGGCGTCTCGCGCAGGCCGGAGATTTCAACGTAGCGGAAGCCGTGGTAGACGAACAACGGATGCCAGTGGAGTTCAGAGTTTAGAGTTGAGAGTTTAGAGTCAGTTGAAAGTTGAGAGTTGTTAGTGACGATGTATCGATCCGTACATTCCGCACTGCGAAGGTTGGCGGTATAGAGAAGGCTGTCGGGAGTAAGGAGTTCGGCGAAGCGCAGGGTAATGACGTCGCCGGGTTCCTGTCCGCGCGCTTTCATGTCGATAAAGCCGACCATGTTTTGGCCCATGTCGAGGTACCATTTGTCGCCTTTCTGGAACAGGCTGACGGGTTTCAGCTTCTCCATCACGGTGATGTTGGGGTTAGGCTGGGCGGAGAGTTGACCTTCGGGGGCTTCCACGAGTTCGGCTTGAAGCCAAGAGGAGGCGTCGTAGCCAGCTTTTTTCCAATCGCCGAGGTCGAAGTTTTCGTCATAGGTTTCACCGTCCCATTCATTAGCGGTGCGGATGGGACCTTGGTTGGTGATTTTCCATGTTTCATCGCTGACGATGGTCTCTTTCTGGCCGTCTTTGTAGGTCACTTCGAGTTGCAGCAGCAGTCGCGGCGTACCGAAGCCAAACACGTGGTTTGTGCCGTCCCAGTTAGGGTTGGCTTCGTTGTAGCGGATGCTTGTATAGCGACCGCCTTCGAGGATGACGCCGATGGCGTTGTCGCCGCTGTTGAGCATCTCTGTGACATCGTAGGTGTTGAAATACACGCGCTTCGAGTACCATGAAAGGGTAGGTTTCAGTAGTTCATCGGGTGCGACTTCGCTGCCGTTGAGGTATGTGCTGTAGACACCCATTCCGCTGACATAAAGCCGTGCTTCTTTAATGTCGTTTTTAAGGGCAAAATCCTTGCGGAGATAACGGGCAGCCAAGCGCGTTTTGCCCACCAGCACATCGTCCTCAAACTCATGGCCAATCCATTTAGCTTGCCAGTCGTCTTGGTTCAATAGGCTGATTTCAAACGACTTGACTTCGCTTTCCACTTTGGCTTTTTTGCCCTTGGCGGCTACGGTCGTGATGACTTTCCAATAGGCTTTGTCGCGGCTTTGGAGTTCCTTGCCTGCGTAGGGGATGTAAAGCATTTGGCTTGAAGGCACCACGCCCGAATCCCATAGGTCGCCAACGCCGTTTTGGGCGTTTTCGGCAGTAGTGGCCACGATGATGCGGTAGTTTTGCTGGATTACCTCATTTTCCGTGGTTTCAAAGTTCCAACTGAAGCGCGGTTGGTTTGTGGCCAACGGCTGCTCGTGGAATTGTTGCTCCACATTGGAGTTGGTGAGGGAGATGGTGAGGGAGTCTGTACAAGAAGCAAAGGCAATAATAGCCAGAAATAAGATAGTAATATGTTTCATTGTTGATATTTTGATAAATTATTCGTTTTACTTGTTTGTTATTACAATCATTACAATCCAAACACTTCTGCCAGTTCTTGCATCTGAGCTTCACTCATGCCTTCCGGCTCGAAGCCCATGCTGCGGGCACTCATGTAGATTTGTGCAGCTTTGTTCAGCACATCCACTTGGTCGAAAGCCGCCATGATGTCGGTGTCAACGGCAAACACGCCATGTTTCTCCCACATCACCACGTCGTAGCCTTCGTTGAGGGTGTTTAGGGTGGCTTCGCCGAGGGCTACACTTGAAGGCAACAAGTAAGGCACGATACCCAATCCCTTTGGACAGAACGCCCGTGTCTCAGGTATCATCGACCAGAGGATTTGGGTCAGCACGTCTTTCTCCAAGAATGGACGGTGATGTGTCATAGCCACTAACTCGATGGGATGGGTGTGGAGTGAGGCTTTGTAAGGCGAGCCTTTGCCAATCAGGTAGTTGTGAACGCTGAGGTGCGAGGGTAACTCCGAGGTGGGCATCACGGGTTTGTCGGCGATGATTTCGTAATGGGCGCAGATTTCGTAATGGGCGCAGTCGTCGAGGATGCGGATGACGGAGCCGTTGTCCATGGGCCAGCGGGCGAGGTCGCGCATGCGGCGGTTGGTGCCTTTGCAGAAGAAATAGCAGCCTTTCAAATGCGGCAATATCGTGCCAATGGCGATTGGGGGTGTAGGGCTGTCACACTGTGGCAGCCGTACAAGTTGAGGGTTGAGTTGATCGGTGACATTGATGACGATATTGCCGCCGTTGCGCTCTGCCCAGCCTTTTTGCCAGAGATAGCCTGCCACTTCGGCCACTTGGTCGATTTGGTGTTTTAGTTCGGGATTGTTGTTTAGTATGCTATTCATTGTTCATTCTTTTTTTGACACGGGACGCGGGACTTCGTGACACGGGACAAGTCCAATGTCTCGCGTCTCGCAGTCTCGTGTCTTGCGTCCTTTAATACTCCTCTCCATACCGTTCCTTGGTAATATGTGCGAGCGACTTGCCGCGGGTATTAGGGCAGCCGATGACGCCCACGATTAACGAGATGAGCAGCAAGCCAATCATGCAATAGGCGGCCACGGTGAAGCCTTCGCCGTTTTCACCATAGATGAAAGCGAACACCAGCCCCCATACAGCCGACAGCCCCCTCACGACAAAGAACATCAGTCCTTGTGCGCCAGCGCGGAACTTGGCGGGAAACAGCTCCGAGCCCCATAAGGCGTAGAAGATTTGCACCGACATACCGCCTTCGATGCCCCAGAGGATGGTGAACAGCCACAGCCCTGCGGTGCCATTCACGCCGACGGCCACAATAATTACCCAGGCACTGATGGCAAAGAGCAGACCTAAGATATAGATTAGTTTATGGCTTGTCCTGTCGATGATCTTGGAGAGCAGGAAGGTGACGAACACGATGATGGCCCATTGGATGCAGTTCATCCAGTTGGCTTGTTCGTTGCTGATGCCACCTGCCGTTTCATAGATATGAGGTTGGAAGAAGCCCAACACCGAGGCTACGAGGTTCCAGGTGAGGTAAATGACAGCCAAGAAACAGGCGGTCTTGATAGCGGTTTTGTTGGAGAACAACACCTTGAAAGCGTGCCAAAGACCAGTATCTTCTCCTTTCGCCTTTGCTACCTCTTGGCTGGCTTTCCACTCGGTGCTTTCCTCCAGTTTGCGCTGCAAGTTCCAAGCGATAAAGGCCACAATCAGCAATGAGAAGAAGACGATGCGCGAGCTGAACACGTTGACGGCCTCTGTGGACAAGCCGTCGCCGCCGAAGGTGTGCGCTATGCTTTCGACCCAGCCGAACAGATAACCGTCGGGAGCGAAGAACATGCCCAACAGCAGGATGATCATCGGGCCGAAGCCCCACGACATTTGGGAGATACAGTAAGAATCCCGCCAACAGCATCGGGAAGCTGACGGAGAGCATGATGAGCAGCACGCCCACCATGTAGACGAGCAGGTTGTAGGTGTAGATGAACTTGCGTCCGTATTTGTCGGCCAAGAAACCGCCAATGATGGCACCGAGGGCGGCACCCAAGCAGTTGGCGCTGATGAAGTTGAGCCAGCCGAGATGCACCTCGGTGAGGCCCAGGTATTTCTGCCACAACGTCAGGCCACTGGCTCCGGCAACGATGGCACCGGCATCTAAGTAGTTGGTCAGTGAGACGGCGATGGTGCTTTTTAGGCTTCCTTTATTCATGGTTTTATCTTTTGGACGTTACTTCTTTTTCATATTGCTGTATCCTTCCGATAAACTCCTCACCCACAGGCACATCATTCTTCAAATTGAAGTAGTCGTAGACGGCACCAAAGGGCAGGGATTTCATCTCTTCCATCAAGGCTAATTTCTCAAAGCCTTTTCCTTTGTCCTCATATTGGCGCAGCAAATCAAGCGGCTCTAGCAGGGCTTGCAGCAGGCATTTCTGCGTGGCGCGGGTGCCAATAAGGTAGGCACCTATCCTATTAATGGACGCATCGAAGTAGTCGAGGCCGATGTGGGCGCGGTGGAGGGCTTCGGCGCGGACGATTTCCTTGAAGAGGTCGAGGGTTTGGTCGTTCATGAGGGTCACATGGTCGGAGTCCCAGCGGATGGGACGGCTGACGTGCAACATCAGCTCGGGCACATAGAGTAACAGTGACGAAACTATATCTGACACGTTCTCGGTGGGTTCGTAATGGCCCGTGTCGAGAGTATAGATGACCTTACGCGTAGCACAATAGCCTGCGTAGAAGTCGTGCGAGCCGACGGTGAAACTCTCCAAGCCGATGCCGAAGAGTTTGGCCTCGACGCAAGATTTCATGTCGGGCAGGTCTTCGGCCAAGATTTCATCTAAGGATTCGGCCAGCAGCTCACGGTAGCGTTTGCGTTCCACGGTGAGGTCTTTCAGGCCGTCGTGTACCCAGATGTTCATGATGCAGGGGTCACCTTGTGCCTTACCCATGGCGTCGGCGATACGGCGGCAGCGTTTGGTATGCTCGATCCAGAAGGCGCGGATGGCGGGGTCAGGGTTGGCGAGGCTGAGGTCGCCACTCTTTGGATGGCCGAAGGAGGTAGAGTTGAAGTCAAGCTTCATGTTGACAGATTTACCCCAGTCAATCCAGCTCTGGAAGTGCTCCACGCTCACTTGGTCGCGGTCGACGAACTTGCCGCCGAAGTCGCCGTAGATTTCGTGCAGGTTGACGCGTTGTGTACCGGCGAGCAGCGAGTTGACGAACTCGAGGTCGGCGCGCACCTCGTCGATGGTGCGGGCGCGACCAGGGTAGTTACCTGTGGTCTGGATGCCGCCTGAGAGGCCGGCGTTGCTCTCGAAGCCCATCACGTCGTCGGTCTGCCAGCAGTGCAGCGAGATGGGGGTTTTTTCGAGGGTGGCGATGGCTTTGTCGGTGTCGATGCCGAGGGCGGCGTAGCGTTCCTTGGCGAGGGTGTAGGCGTTGAGGATGTTTTGTGTGTTCATAGGCGTTGCGGTTAAGAGCAGGGACTTACGTCGCCTGCTTACTGATGTGTCGCCCCTACGGGGCTGGGTTGAAGAACAGGGGTTATGCTGTGCTCACCCCTGCTTAATGTCCTGCGCCCCTACGGGGCTGGGTTGTATGTCTTTGTTTCAAAGTTTTGTGCTATCATCTTACGCATGGCCCAACGGTCTTTGACAAGACCAGCGGCCTTGGCTTGGACCATGAGGTTGCCGAGGGCGGTGGCTTCGGTAGGTCCTACCACTACGGGTATGCCGATGGCATCGGCGGTCCATTGGTTCAGCAGTTCGTTGGCCGAGCCGCCTCCGATGACGTGCAGCTTCTCGATTTTGAACGGCGCGACTTCCTGTAGCATATCCAACACCTCTTTGTAACGCTCGGCGAGACTGTGGTAGATGCAGCTTAACATCTCAGCATCGTTGGCAGGAGCGGCAAAACCTTTGTCGGCTAAAGCAGCTTTTATTTCAGCTTCCATGTCGGCAGGATTGGCAAAACGCGGGTCGTCGGGGTTGATGCGGCCTGCGTAGTCTTTGGTCGATTGCGCCATCTTGGTCATTTCGTCATAACTATAGTCGTGCCCTTGCGCTATCCATTTCTTGCGGCATTGCTCCACAAGCCACATCCCCGTGATGTTCTTCAAGAAGCGCGTGGTGCCTTCGATGCCACCTTCGTTGGTGAAGTTGAGCCGTGCCGACTGCTCGGTGATGATGGGCTTAGGTACCTCAATACCCATGAGGCTCCAAGTGCCGCTGCTGAGGTAGGCAAAATGCTCGTTTTCGGCAGGAACAGCAACGATGGCTGAAGCGGTGTCATGACCTGCCACAGCCACCACAGGCACCTCGCCTAAGCCTGTCTCCTTGGCGATATTGAACCTCAATTTGCCAACGACTTCGCCAGGTTGAACCCTGTCGGGTATCTGGTCATCAGTGAGGCCTACAGTTGTCATCAGTGAAGGCTCAAACTGTTGTGTTTTTGGGTTCATCAGTCCCGAAGTGGAAGCGATGGTATATTCACAGACTTTACCGCGTGTCAACAGATAGGCGAGGAGGTCGGGCATGAAGAGGATGCGCTTGGCATGACGGTAGGCCACACTGCCTTCCTCGGCTTGGGCAAACATCTGGAAAACCGTGTTGAAGTTCATGATTTGGATGCCCGTCAAAGCGTAAAGCTGTTCACGAGGAACGATTTTAAAGAACCTTTCGGGAATGCCGTCGGTGTAAGGGTCGCGGTAGGCGCGAGGAAGCCCCAGCAAAGTGCCATCGTGTCCGATGCAGCCAAAGTCGACGCCCCAGGTGTCGATGCCGATGGAGTCGAGGGTGATATGGCGTAGGCCCAATTCCTTGAGGCATTTCAGGAAATGCTCGTAGATGCTATATACATTCCAGTAGTACTTGCCTCCGATTTCGAGGGTCTGGTTGGGGAAACGATAGACCTCCTCCATGCGGAAGCTGTCGCCAGTGAAGGTGCCTAGGATGGCCCGTCCGCTGGTGGCGCCGCAGTCGAAGGCAAGGAATCGTTGTTGGCTCATGGTGTTATTGTTTTGACGCGAGACTTTTTTTGACTATGACCAATGACTATGACCATGACAGCTTTTTTGTAAGTTGTGATGTCATTTCTTCTGTAAAAGTTGTCATAGTCATTGTCACAAGTCATAGTCTCGTGTCTTGTTTTGTTTATTACGCTGAATTAGAACACCATCACGGCACCGCCGCCTTCAGCGAGATGCACTTTCACCTTGTTGCCCATCACCTGAATTTGCTCCGCTACATAGTCGCGGGCGGCACGGTTGGCGTTGATGCCGTCACGGAAGATACGTCCCGACTTGGCACCGAAGTTGGGCAACACCGACAGGTCGAGCACGAGGTCGCGCTCCTCCCAGTTGGTGATGGCACCTACATACCAGCGGAAGTCCTTGCGGCGGGCTATCACGAGATATTCGCCCACTTTTCCATCCAAGACGATGGTTTCGTCCCACGTGGTCGGCACGCTGGCGATGAATCGCGTGCATTCGTCTTCTCTTATGTAGTTGCTCGGGCTGTCGCACAGCATGTTGAATGGCGACTCATATATCACATATTCAGCCAGTTGTCGGCAGCGTGTGCCTTGGCTCATCGGCTCGGTGTAGATGGCGGTGAAGCTGTATTTTCCCGCATTTCTCATGGCTCCTTGGGTGTAGTCCATAGGTCCGGCCAACATGCGGATGAAAGGTATGGTGACTTCGTTGGTGACAAAATCGCTCTTGGAGTCCCAACGTTCCTGTTCCATGCCGTACACGCCCTCGTGGTTGAGCACATTGGGATAGGTGCGGTTCAGTCCCGTGGGTTTGTAGGCACCGTGGAAATCGATGAAAAGATGGTATTTGGCGGCAGTTGCGGCCATGCGGTAGTAAAAGTCGACTATCATCTGATCGTCACCGTCCATAAAGTCGACCTTGAAGCCTTTTATTGAAGCCTTTTATGCCCATTTCGGAATAGTGCTGGCATACGTGTTCCATGTCTTTGTCCATGGCGGCGTAACCGGCCCAAAGCACGAGGCCTACATTGCGTTCGGCACCGTATTTGACAAGTTCCGGTAAGTTGATTTCGGGAATCACCTGGAAGAGGTCGGCTTGCTTGTTGACGGCCCAACCTTCGTCGAGGATGACATATTCGATGCCGTATTGGCTGGCAAAATCAATGAAGTATTTGTAGGTCTCGTTGTTGATGCCTGCTGCGAAGTCAACGCCGTAAAGGTTCCACCAGTTCCACCAGTCCCAGGCCACCTTGCCAGGCTTAATCCAAGAGACGTCGCCGATGCGGTTGGGTGAGGCCAAAAGATAGACTAAGTCGTTGTTGGCTAATTCCTTGTCGTTCTCCGAGATGGTGACGATACGCCATGGGAATGCACGTTTTCCATCGGTCTTGGCCACATAGTCCTCGCGTTCTTTCACCATCCATTGTAGGTTGTTGTGACCGCCTTGTTCACGGACTTTGGGATAACCGGCATGGACGGCGGAGAGACCGTATTTGCCGTTGGCATTGCGGAGATACAAGCCAGGGAAATCCTCCAAGTCGGCTTCGGTGATGACGACTTTCTTGCCGTCATTGAGTTCGACTAACAAGGGCAGGAAGGCGAGCTTTTGAGGGTCCATGTGGCTCAAGCTTTTGAGGGTCCATGTGGCTCAAGATAGTGTCGGTGTAAGTGTTCTCAAACGAGCTGTAGAACTGCTGGCTGATGAGGGCACCCTTTTGTCCGGCACGTCTCAAGACAAACGGGACGAGAGCATGATAATCCGCATCGAAGTTGAAGTCAGCCGTTTCGTCTTCGATGACGATAGGCTTACGGAAGTCGGTCTCGAAACGATAGGCCACGCCAGCATCGTAGGCGCGGAAAAAGACCTTGTAGTTGCCTTTGAAAGTTAGAGCCAACTCATTGTAAACTTCAGGGATTTGCGCCTTTTTATACGGGTTTCGTGCCGAGCATAGTGCCGTCGGCGAGTTTCATGCCGATGGACGAAGGTGTTAACACACAAGTGTTTCCATGCGTGACGGCGTATGTCAGTTGCTCGCCCGCCTCAATGGTGACGGTGATGTCCTTGTCGGGCGATTGCAGGATGTATTGCTTTTGGGCGAAAGCGCTCATGGAAAGCATGAGGAGCGCAGAGAGGAGGAGTTTTTTCATGATGATATAGTTTTTATGATGGCAAAAATAGAAAAAAAAGCCATGCTTCAAAACACTGAAATCATCATGGCTACAAAAATAAACAAAACCATGTCAAAAACAAAAAATCCTCCCGTCGATTGACAAGAGGATTTGCTAAGGTTAATTGCATTTATCTAGCTATTTTGAGGGTGAAATCCAATTCTTGAAAAAGTTGATCAGAGCAGGTTTTTTTTTTGATAAGGAAGCTAATACTATGCAAATATTGTCATATCCTCCTGTATCTAAGGCAAGTTGAAGCAACTTCTTGCAACAATGATTCATATCTGAGTAATTGTTGCGAACGACTTCTTCAATGGATTGATTGCTACAATAGCCACACAAACCATCACTGCAAAGCAATATAGTATCTTCAGGTTCAACAACATGGGTGACAATGTCAGGAAGTGTTTGTAAATCCATATCACCAAGTGCTTTCGTGATGATATTGTTATCGGGGTGGTGAAAAGCTTCGTCCTCGGTCAATTCTCCTTTGTCAATAAGCTCTTGGACATAAGAGTGGTCTTTGGTAAGAGGCAAAAGCCCTGTTTTAGGATTGTATAGGTAACATCTACTGTCGCCACACCAGGCAATGTATGCAGTGTTGTTAAGTATCCAGCAAACGACGATAGTGGTTCCAAGCCCAATGCTATCTGGGTGGTCAATGGCATAGTTTTTTATAGTCAAATCAGCTTCTTTGACGGCATAAGTAAGGAAATCTTTGATGTTTGAATCAGAAGAAGCGGCTTTAGACACTTCAACACTATCAGAAAATGATCGTTTGATAGAATCTATAGCAAGTCTGGATGCGATTTCTCCGTTATTGGCACCTCCTATGCCGTCAGCTACACACAAGAGGCAACCAAAAGGACCAAGAGTCGCGGATGCTTTGTTTAGTGTCCAATCCGAGATAGAAAGATCGGGACAGAAGATAAAAGCATCTTCGTTTTGGTCGCGTTCCTTGCCCGCATCCGTTTTGGCTACTATCCTAAGTTTCATGTTTAAATCATGGAATAGGATAGACTAAGCGCACAGACAAACCAGCATGTCTGCCCATTTGATTCGTGCTAAAGGCCCCGTCAGCAATAGATAGGGAAAAAGATGTGTTATCTATTGTATCATGGTGTGAAGATGTCCAATAATAGCCTTTAGAACCTTCTTCCGTTACTGAATGTCCAAATCGCCAACCAGCAACAGGCAGGAATACAGCTCCATTCTTCTCCAACTTGTTAGTCCAATCTGAATCTGAAATAACATTTGACACAAAAGTGGCTCCTTGGTTATTGACTGCACTTAAATTGTAGCTAGAATTCCAAGTGTCTGGTATAATAATTATACCATTAACACCCGAAACGTTTGCTTTCGCGAAAAGTATTCCTGAAGGGGTGTTCCTTTCAAAAAACACATAGTTCCATTCAGAATTGGACAGAGTGCGCCATAGGCCGCTTGTTGCCCCTCCATTAGAGATAGCATTGTATCCCCAATCAGAATTGGCATATTGGCCAGTCAAGTCGTTGTTGTTACCAGGCCCATAGAATTCTCCACTGGAAATATCAGTATCGTATGGCTGATAGAACTTGTTTCCGCAATTCCAACCACTTGTTCCCCAACCAAATAAATCGCGGTCTGCTTGTTGATTTTCACTTCCTTGTCCATGATTACCCAAATAGCTCCATTGTTTGTCAGCAAATTTCCAATAGGGAGTGTTTGCACTGCCAATATATTGAAGGTTGCCTCGTGAGAAATACACTTGTTCACCGTTGGGGTTTATAGTGAAGCGTCCATTTATTGCCCCGACAGGATATGTTTGGTCAAATTTGGCCTCAAGGTTTCTGTTTCCATTTACCATAAAAGTATATGAAGCATTTGAGGATACCGTAAGGTCTTCTTCTTCCCAATGACTAAATACAAATCCATCATTTGCGGTGGCAGTTATTGTACAACTTTGTCCATAGGTATAATTGCCATTTCCAGTGACAGTTCCTCCATCGCTTGGGTCTGCCGAAACACTGATGGTGTATGTTTTTGGATGGAAATGAGCCACATACTCTTCCGCTGTTGTCACGATGAAAATGTAGCTGGCATCGGTGGAGACTTGGGTGCCGTTCTTCGTCCAATTGACAAAGGTATAACCCGTGTAAGCTGTCGCTGTTAAGGTGCATGAAGCGCCATAGTTGTAAGTATTAGCGCCGCTCACCGTGCCGCCCGCTACCGGGTCGGCTATGGCAGTGATGGAATAGGTGTTAAGGGTGAAGTTGGCCATCAAAGTGCGGTTGCGGTCCACGGTGAAAGTATAGTTGGCATCATGCGAGACCACTTCATTGTCTTCTGTCCAGTTGGTGAAGGTGTAGCCTGTGGCGGCGGAGGCTGTGACGGTGCAGGACTGGCCGGAAGTGAAGGTACCTCCTCCTGTTGCCGTACCTCCAGACGGAGGATTACAATTAGTTACTATCATGAGAGAATCGCTGGGATTGTCGTGGGTTTTAAAGTGCAACACTTCTTGTGCCAAACTTATTCCAATTCTATTTTTGGCGTATGCTTTGACAGAATAGGTGGTGTTTGGCTCCAGGTTATCCATCAAGCAGAAATATTCACCCACTCCGTTTTCATCGTGTATTATCTTGTTGTCACCCAGATTGGGATGGTTATCATCGGTATTCCCGATACACCAGTAGATGCCTCGTTCCATTATCTCGGATCCGCCATCTGAAGTCACTTTGCACTTTATACGGAATGAAGCATCATATAAAGCGATTGTTTCAAGCGTTTTTACCGTTGGAAGCCCTTTGAGGGTGGTGAAGCTATTAATGTCAGTCAAATAGTCGTCTTTCCATCCAAAATCAATATCGTAACAATAGTAATAGGTTGTGTTAGGTTCCAGTCCGTCTATTTCGCCCGAAAATGTTTGATTGTCAATAATTATGGAATAATCAGTGGCATCTGTCAGTGACTCATCTGTAGCTATTTTCATTTTCATTTCTTGCACATTGCCTGAAAAAGAAAAGGATCCGTTTACCTTTACGCCATATACTTCTGGTTCAACGTTTTCATCTGTAATTGCGAACGTCTCATACCCAATCTCGGGATTTTTGCAGGTTGAAAGCAGTAATACGGAAAGGCCAAGCAGAAAAATGGTATAAATCTTGTTTTTCATTTTTGACGAAGTTTTTTGTTATTTTAGAAGTGGGAACAGGTAGTCTGCTGAAAGCATGATTGTATTTAAACGAGTGCCAAGGTTTCCTGCAATCGGACAGGTACCAATATTGCACCGAAGACCAAGCTCCAAACCAGCGATGATTTGATAATTAGCGCCTACAGATAGCATTACATCAGCGGGCTTCAAATCACCTGTATTGAGAACAATGTTTTGCATTTGCAAAACCGTTGGATTGACTTTGAGCGGTTGGACAAAAGTGACCCCTGCTTCCAAAGAGAAATTGGAGGTGATTAAAAAATGCAATAAGATAGGAATGTCTAGACAAAGCATCGACAGGTTTTCTTTCCCTGTACGGATGTTTCTTCCACTCAACAAGGCTTCAAAGCCTAAACCTAATCTTTCAATGCCTTTGGGTGTCTTGGAAAGCTGGTGTCTTAAACCCATTTTGACGGATAGACCAGCTTGGTATGAAAACCCATTTTTGAATTTGGTATCAAAAAGGTTGGTTTTTGTGGCAATACACATTCCTGCCCCAAGTTTTGGCCCAACTTCCAAATGAAACGACAAAGCATCATTTTGGTTTTCGTCTGGCCAAACCCAAGAATCTGAGTTGTACTGGGAAAAGGCAATACTGCATCCGCACAGCAACAGAATTGTTAGCAACAATTTTTTACGCATAATTATTAGAAGATTAGTGATTTAACTGGAAAGAATAGACAGGTCTTATTTCAAATTCCTTTTGTCTCTTATACTGTTTTCCGTCAATTTTGATGGAAACAGATACGGTTACTTTTTCTGATTTTTTCACAAATATATCAACAGAAAACTCTTCTGATTTTTTTGCAGCTATGATAGTTGAAGGGTTAAGATCAGAATTCTTGTCAAAGCTGTTTTTCGTGCTTTCATCGAAATTGGCGGTAAAGGAGCATGTCACAGTAACGTCATTTTCGGTATTATTCTTTACGATTGTTTTCACCTTGACAAGATTATTGTTATTGGCGCGGGTGTCGTCACAAGATGGTCCTATTATAATGAACGGCAATTCTTCTGGTTTCCTTATGATGGTTTCATCCCAAAGCAGTAGGTCGTCAATGGTTATTTGTGCCCTGATGGTAAATTCCTTCTCTTTTTTTGAGAATTTATAAGTGCTGTCTTGCAGAGAAATCGGGCGTAGTATGCCATCACCGTTGTCAAACTTTATCTCTGCTTGTTGTGCTATCGCCGGTGGGATGTGAAGTGTGAAAACATAGCCTTTGTTGTTTTTGACTTTCTTGTCAAGGTCCAATGCTGTTTTGAAATCTCCTTCAACGAGCGAAAGCACACCATACTTGTTGTCAATGGCAGCTATGGCACACCCATTGGCAAAAAAAGAACCCGCATAAGTAAATTGTGCAGGAACCATAGTCTTTTCTTCTTCCACATATCCGAAAACGCCGTTTTCAGAAAAAATGGACATTTTTTCATTGAGCGGAGGAATGGGTTTTGCAACACAACCTCTTCCGTTTTCATCAAAAGCAAAATCACAAATGCGAACAGGTGTTGTCCCTTCCAAACGCTTGTATTTTCTATTGATGTTTCCTTTGGTGTCAATGATTGCGTTGTCATCGCCATAGTAGGTTATTAATGCTTCTCCAGATGCGTTGAAACTTGAACCCAAGACCACTTTCCCACGATGAAAACCATTTAAATTCATGGTTTTTCCTTGCTTGTTGATATATATCGTTGTCTGATTCTTATTTGCCTGTTCAACAGAAGCCCATCCTTTGATAAAAGGTCGGGCTTTAGGATAATTGAAATGGAGAGCCTCTTGTGGCAACATTTCCCCTTTGTCATTGAGATAACCAAATAAATCGGTATTTGCATCGGCAAGGGCTATAAGCCCTTCTGAGAAGAAAGAATACATTCCTGCATAATAGTTCCCGTTAATGGATAAATAACTATGGTCAGATTCTTTGACAAATCCTACGACTTTGTAATGCTTATTTGTTTTCTCAAGAACTAGGGCGATACCTTCTGAAAAGTCTGTGATGGAATCGGCAGCGCGAGGCAACAAAGTTTGCCCCTTTAAATCAACAAGTTGTGATTTTCCATCTATTTTACATTTAAAGAGGGTCTCGCTGAAATAGCTGATGGCATCATATTTTGGAGCAATCAACCATTTAACGGTCGAAGCGCAAACGGAGGCCACAAAACCAGTCATAAGTATCAATAGACATAGTGCTTTTTTAAACATGGATTTCTTATTTTATTTCGTTTGAATTCATTAATTCTTCGGGTTTTTCTGGTTCGGCATCAAAATCCAGACAATCTATTACTTTTAAATATTCTTTAGCTTTTTCATTTTGGGTGATGTTGGCTACTTCTCTGGCTTGGATCAAACACCATTTGGCATAATTGTAGTTTTGGTCACACCCTCTTTCAAACGACATGTAGTCGCATCCTAATTCATAAAGCACGGCACAATTGTTTCCATTGATTGAAAACGCCTTGCATAATAAATCATGGGCTTTTTTATAGTCAGTATTGACACCTGCGTACTCACGCATGGTTTTCCATTCTGGGTTATAGAAAATCCTTTCATTTTCCTTGTCCTCATCTTCTGATGGTGCGAAATACAATCGACTCATTAGAAAGATAGCATCAAAGTCGTTTTCTTTAAAAGCTAACGAGTCGAGTATTTTCCAGCCTTTTTTTGCATCAGAAGGGTCCAATAAAAGTTGGACGGCTTGATTATAATTATTTACAACGTTTTCGCCGTTGGGGACGTTTTTCTGTTTAGGTATCAGAATAAAGATGATAGCCACAAGCAAAATGAGTATGCCACAAGTGAGATACAAAGTCAAATTCTTGTTGGGTCTGATGCCGAATCTCCGTTTTTGTGCCGCCTCCACGATCTCATGAGCAGAAGGCCGTTTTTTAGGTTCAAGTTGGAGGCATGCCAATATAAGATTTTGTATACTTCTTGGCAAACCTTTGAGTGGGGGAGCGACTCCGAGACCCTCGGCTTGGGCTTTTCCCCCTTCTTCACCGAAAGGAAGCGAACCGGTAAGTATCTCACAAAGTGTGGCACCGAAAGCCCAAATGTCGCTTTGAGGAGAAGGCTTGGCATTGTTCTCGAAACGTTCTGGTGCCATATAGGCAAAGGTGCCGCTATTTTCATCATCATAGTAACTATCGTGTCCGTCCGATTTTTTGGTGCTGATACCGAAATCAGTGATGGTGAAATTGCCGTTGCTGTCGATAAGGATGTTTGCGGGTTTGATGTCTTGATGGATGATTTGGGGATGATTGGAGTGAAGCCGATCAAGGCCCGAAGCTACTTCAAGGATGAATTTCCAAACGGTTTCGGTAGGAAGTTTTTTCCCTATGAATTGTTCTGATGAACCTGCTTCACAATAGGGAAGCACAAGATAGGGCATTTCCTTGTAGATGTTGAAACTTGTAGGTTGAAGCAGGTTGGTGTGGTGACAGTTGAAGGCAACCTTAAACTCTTCGCGGAAACGCTGTTCGCCTTCGATATCAAGGGCGTTCTTGGGACGATATATCTTGATGGCCACAAGCATCCCCGATGATTCATCAATGGCATGGGCGCTTTCTTCATACGATGGGTAGTTGTCGATGGTATTCACATCAAGGGCAAGCCACACATCAGCCGTTCCTCCATCGGTACTTAACGGACGTAGCAGCCTGTAATGGCCGTCAAAAAGTTCGTCGGTTTGAATGAATTGCTCAATATCTAACATAAAAGTTATTTCAGTCTAAGTTTCTCTCCCTCTTTTAATGGCGAGAATAGGTCTTTATGGTTCATTTTGGCTAGGTTGGAAGTCCTGATGCCGAACTGCTGAGCTATGCTGTATAAGGTGTCGTCGGTTTTTACTCGGTAAAAATCTTGAGAACCTTTATACTTGCCATGCTTTTTTTCAAGATATACAATGTCGCCTAGTTTGAGATCGGATTCATCGGTGGTTTCGTTGAATTCCAACAGTTTGAGAGGCGAGATGTCGTATTTCATGGCGATGGATGCCAAAGTTTCGCCAGGATACAGGATGGTGCATCTCACATCATTAATCTCTACAACGGCTTTTCGTATGACCGTTGTTACCTCTTCTTCTTCCAAAGAGAGTTCCGAATCATCAATGACAAGTTGCTGATCTTTGGAAAGGTCTTCAATGGTTGTGTTTCTTGCTATTGCAACGGTTTTTCCGGGTTTCAGTTTGACTCCGCCATTGATGGTATAGAGTTGATACGCATCAATGTAGCCTATGAGGGCCTTGGCGTAGTTTTGGGCGGTAGCGTAGCCTGCTTTTTGCAAACCGTTGGCCCAGCCTCGGTAGTCGTATATACTGATGTTGAATAAAGATTGGTAACGCTGGTTGTCTTTGATAAGGCGGGAGTGGTCCGTATAGGAAGCCTCGGCAGAGGAGTATGTCCTGAATTTGCTTTTTTGAGGTTCGTCGTCCCAAGCGAGATAAATATCGCCCGACCACGCCCCTAATGCTTTGATGCCGAAATGGTTGTTGGCGTTTTGGGCGAGTTTACTTTGGCCTGCTCCTGACTCAAGAATGCCTTGCGCCAGCGTGATAGGTGCTGGAATTCCATATAGCTTTTCTTGTTGTAAAGCCATGGTTTTGTATTGTGCTATATAAGCCTTGATGTCGTCGGGTGACTGGGCAAAAAGGCCATAGGAAAAGACAATAATCGCTATTACGGCAAGGATGCTTTGCATGGTTTGTCCTGTGTTGTGCTTAATCGTGTTTCATTCCCCATTTGTCCAAAACGGTCGTCAGCGCATGCCTTTTAAAGGAATCCACTTCATCGTGTTTAAAGTCAATGACATGTTTGTCTCCATAGGCACTTTGTCCAAAATAACGGAGGAAAGAGTTGAGTATCTCGCCCTCTAACACGAAAGCGTGAATTTGTTTTGTCCTTTTTATGGGATGGAAAAGGTCTTTCCCATTGTTCAACAATAATGTGGCATTGACTCGTAGAGGATTTAGGCCTGCAGCATTAAAAGTGATGGCATGTCTTCCGGTGGCTAGTGAATTATTAGAAGCAAGGCCTCCGCCAAGAGAGTGCCCAATGAACCAAAGTACGGCTTTGCCGCCAATGGCGCTGTCAATTTGTTTGGCTAGTTGGACCGAATAGGTATATTGAGTCGCGAGTCCTGAGACAAACTGGGTACCGTTGGAGACCCAGTCTATTAATTCATCTGTACCTACCGTACAATAGGCATAATATTGAATGCCATCGGCTTGCTTTTTGAAAAACATGGAACTGAAGCCGTTTGATTTGTTCTGTAGTTTCATATGAAACCCTGGAACTATCAGCTTGTCAACCTCAGAATCATTCAGTAAAGGCTTCCAGCCATCTATTAAATCCGCTTTCGGACTATTGCCAGGACTTAGTATAAAATAAGCATATTGGCACATGGCAGCGGCAGCTCTGACATCAATATCGGACTCGTTGTCAGCTTGGGGACCAAGTTCCCTGAGTGATTTTAGCGTTTTCGTTTTCAGCGTTGCCGTGTCAACATGGACATCGGATAAGTGGATGGACTGTTGTAGGTGTTTTTCACTAAGAGGATTCATGGCCGTTATTCCTCCAAATTCTTAAGTCTCACGATAATCGGCATGGCAATGCACGATTTGTTTTTGATTTTTTGTGACATCAAGATGTCGAATGAACAATCCGAGGCTTTTTGATAGTTTTTCTTGTCCTTGAATTCGATGTCAATGTAAAGCCCGCGCTGTAACTTGGTTTCTCCCCCTGCTCCTTCGATGTTTATTTTAAGGAAGATGCGCTTGAATTCATCTTTGCCAAATTCTGCTAGGATTTCTTTGCGCAAGAAAGCATCTACATCCATTTTGGTATAAAGCCTGTCGTTGGTAAGCGAGTAGTAACGCAACAATTCGTAACGTTCGTCAACCGAAGCTTTGTCGGCACCTCCAGTAGCCGAAATCACCACCGGAACTTTTTGTTCAATCACAGGCAGTTTTTTGTTCTCCAATAACTCTCCTACTTTCGGGGTGTTTCCTATTTTGCCTTGTGTGGTAATGTAGCTGACTTTGATAGATGATGAAGTAGTGTTCTGCTTCATATTCTTCATCACGTATGTGCCACTGTCGAACTTGAATTTTTTGTTGGGATCATGGATGCTGTTACCTATCTTGTTGACGATTTCCCGCAATTGCTTTAGGGTTTCACTATCCTTTATCTCGTTGTATTCGATGAAGGCGTAATAGTCGTCAATGAAATGGTTGTATAAATTGTGCACGTCACGGTAGAGATCGCCGTTATGATAGCAATCGGCATCAAAGTCGCGAACAATGATTTCATCTTGCAGCATGCCAAAGCCTTGTTTGTTTGCCGCAGTGCTCGTTTCAAGTATGCGTAAGAAGAAAGAATCATCTTGCTTTTGCAGTTTTGCGATAGGCGTGGCTTGGGTGAGGCTGAGACTGCAAAGATCAATATTGACGACTGGAATGACGTTGAGCAGCACTTCGCACTCATCGGGAACGGAAAAACCTTCGGGAAAAACCAACTGAATCCATAAGGTATTAGGGTTAAATTGCTTGAGGATTTCGTTTTCAAGAGATTGCAGGAATGAATGAGGAAAAGCTCTCCGTTTGAACTGGTCCCTATCGCTAAAGCTATCTGTGATGCAAATCCATGACATGTCATCAACGCCGGTCATGTTTTCCTTCCAAGTTTCAATGAAAGAGAAGAAACTGTCCGAGGATTGTTGCGCATCAAATGGCTCTGCCATTTCGATGTTTTCCAACTCATTGATTGTGGCAAAGTCAAGCTTTCGACCCTCGGTGCCTACGATGATATGTTCAGGTTGTACGCCACGGCTACCTTTTATTAGCAAAGTAAGGCCTTTCAAGCTATTGGTTTCCACTTTGGTTGGAATGCCAATCCATAGGCGGTTAGGGTTCCCCATGTCAATAGGTGTTGCCCCATTGCTTGATTTCATCAAGTGGTTTGTCAAAACATAGAGTTGCGAATGAGGCAGAGCTGTCGTGCTGAACAGGGGAATGTAATTCAGAGGTTGTTTCCGCGTGCTTATCTTATAGGAAAAAGAAGCTTCACTACCAATGTTGATGGATTCAACATCTTTGTTAGGCTTGAACGAGGGGTTGATCATAGCAATGGCAGGTATCGCTTCCACTTTATTGCGTGGGATGAAGTGAGTGCAATAGCGCTCTACAATCCGATCGTTCAGGCTACTGATATGATCGTTGGTTTTTTGGACCTCATTCAGCATGGCAACGAGCATCATTTTGGCAATAGGATCCATTTGCTGTAGGTCGATGTTGTCAATCGATATGGATTTTAAATGCTCTATGGCTTCTTTGACTCTATTTTCTAATTCGATGTCCATTGTTTGTACCGTTAAAGCTGATGGAAGAGTTGTACTGGTGTCGTTATTGTTGCAGGCCCCGTCTTCTTACGGTGGGCTCAATTAGAAAAGATACTTCTTTCTTATAATGGCTGATGCCAATGCCTTTTTCGATGTCGCCTTCAACCATGACGATGATTTGATGTTTTGATTGTTTTTTCTGACTTTGTTGTTTTTCCTGTTTGGCGGCATTGAGTTCGACGGTCACGTTGACCCTTTTCAGTTGCGGCGCGTAAGCCCATAGACTGTTTTTTATGCTTTCTTGGCACTCGATTTTTGTGATTTCCTGACCGTTACCTTTTAAAGAAAGGCCTTGTCCGCTATTGAAGGTTTGGTATTGAATGTTGGAGTATTCGTGGTTCCAATATTCGAAGCCAAACTCGGGGTCGGCAAGGAAACTGCCTCGTGGGGTGAACACGATTAGTTCGATGAGGTTGTCGAGTAGCGCGATTTCCGATTCAAGATCGTGTTTCAATTCGAGCATCGAGTCGGCATCGATGAAAGTTATCGGGGTGCTGATGTATTGTGTCAGGTCAGATTTCATAACCGTCCCAAACCTTGTAGTCTTTATGTAATGTGATGGTATAAGTGGCCACATCACTGTTGGTTCCGCTGCCTACAGATTTTAGTTTCAAGAATATGGTCTTGTCGGGTTCGGGAGCTTTCTTCTTGTTGAAGCCGTTTTCGATGGAAATGGCTCCGCTATTTGGAAGTTTTATGGAAGGCTCGCTACCGTCAGTTGAATAGAAAACGGTGGATCCAGCAGTTGGATTGACAACAGGAATGCTTACGCGGCGACTCTTACAGTTTTGGATGAGTTGATCATCATTGATGTAAGGTGCTGCCATTTTGGTGACTGGCTTTTGTGGTGTACTGATTTGTATCTTACTGAGTTTTTCGTTAATGGAAAAACAATAATCCAATCCCTCTTTAATGATTCTATAAACGTTCTTGTAGTTGTAATTGGTCAATGCATAATTTCTAAACGTTTCGGCATCGGCAAGGTTGAGGTATTCATCAAGGTCGCAAGCACTGGTAAAGGCGCACACGGTTTTCTGGATGGCGGCCAAGAAAGACATGGGGGTCATCAAGTCGCGTCCCCGATCGGCATCAATTAATATTTGCTGAATGATAGGCCAGAATACCCTGATGGCTTTCCGTGCTTCGGAATGAATCAAACCTCGGCTTTTACTTTCGATTTCTTTTAGGCATTGGATGAACCGTTCCAAGAGTTGAACATAGTTTTGATGCGAAGAAACGAACAAGCAAGGTGGTACGAAGTCGCTCTCGTCAACATGCCATCCGCCGAAGTCAGTGTCAATAAGGTGTGCTATAGGCAAGGAGTATTCTGAGACAGGACTATTAACATCGACCAAACCAAAGTCATAAATAGGTTCTTCAAACCCACCCGTGGTTTCTTTCCATTGCTCCATGTTGACGTTGACGGTGAGGAAAAGCTCGCTTGAGAGGCTGCCTTGTGGAATAGCAATCTTACAAGGGATAGGGTTGGAGTATTTGGAGTCGAATAGTATATCAATGAGGTTGCCGCCTTTTGTGATGGCAAGGCAACTCAATGATGCCACTTCGATGAAACCATTGCTGATATTCAATGCGATGTGGAATGGACGCAAATTGGGAAACAAGCCAAATTGTCCCGCAGCAGCAAGTACGAAGGCATTGCCTACCCAAGCGGCAGTGGCTTCGTCAGAGGCTCTCATAATCTCTTCGCTGAGCCGCATTCCTTTTTTCCAACAGATTCTTTTTTGCATGGTAGTTATAGATTCGTGTTATAATTCAAATATTGGTAGGATATATCATCTGACAGGATGGTTGACTCGCTGTCGTGACAGATGTTGAAACATAAGATGGCATCCAGAGACATGAAATAGTCTTGGATGAACAAACGAAAGGTCTCCATTTCATCGATGAATCGTAAGAAATGCTCGTTGCACTCTTCTTCCGACCAATAATGGATATCGTAGGTCAGAACGGACTCGTTAAAGGTGTTGTCTACATAAAGAGAATCAAGTTTCTCGCCAAGGCAGGTGTCGTATCTGGGATTAAGGTCGATTGTCTCATGCGGTTTTTCGCTGATGTCGATACCTAGATTCTCTTCTTTTAAGGCTTTGCGAAGCATCATGGTAAGAAGGGTTCGGTTACCTCTGATGTATTTGCAGAAAGGCAGGAAAGGCAGTATTTGACGGCAAAAGCGGTTTTGTTTTTGCTCTTTGGTGAGTTCATCACCGAGAATATCCATCAAGACCTTGTCGGATGTGGCGTAAATATCCAGCTTTTCTCTAGCCATCATGCGCAGCTTGAGTAGCATGAGGTCTATTGGGGCAAAGAATTTGCGTGCATTCTTAATTTCGGCAGTTTGAGCCTCATATTCTTCGCGAAACCTTTCTTTCTCGTTTTGAGCAGGCAGGTTGTCGAAACGGTCGATGGGATGAAACAACAGTTCAGGCAACTTGTTGTACAGGCTTCCCCGACCTAAAGTTAGCATCAAGGAGCCGTTCTCTTCTGTAATCTCCAGAATGTCATTGTAGGCATTACGCTTATGCATTCCGTTGAACATCACCTTATACGACCCTTCTTGCAAATATGAAAGAAGGACTTCTACGTTGATGTCGTCGGGGATGTTCTTTGGAAGCATGGCTTAATCATTTAAAAGTTGCGGCATCACCACTGAGTTCTACATAAAACACTCCTTTCTCGGTGCTGACTTGTACCACGTCAAACAAAGGAATGCCGATTTGTTGAAGTGTAAGGTCCTGGTATGGGAAATCGAGGTCTATATTCTCGTAGAACGATTTGTGGAACAAAGTGATGTAACTAAGTTTTTTGAGTTCGGCATTTTCGTTGATGAGTTCGTTCAGCTTTGATTCTGGAATCATGACTACAAATTCTTTTTCTGGCTTGTCGGAAACAATCTTGTCCACAAATTTGTTGTTGCACATGTTGATTTCCAAGGTTTTGACTCCAAGCAATATCTTGAGTTTGGCAAGAAAGGTCTTTACGGTCATAGTGGCTGATAGGTTTTTCCCTTCTATGACAGGCTCCCAGCGTTCGTGAGAGGGGCATGTTTTTTTCCATGAGGAAAACTTATAGATGTTGGTACTGTTGGTCAGACCTTCGTAACGCAACATTTTCCCTTCCAGTGTCTTGAATTGTGCAGCGCTTTCCGTATCGGAGTGAATAACTTTCATGGCTTCTTGCACTTGCATGGCACCGATAATGGATGCGCTGATGGGCGTAGTGGCCACCCTGCCCGCCGAACTTTGGTTACGCACCACATCAGCGCATCCCGTGCGGAGCATGATGTGGTTGAACTCTTCGCGCGACAAACCGCATTCGTAACAATTCATACCAGGCGTAAACACTTTCACCACACCAGTTAGGTTCTCAATACTACCGTCAATCCAAGTCTTGCCGGCGCGCATGCATAGGCGGTTAAGCAGATAGCGTGCAATGCGGCTGTCGAGACATCCTATGACGACATCAACCGAACGATAGATACCGAAACCGACTTCCGAGAAAAGGTTTCCAACGATAGGCACAACCTTGATTTGAGGATTGATTTCCATGGCTCGTTTGGCTGCGATGTCAGCCTTGTATGAATGACTGTAAGCGTCTTCTTCTCTGAACAATACCGATCGGGTAAGGTTGGATAGTTCAATCTTGTCAAAATCCACCACAAAGATGTGTCCGACTCCGAATAACGCCAAATCTTTCACCACTTCATTACCCAATGCACCAGCACCAGCCACAAGAATTCTGGCGTTTTTCACCTTTTCTTTCTTAAACCAAGAAAGCAAAGTAAAAACACCTTCACCCCATTCGTATTTGTTCTCCTTTTCCATGAATCGACAAATTAGTTCTCAACATATTGGAAAATGGTGTCACCCACAGTGAAAGTGTCATTGTTGGACAGTCCAACAGGTTTGTTTAAGGGAAGTTCCGCCCGAGAGTTATATATTACCTTTGTCGCCATAGGCTTAAGCATGGCTTGAGAGCGGGTGTGGTCTACATAAAGTTGCACATGCTCTTTGGCAACTTTGTTGCTTTTTTCCCATGTCATTTGGATTTCGCAGCGTTCAGTCATACCAATGGTCACTTTATTGCCACCACCTGTGGCATTCATCCATTTGTGGATGGGGATGCGTTGGCCTTCTTTGACTCCGTTCTTAATGACTAGATAGTATTTCTCAGCCAACATGCGGACTGTAACCAATGAGGCTCCAAGGCCACCACCATAGATGACAAAGTCGAGAAGCATGTTCATCCAGCCACGACGTGCGCTTGTAATGTTGGAAAAATACAAGACGATGAAACCAATTACAGCTGAAATAAGACCTCCAATCAAGGCACTTTTCGCCGGAATGGTCGACTTGATGGTGAGACTGAGTGAGGCGCAGACTGAGAACAGCAAGTATGCGGGGATGGAGTACGCCCAATGGATATATGTGTCTTCTGGCGAGAGCAATAGGCAAAGAATAATGGCTCCCACGGCGAAAGCCGCCATGCCGATGAGTCCTGATACCAACGACCAGCCAAATGTCTTCAATAATGATTTCCAGTCCTTTTTTCGTACACCATCAAAATAACGGAAAATGAGCGACAAGAAGAAAGCCAATAGTAAACCAATGGTCAGGAAGGATGACACTTTGGCGGTACATTCCGTCGTCAAGCCATTAAGTAGCTCGTCTTTGTTGTAAAATGTATTGACAATGGCTCGTGACAAACCTCCAAAAGCCCCGTCTCCTAGCAGATTATATATAATCCAGCTGACAAGACCAGCCAAGATGCCCGCTATGGTTTGGTAACAATCGCGAAGCGAACTAAGGCTGAATACGTCTCTCCAATGGACGTGCTCTTGTATGCCTTCCTTACAGTTTTGTCCATATTCTGAGCATTTGTAGCCGTTTTCTTTCCAGCATTCCAAATGCATGATGTGTTTGCACTTGGTCACTACGGGGTCGCCTGGCATGATCTCGCGGCGGCAATAGTGACACACGCGTTTCTGCACGTTTGCTTCAGGTTTGTATTTCTTATAGTGTTTCAATGAGAAAGTCAACGACTTTATTCCAGGAATGATGACTTTCGTCACAATGATGAAGAATAAGATGGTGAGCAGCGTAATCAACAGGGCAATTAAATATTTGACAATCCAATCGTTGGCTTTCTGTTCGCGTTTAGGCCATACTTGTTCTTCTGTACCGATGGAAAAGGCACCAAAACCATAGCTTTCCTCGTCCCAAAGCGCCTCATATTGAACCTTTCCTTTGTAAGTCTTGTCTTCGGGCACTTGATAAGTGAAAGCGAAATCATACATTTCGTTTTTGACGGCTTGCTCAAAGTTCTCGATAATGCTATGAATATCATTTGAAGGCATGAAGGCACCTTGACGGTCGGCAATGTTGGGATTGGTCACACCTCGTAAGGTTAGTTCTACCATGTCATCAATACCGTTTCCAGCATCGTAGAATAAGGCATAAATCTTGGGAACGACACGAGAAGCATCGTTTTGGTATTCTGTTACCTCGTGATAACTGATTTGTTCAATTTTCGGAAGCGTGTTGCCTTCTGTGAAGACAAACAAAATATTCTTATCAATGTTTTCTTTGGCTTTTACGGAAATGGCGTCGATCTTTGTGTAATTGTCTTCCGTGTTGATAATGTCTTCCAAGGGTGAATTCAGCCAGTTAAATTCAGCAATTTTGGCGTAAAGCGCACTATAAAAACATTTTTCATTGGCAGTAAAAAGAAACTGCTCTTTGAGGTCGGGATAGTTCTGTTTTGTGACCAATAAGCTTTGCCCCACTTTGTCACCGAAAAACGAGAGATAGACGCAACTGTCGTGGGCACTTTCTACTAGATTTTTCACCGCGTCGTAGATTTGGCCTTTGCCGTTTTCAGGTATGCTCAGGTCGACTAGGACGGAGAAAGTGTAGTTGGCCGGGATGCGTTGTCCTGAGGTTAGGGGACAAATCTCGTATTTTTCCCTTGGAATAGGGGTGCCGTCTTCCGTAATCGTCAGGCGTTGTTTAAGGATAGTAGTGTCAACATCTGCGGACTGGTTGTGGCTATTGAGGACTTTCAGGAATAATGTGATGCTGTCGTTGTCGGGCAGGTATTTTTTGTCGCAGAATTGTATTTCCTTGACATCTTGTGCATAAGCTGCAGAGGTCAAAGCGAATAATGTGGCTAATGCCAAGGCTTTCAGTTTACTTATCTTTTTCTTCTTGTCCATATCTTTAAGTCTTCAAGTTTTTGTGTTCCATAACAGGTTTGGTCGATGCATAAATCATTGTTTGTGATAGGAATGGAGGTCAGTATGCCATCTGTGGTGGAATACACCAACACGAACTTGATTTGGCCCAGATAGTTGGTGAGCGCTTTCCTAACGGAAGGAATACTGCAATGCGATTCAACGATGAATGCTCCGATGAACTCGTTGTCGGATAAGGAGACATTGTCGCTCATTTTAACCGCCACATACTCCGTCATGTCCGACGAATTGTTGATAAAACCGTGTATCATCCTCAAAGTTTCGCCTTCAGGATAATCTGTCAGCATGCAGATGTCGATGATGACGCTGTTATTAAGCTCAATGCTGTGGCAATAGGATAGCCGTGTTGAAGCGTTTGCCAAAGTGTTGTAATGGTCTTCATGCTTGAATGCATGGCGTTCGCTTTCCAAAGCCCATTTATACCAATCCTCCAAAGAATAGAGTTTCTTTAACTCGGCTTTTGAGATGATGCTGGAGTCGTGTTTGTATGTGAAAATGCCTAATTCCTGCTGCGGGGTAAGAATGTCGATAACGATGGCGGTCAGGAAATTAGGATGAGTAGGATGCTTCAACTGTGTCTGCACGTTGCAGTCGGAGTTGCTGAAGAAAACACCAAGACCAGGATGGGAATGTACCCAACAGGTGAGATCGTATTGCAATTCAGTATCACGGCGGAGTTTCTTCAGTTTCTCGGAAACCCTCAGTTTTATTTTTCCCCCGAAATTCAACTCATATTCGGAGAAAATAGCATCGTCGCCTGGTAGGACAATCTCTTCCAAAGACACATCGTAGCTGTCACTCTTGTCATCGTGTACCCATCGACCGAGGACCATACAACCGTCTTCTTTGGGGTTGTTGGGATTGCGCAGGTCTTCGGCATACATATTATAGATGTCTTTGATACAACTATTCTTGATATACATTCTCCTTACCGAGGAATCATTACAGAACTCTTGGCAGTCAATGATCATGTAGTTGTTGTTGCCAATAGCGTCATTGAGACTTTGTTTGCGCATCACGGAAGTGGTTTTACGCCGCACAATAATGCCCGTGTCGTTTTCGTTTGTGGTTGTTGGGTTCACCACAATGTTTTGGGGTACACGCTTTGCCTTTTTGCTTTTTGATTGGCTAATCACGATGATGAGAATCACGATGAGCACCGCCAAGCAGCATATCAGTATTATTAGCAACCATTTCCATTTATCTAAATAATTAGAGGAGTTATCATCTATTTCACCAATTGTCTCTTGCTGTGATAGTCTTTTTTGGTACAGGATATTTGCTAGTTCATCGTAGCAATTTTTGTTGATTTGGTCTTGTTCCTCGAGAGTGTAGGCTTTGTCTTGGTTGAGGCCATCGTATTCCCTGTCTCTGATTTTGACATTCTCTGGATATGGAAACAATCCAGAAAGATAATTTTTGATGAGGTCATTGGATTCCTCGTCCTTTTGGGGATATTGCGTCAAGGTGTCAAGTAAAGAATTGAATTCTTTGATGACGATTTCCTTGTCGATGGAGCCGTCTTTGTTTCTTGTTATGGAAGTGTTTTGGGCATGTGCAAATGGTCCAAAGAAGAAGAACACCGCAATGGTAAATAGTAAAGTCCGAAGGGGTTTCATAATGATTAGATGGATATGTTCTTTTTATTGCCTTTTCC
This sequence comes from uncultured Bacteroidia bacterium, assembly GCA_902789915.1. Lineage (GTDB taxonomy): Bacteria > Bacteroidota > Bacteroidia > Bacteroidales > F082 > Limimorpha. The sequence goes on along the minus strand of CADAPW010000001.1, from coordinate 26,500 downwards.
TTTGATGATTTTGCCTGTGTTGTCGCGTAGCAGATCCTTCCCTTTTTGTTTGGTTTGTCCTACCACTTGACTTGTTTCCTTACGGATTGCGCTGGCTGTCTTGTTTTTGGCTTGGTTGACGGCGTTTTGTTGCATTTGCATCATGCTGCGTTGTGTCTTTTTGCTACGTATGCTTTGCATGACTTGGTTGCCCACAAAGAGTAGGATGGCCAATAAGACGCCACCTATAATCATCCAGATAGTTTGCTTCTTTTCCTTGTCCTCTTTTTCCTTGGCGAGAGCGGCGTTGGCTTCTTGCTGTTGACGGGCTTCTTCTTTGGCGATGCTGTCTTGCTTGGCGGCTTCTTGTTGAGCAGCGAGGGCTTCTTGAGCGGCAAGGGCTTCCAATGCTTCTTTCTTGTTAGCAAAAGCCTCTAAAGCCTCTTGGATTCTTGAAGCCACATCTTTGTTTTCCACTTTGAATTTCATCTTCTTCAGCGTTTCCACCTCGTTGATGAACATCTCGCTGAAAGGCAATTTCTCTATTTCCGAGAGCTGTTCCATGATATAGTTTACACTGGTCAAGGCTTCCGCGTCGGTATCAGAGAGCGCATCTTCAATTTCCAGAGGGATAAATGTCTCGTTTGTCTTTTCTTCGTTGTTTTGCGCTTGCGGTCTGGGAATGCCAATCATGATGTCTAGGTTACCGCATGGGGCGAAAATCTTGTAATGGCTTTTCCGCTCATATTCTGCGAGAAACAAGGGGATGGACAAGTTAGTGGACTTTGTAAGATCTGCGTTGAATGTTAATGCGGCATCTTGACCTATGATGAAATAACCGTCTTCAGACCTTTCGTATTCGATATCAGAAGGTACCATAAACATGGAAGGTCCCAAACCTTTCAGGGTGAGGCCTTTAAAAGAGCCAATGCGATCAAAAAACATGACTACGATTTTTGACATGTCTTTGTGTTGCCCTTTATTGGCCGCACCAAGTTTTTTCTTCGCATCAAGGAAGCGTATCTCAACCTTGCCGTTTTTTTGGACCATGTCGTAAGTGACAATCACCCTGTCTTTTTGCGGAGAATATAAAGTGTCGGTCACTTGACGTGCGCTAGCTGTCAGGCAAGAAATTAGGACGAAGGCAAGTAAGATGGTCTTTTGCGGATTCATTGTTTTTTCTTGATCAGGTTATAGTATTTTACAATGCCGTCTTTCACCACTTTCCCTTCTTTTTTGCGATTAGGGTTCTTGTTGGATTTGGTGTAGCAAGTGTACAAACTGTTGACATCATCCCATATCTCAGCTTTGGTTTTGTCGCCTTGCGTAAGATTGATGTAGTAGGCCTGAAGTTTGTTGTAGATGTCGGAAAGTGAGAGGTCGCAATAGCTACACGAATGTGTTCTGACATGATTTTCCTTAATGCCGCAGTCGTAATCTATAATGTCGGGGTTGATTTTGTCGAGTTTAGATAACAATTCCTGATACAATGTATACTGCTTGCTGGTTGTGCTCCAATGGTTTTCCGTCAGCCTCATGTTGATGATTAATCTGAGGTCGTCTCTTTCTGCAACAAAATTTTTCGTTTGTTCTTTGAGTGATGGCTTGTGTGCTGGATGGGAACAAAACTGATGGTTGTCAAGGGCTAAAGCATAAGCATCGTATAGCGAATCACATTCCTGTTTGATTCTGGGAAATTCTTTGTCCTTGTTGGCTTCGATGGTGATACGCAATTCGACAATCTGCTTTTCGAGCAAATAGGTTTTCTTGCAAAGAAATTTTCTTTTCTCTTTGGCGATGTAAAAAGGGATGCGGTGGATGGTTTCCTGCTCGTTTCTCACTTCAAAAGAGGGTAGTGTGAAATCGTCAGACGGATTCAATCTCGTATCATAATTGAGATCGGGATAGTACTCAATACGGGCGCTTTTCTCGTTTGATGTCTCGTTGATGATATGAAATTTGCGTAATTCTTTCTTTGTCCAACCGTGCCCAAAAACGATGAACATCAGCGACTCATCTGTGTTTTCTATTTTCACTGAAATGGAAGATACATCTTCGTCGTTGGTCTTATTGCTACACACCGTGATGAAGGCATTAGCATATTTCAGCGAGTGGTTGTTGAGGCATGGTGTGTCTTCGTTGAGCTTTACTTCTATGGTTTCTTGGCCTTTCAAAGTGATGGCAAAGAGGCAAAGCACAAAGATTATAAATGTATTTTTTTTCATATTGTCAGTGACTTTTTGGTGGTGTTTTGTGGGGGTGCATCTTGTGGGGTTGGTGCGGTGGGGATAGGCTTGTCGTCATCATCAGGAGTAGATGCGTCATTTTGACCGAATCTTGTCCATCCGTTAGGCTCGCCTTCTTCGCGTACCCATTCGGCCACATTTTGGTCTTCAGGATAGGGATAAGTGTTTTGAGCGTGATAGAGTTGGTATTTCAAGTAACGTTCCACGCGGAGCACAAGGTCTTTTAGCGAAGCCAGAACGCCCATTTCCTTGATGGTAAGGCAGACATGGCCTTTGAAGCTCCCTGACGAGCGGATGTTGGGATGCCAGATGTCGGTGCGGAAGGTAAAAATGGGGTTGCCGTCGGCCGAGGGATAGTTGTTAGGCAACACGATGCTCATCTTGTGCAAATATCCGAAGATGGGTTTACGTGGAATCGGAGTGTCTTCTACATTTACGATAGACTTTACCCGATACCAAATCTCATATTCGACGGGAAGCCCCATGACATTCTTTTTACGGATGATATAGGAAATGGAAGGCTCGCGAGGGTTGGAGCTGACAGCTTTGCGTTTGTCGCAGAGGGTGTCAAGTTCTTTCCATTCCTGCCAAAGACGCGCGTCGCGACCAGAAAGTTCTTTTCTGTTGAAATTGTTAATCAGATCATTCATTGTCCGAGGGTTTTAGAATGTCAGCCGGCAATCGGCACGGAGATGAGATGCAAATGGTCGCCAGGTTGCACGTTGTAGTCGAGCAAGCATTGTTCGCGACCTTCCTCGTCTTCAAATTCTAGGATTTCGGGGTCACCTCCATCTTCCACGATTTGTCCCATGAGATATTGTACAGGGTTGCCTCCATTGTCCATTTTGGGCAGTTCAAATACTTGCACGATGCTGTTGATTTGGTCGCGGATGGTTTTATTGGGATCGGTAACCTTCACCTCGACTTCCTCAAAAGAAGTACCGTCGATGGTCAAATGAATGATGAATTCCTCGTCGTAAAGTTGTTCGTTTTCCATTGCTATGATTTTATTAATTTGATAATTACTAGATAGATAGGATTATTTGATTGTGTATATGATTCCGAAAGTGGCACTTGGGATAAATACTTTGTTTCCATTGTAAAGTAATCCCATTCCGTCAGGCAAGGCTTCAATGTATGCGGTATTGCCAATAGGTGTAAAGGTGTAGTCTGCCTTAATGCCAAAATTCAGTTGAATGGGTGATTTGCCAAGAGGAACACAGGCTCCCAGGGCTACATTTCCCCAAAGGACAAATGGTTTGGTTGAGGGCTGGAAATTGTCGGCATAGCATTGTGCGTCGTTGACGAAGCCCAACTCCATAATGTTGTCACTGAGGGTGACATCCCATTGGGGGTAGTAACCTGTCAGGGTATAAATTCCAGTGCCTTCGAAACGGTTGCCAATCCTAAATGATGGTGTGATACCCAACTTGGCATACACACTCACCTTGTTTCTTGTGGGCTGGCCAAAACACACACGGATAGGGATGCCTAAGTAGGTTAAGGAAAGATGTTCATCAAGTTCACTATATGTGTAGTTTGCTGTATGTTGATGATGGTCTAAATCTGTTTGGTTTTCATGGGTTTTTGTGAATGCATCGTGGTGCGCTGACATGGCAAAGTTGTTGATTCCAACTCCAACTTCCAATGAAATGGGGAATGATTGGCTCAAACGAGGTGTGCCATAATAGACGGAAAATTGCTTGGCTAAATTGAAAGGTTTTGTTTCCCAATTTTCGTTGGCCGTATGGCCGTATATTGCGATGCCCCCATTGATTTCTATGCCAATGATGGGTGTAGGGGCAGAGGCTTTTTCAGGTTGGGCCTGTCTCGTTGGGTTGGCTTGAACAGTTGTTCTCACCGAATCCAATTGGGATAGCAAGATGGCTTTATCATCATAGAGTTGACTCATTTGTATGTTCAGACTGTCCACTTGATGGGTCAGAGAAACTATCTCTTCCTGTTTTTCAGCAAGAACCTTTTGTATGGCTTCACCGTTGTCTTTGTTCCCATTGCTTTCCAGCTGTTTTTGCAGTTGCTTGACCTGCTTGTTGGCGGTATTCAGTCTGTTCTGCAAATCTTGTGTGTCGGATTGCAACGACTTCACCCTTGCTTCCAATTCATCGACGACTTGATATTTCACAGATTCAATGTTGTCTTCAATGGTACCTGGGTAGTATTTTATAACCACATTCTTACCGTCTCTAGTTTTGCCTTTGATTGTTTTTGGTTGCGATTGGGCTTGCACCATGGCAGCAAAGGCTATCATCATAAGAACTAAAACTATTCTTTTCATGTCGTTTGGATTATGTGGGTTGAACAAATTATTGGATGATGATTTTTTCTGTTTGTGTTTCGCCTTGTCCATCGATGATATGCGAAACATAGATTCCATTTGGCAGGTTCACGCCTATGACATTCTGACCTTGTGTGATGGTTTGGCTGTGCACCAGCTTGCCATCAACGGAATAAAGGTGAAGTAGGGCTTTGCCTTCTTTTTCCCTCATGATAAATAGGGTTTCAGCAGTGGGGCAGGGATTGGGGTAAGCCTTTCCTTGGTTTAGTGAGTTTGTAACCGCCACTTCAAGTTCGGGGCTGGCTACCGGGCAGCGGAGATTGTTGTTTTCGTCTCTAACCATGCTGATTTCAACATAGTATGTGCCGTTTTTCATGCCTTGTTTTGGGTAATAGTACTGTCCAGTGGCACCCGTGATGGCTTGACCGTCCTTGTACCATTGGTATTGGTATCCTGAACGAGGGTAAACCAGCATGCGTACATCTCTTGTACCGCAGTTTTTCGTAACAATGGGTTCAACTTCGTCTGCTGGAATAGTTGGAAATACTGTGATAGTGAGGTTATCGCTGTAGGTGGTTCCAGCATCATTGGAAGCCATATAACGTAGTTGCCAACCGTTGTAACTTTCGTCAAGTATTTGATTGGTGTAGGCTGAAAAGACAGCAAAGGTGGTGTCAGGCGAGATTTGCCATCCTTCCACATTGGCGTTGGACACTTCAGGAGCGGTGAGTTGAAGTGAATTACCGGCACAAATAGCCTCTGGTGCGGTCACTCTACCAACAATAGTGGGTAGGGCAACCAGATTGAAATGTGCTACCAAATCACGGGAAGTCAAAGTGAAAAAAGTGTATACAGGTTCATAGGAAACCACCTCTCCGTCTTCGGTCCAGTTGACAAATTCAAAGCCATCGTTAGCTACAGCTGTCACTGTGGGTCTGTCAGGGAAGTGGTAGGTGCCGCCCCCACTCACCACACCGCCATTCACGGGATCGGCACTGACGGTGATTTGATAGCTGATGGCTTCAAAAATCGCTTGGTAGGTGGCATTACCCCTTACGGTAACCTCCATCGGGTTGGCGGTTTCATCATTGTTCCACGAGGAGAACAGATAGCCCTCCTTAGGCGTGGCGGTAAGTGTAGCAATGCCGCCGTAATGATAGGTACCGCTGCCACTCACTGTGCCGTGTTCGGGGTCAGCTGTAGCCGTGATGATGTATTCGATGGCATAGTTGGCTCTAACTTCCTCGCTGTCATTGTAGCCTTCTTTTGTCGCTTTGGCCCAAATGGTCATGTCGCGGTCGACAAGGATTGGCGATGTGTAGTCCATCCATTCCTCGATAGGATCGTGGCGGTATTGAATGGAGGCTTCTTCTACTTCACAAGTGATGTCTATCTGTTGCGCTCCCGAATAAGTGCCTTGTTCAAGAGAAAAACTAGGCGCAGGCAGCGTGGGCATAACCACCTCGCCGTGACAATAGACGACATCTTGTGCATATACGCGTTGTGTAGAAACGACAATGCTATCCTCATATAATGCAGCGGGTAGTTCTGCAATCATCCGTACATAAATGGTGGTTGTGTCCACCGTTCCATCTGCATCGGCAAACAAGCGGAGAGTTGTTTCGAAACCTTCACCAGTTTGGGTGGATATTTCAAAATGCTCGCTGGCTGTAATAACAAGTGTGTCGGTTGTGCCTATGGTGTCTATCAAACCAGTAGCCGACACCACAAAAGTGTTCTCTTCAGAAGGCCCTTCGTTCTCATAGAAGAAGTCTGGCAGCGTCTTCGGACTGACATTAATTTGCTGTGCCCAAATTACAGCGGGCAGCAGCAAGGCGAAAAATAGTAGAAACTTTTTCATTGTTTATGGGATTTTGTGTTTGTTATATTGCGTCTCGCTTTTTATTTACCATATCCACGCGCCACTAGGTTGTTCATAGTTTTCGCTGCGGAAATGTTCAAACTTGTTCTTGAACACAATGAGTTGGTAGGCATCCTCCGAGAGAATTTGTGGCTCTTGCAGCCCGTAGCGGTAAAGCGCCAATTGGTATTTGTTCATTATCGGGTCGATGTGGAGAATAAAGTCGGTTTTAGTATCAGGATGGGTGCCGTAAAATCTGTCGAAGATGGAGCGGATTTGTCCGTCTTCCAACCAGAAATAGGCAGTGTATTCCGATTTTTTGATGTGCCATTTTAAGGCTAACTTCTTGGGCTTGCCTGCTTCGTGGTAATTGAGCAGCCCACCGTCGTGCAGTTTGTCGTGGGTGCCGTCGTAAAGGGCTTCTTCGATATAATCCAACTCGGGCTTTGTTTCTTGCTCTTCCTCTGTGTATTTCTGCCATTTTTCTTCGTCTTCATCCCAATGCTCGAACAGGGGAAGGTAGCGGTAGGTGAACTGTTTCATGTAGTTGTCGAAGAGGTCGTGGGGCGGAAGGCCGTTGGTGGCGAGGTTTGTATAGGCTTCGTCCACTGACTTTAGCATCATACTCACATACTCATCTCTTGGCAAGTTGGTGCTTGGACAAAAGAATTCCATATCAACATCAATTTCCTCGGCTTTCATCCAGGCCACTAGCTTTGCCCGTTTGTCGCCATGCAACCAAAGAGCTACCCGTCCGTAGGGTGCCATTCCTACAATAATGTATTCATATAATGGCTGACCGTTTTTTTTGTCGGTCTCTTGCAGCAGTTGCTCTATTTCTCGTTGGGGCAGTTTTTCTTCAATCGAATAGAACTGGTTCTCAACCAACGACAGCCAAACCATATCGATGCTTGAAGGAACGGGGAAATCCTTTTCATCGTCCACATACATGGAAACAGGCTTGCCCCATTCATCGGCAAACGGGCAGCAATATGGCACACTGACACCATCTTCGTCAGACCACATCAGGTTGGCAAAGAACGTTTCAGTAGGATACAACTTTGGCGCACTTCCACTCACAGAATACTCATATTTTGTCATAATGATGTTGGTTTCTATTAACACTCTCTCAATGTGTCTATTCCACTTTCTGTGTATAGTATTCTTTCATAACAATAATTGTCATTATAGTGAGGGCCGTTGACAGAACCTGCACTCGAAGAGAAATGAAGATATCTCATGCGCAAAGAACGATAATCCTTTTCTTCAATTGGAAAATAGCATTTCCCATAATTGCTATTGCAGCCACTCCAGCTATTCTCCATGTCTTCAAAACTCTGTGGCAATCCGTCTGGAATGGTATGTTTTGTTTTTATTGTTTGAAATGTAAAGACATCATCATGCTTTTGAGCCATTATTGCTAATGGTAGATTTGAATAAGTACCCATAGAGTATCGTTGAACATCAATATTATCAGCTTTATTGTTGTAATCAAAGATATCTCTTTTCATATCGTTAGGAGTATTCGTATCATCTTTTAACCAACCCAATCTTTTCATGTTTTCCAAAGTCATCTCGATTCCATCTTGTCTTGGGGATACTTTCGATATTTTGAGACGATGCTTTTCTTTCATTACAGGAAGGGAAATCTCTCCCCTATGACAATCGGGTAATTCAGAGCCTCCAATATCAGTATGTATTCCAGGTATTAGAAATTGTGTTACTTGCCCACCGTCAGGAAGAGCGCATAGCGCAAAATTCTCCCTGTATTCGTCAAGAGCACAGATGTGTATCACTTTTTGAACAGATGCATCATGTGCAAGAGTATTTAAGCCAAGATCTCTCACGTTCTCATCATGGAATGTGCTTGCGGTTACAGAAACACGCTCAATACCTGTGACGGGTATTGACAGTGCTGACGGAGCCCATTGAGGATTACGAATTACCCCAACAGACGCAACAGTATCGTAAACTCCTACGTTGAATTTTATATCCTTTTGTTTCGGAAATATTATTTTATCCTCACTACTGCTATTATTATTTGAGAATTTTTTATTGTATTTTTTTATTCCCCGCCGAAGAACCGAAGGTCTGTTTCCTCTTTCACAGCACAAATCTACGAAAAGACGAGCTTCTGCAGCACCCCGACTAAAACCAAAAACATCAAATATGTAATTAACTCCTAAAATGGAACCATCAAAATTATAAAAACATATTCTTGTCGCAAGAGCATCTAAAGCATCCCATATTTTCTGAACCACACCAGAATAACCTTGACCAGCTGCAAGTCCAGCAACGCTGATTCCTTTCGACATATTTGCAAAGGTTCCACTGCCTGTAACATATATTTTGTATGAATAATCATATTCATTATTTGGTCGGTAAAAACGCTCTAAGATAGCAATGTTGGTATATCCTACACCTTGCATAAAACCACGAGGCATGCCAAGACGCCACTTATTTCTTTTATTCAAAATTTCTCTCTTTGTTTGCGCTTTGTCTGATGATAATTCGATAGCTATTCGTTCTTTCTTAGTTAATTTGTCCAATTTCATATTGGACAGGATTTCATTGTTTTCTTTGATTTCCTGTTCTGTGGCTTCATTGTTTTTCTCCCTTGCCAACCTCCCCATCGTCACCTGAGCTCGGTTATTATTTGTGCCGTCAAAAAACACACCAATGCGAACATTAATGTCAATCGAATCATTCTCGTTGCGCTTCGACTTGTTTATGTCATTGGCATTTACTATAGTAGCCATCTTCTATAAAAATGTTGTTTTTACAAATTCCATTGTTTGCATCAATAAAACAAAAATGCTTACATATTGATAATAATGGTTTAAAACCACTAACTATAGCGAAGCTAATATCTCCAAGGCTTTAATGCCCGTTATCTTTTCTGCTATATTTGTCTGCTCATCATACAGATAAACATACGGGAATCCTGTCCGGAAACCTTGTGGAAACACGAACTTATAAACTTGTTTGTCTTGGTAAATGCCAAGTTTCTCAAAATGTTCGCCAAATGTATCAATAAGCTCTTTGGCCTTTTCTTTTACAGCTTGTGGTACTTCCATTGTCAATTAATATCAAACAAATCGTTATACTCCTCATTGAACACTTTGTCATCTGTCCGCATGATGGTGTCCTCTGAATCAGGCGGATAATCTAAATAATTAATGAAGGTGTCAAAATCTAACGGTTCCCCTGTTTGTGGTTCAATATTAGTTAACACCGTATTGCCGTCTTTATCTTTTTCACTCTTGATAACCGTGTAATGACCACCTCCAACGTTCACAGCTTCCCACATCAAGCCAAAGGTATAATATCCTTCTTCTTGACAAGCATCCATGAGAACTTCTTTATAGATAGGAGCAAACTTTTTGCGAGTTTCAAAATAGGTAGGTTTGAGAGCATTAAAGCGGGTTTGAAGTTGATTAATTTGGGTTTCGCTAAGTCTATAGTTGTTCAAAACGTATTTGATTTGAAGCAACTCTGCTTTAGTACTTTCAAGCGTGCTTAATTCATTCGTGAGTTTTTTTCCCTCCACTTTGGCATTAAACTCATCTAAAAGCATGGTAGGAGTCACTGCCGAACCATCAGGATTCCTCCAGACATCATAGATGTTTAATCCAAATGCTATGGAATCTGTATGGGCATTGGCGTTTCTTGCCCTTGCAGTTACATCATATCCTTTTTTACGAAGCATGAATGCTGTGGTTGTCGTTGCACAGTTTATTCCATATTGCTCATTCTTTCCATATTTTTTATTGGAATTCCTCTTATCTGCGTCATCATCACTCATCCAACCCGCTTTGTTTTTAGAGTTTTTGAAATTTACATCGTGATTTGCTTTCTTTATACTCTCAAAAACTCCCATTCCCTGTTCATGATTTTGAACCGCTTTATCAAATTTATCAGACAATGCTCCGTCCTTTGAGGTATTGAAGGATGATTGGTATTCATTGAATTTTTGCTTAGGCTTCTTCTGCACCCATTGCGTCCCTTCACCAACTTGTCCATCTGTAATCAAACTAATCGTCCCTCCCCACATGCATTGGCATTTGCATGACTTTAACAGAGCCGGCTGCCCTTGTATCAAGGTGTCCATTTTACCCACAAACCACGGCGCGGGAGTATTGTGAATGCAGGGCATTGGGGTTAGTGTCCCCAAAGCGGCCGCCGTGGCTGCCGCTGTAGGGGGAAATGCCAATGAACGGCACAGCCCAAAAGGAGCCAGATTGGCCATTGAAATATGGTCGCTGATGTTGGCCTGCGGCTGCCCAGCAAGATGAACCGTCCTAACGGGAAGCACAGTCAGCTTGGCGGGATTAGTACCCATGGTACAGCGCATCATTGCTCCCGAACAAACATAAGAATCAGGCATAGCATTAATTGGTTTTTACCATGGCGGCCTTGATGTCGATCTTCATTCCAGCATTGAGTGCCATCTCCTTATCGGCTTTGGCATGATGTGTTTTCGAGTACTCAAGTAGTTGGTTTTTCGCTTCCTCACGGATATTCTCTGCCGTGATTTGTAGTTTGTGAGCTATTTGCTCGTCCTTGTTGTCGTCTACTTTGATGAACTGGTTCTCGCTCACCGTCAGCGAGTCGTTGCGGTCGATGTTAGTGTTTCGGTCATTGCCTGCATGCTCACGAATATCGTTGTCTGCCGTACGCTGCATGTCGTTGTCAGCAGCGAGGAACATGTCGTTGTGGGCAGTCTCTGAAATGTCATTGTCTGCTTCAGCTATGATATCGTGCCCTGCGTGCATGATGATATCGTTCTTGGCATATAACTCGATATTGCCCGTCGATTCAAGCATGATAAGCTTGCGGTCGGTGGAGAAGGTCAAAATGTAGTTTTCCTTTTCGTTGTCGTATATCCGGATGTATCCATCGTTGCCCTCGTCGTGTATCTCAATGGTGTGGCCGTTGCGGGTGCGGATGGCTTTTATCTGGTTGCTGTTGTTGCCGTTGGGCAACCAAGCAGGGTCGGGGTCGTCTATCCCGTTAAATAATGTGCCTTTCACATAAGGCCGCTCGGCATTGCCGCCCTCGAAGTCTATCATCACTTCTTCACCGATTTCAGGGATGAAGCTGAATCCCTTGCCGCCACCAGCGTAGGGTTGGGCGATGCGGAGCCAAGGGGTCATCATGCCCTCGTCCAACTGGGCCTGCCAATCGAACTGCACACGGACACGCCCCAAGTCCATTGGGTCTTCATTGTCGGTCACTCGGGCGCGGCACGATGGCGCCACAGGATACACATCGCTGTTGGCGTAGGGCGGGAAGTCGCAAGCGGCAGGAATACCGACGAAACGGTTGTTATAGGTCTCATCGGCAAAGAAGGAATGAACCAACTCGGTGATGAGTATTTCGTCTTGCTCCACATTGCTCTTTGCGTTGGTAATGCTGTCGCTGATGAAGTTGTCAACAATCACCAATGTCGTCCCAATTTTTAATTTAGAGCAGTAGGTGCTGCCAGAGTAGGTCAGCATACCCGCCTTTTCGCCTCGGGCTTGGGTCTTTGTAGAGACGTTGAGGATGGTTTCGCGACCGTCTTCGTCGGCGAAACCGCCTGAATGCAGGTTTTGAAGCGTAGGTTTGGTGAAGCACTTTTGTGAAGCTTCAAACACACTCTCATTCAGGTCGTTATATTGCCTTTGCATTTCATCGAGACCGTCTTTCTCAGTGGCGTCGAAGGCGTTGTATGAGGATGCGATGTGACGGAAGGCCACGGGTTGCATCTTCAGTTCCACATTATAGGATGGGATGTCCTTGCTGGGGTAGTCGAGACTAACGGTATCCTGGCTGATGAGATTGCCAAACACCATTTGTCCGCCGTCGTTGTAGAGCCATTCCCCGTATCTTCTGGCCAATCTTTGCAGGAATTTGTAATTGGTCTCGTTGTATTGAACACAATAGGGAATGGCGTCCGTGAAACGGGCGTTGACGGCGGCATTGATGTTTTGCCCGTAATCATCGATGACGTCATTGACAATGTCGTTTAGTGTCATTTCCTCGAACGACTTGCAATTTGGGGCATCGTCAAGCAGGGCTTCCCAGCTTTTTGCCATAACGTCAACGGAATAAGTGCCACCTCGCCTGTTGCCTGAAGCTGCAAATATAAGTCCACGGAAACTGATTTCTGAGGTTTTCTCGTGGCTCGCGTTAAGCGAGAGGTTCTCGATGTTTTCAGTGTCGAGGGTGAGGGTGATTTCCTTTCCGATAAGTTGGCTACATAGCGATAGCCTGGTCTCTTCCACATCTTCTTCTGGCCCCTTGTGCATATTAAAACTCAAGGTGTTGTATGTCAAGAGACTTTGTGACAGCAGGAAATTGTCGAGCCGCCACATGGTGCCGTCAAGTGTGATGTCAAATCCTGACGAAGCGGTGCCGTCGATGGTTACGGCTATGTTTTTTACTGATATAGACATGTGTCAGGTCCATTCGTTGGTGAATACGGCATTGTCGAAGCTGTTGTTGCTGCCTCGGCTGACAACGCCTCTTTCCCTTCCAATATTGATAACTTGTGCACTGATGGTGATGGTGGTGTACATCAGTTTGCTATCGTTGTCGTTGAAATAGTCTTTGAGTCCTATGCAATAGGCGTTTTTGAATGTGACGGTCTTGAAGCTTTGCTTATTATCGTTAGAATAAACGATGAATTTGAAATAGCCAGATTGTACCTCTGTTTTGTTGAACATCCATTTGTAGAAGAACAAATCCTCATCGCTGGTGGAGGGCATCACAAAGGTAATGGTGCCGCCTTGGGGACGGGAAACGGGTTTGCCCGTCTCGTCTATGGATTGGTGAAATTCGTAAACGCATTCCACCACGCCGTATGTTTTTTCACCTATGGTAAGGTTGCCTTGAAGAGCCATGATGTTGTGATTTTAAAGGCAAAGCATGATGGGAGAAGGCTGAACCTTCTCCCGTACATGCTTTTTGGAAGATTTAGTTGTCGATGGTCCAACGGTTGTTGTGATGAGCATTGCCCACTTGGATTTCTTTGGCGGAAATGGTGAATTCCTCAAACTGGAGCAGTGAATTAGTGGAGTCGTAAGTTTCGGCATACTCTACCACATAACCCTCTTTAAACTGGAGGTTTTTCATTTCACCGCCTTGACGGTTCGGGAAGGAAATGGTGCCACCTTTGCTCATGTAGGTGTCGCACATCCATTCCATGAGATCCGTGTTGCCATCGTCGGTCGATTTCACTTTGACGTAAATCTTGCCGCCACGGGTGGTGCCAGTGGGTTGACCTTCGACATCGGTCTGTTGGTTGAGTTCGTACCTTACGTACAGGACTTCGCGTTCTTTAATGCCATCGGCATTGATTGTAGCTGTTCTTGTAGCCATAATGATTAATTTAATTTGTTAATATTAAGTGAGTTAGGTGTTATTTTACATCTTGTTCCCAGTCAACGCCAGCGGTGCCGTTGTGCCCCGTCAGTTCGATGAAGAAGTTCTTGGCGGCGAAGAAAGGCTTCAACTCCACCTCGATCTTGATGTCCTTGGTCTTCGAATCTTGGTCGAGTTTCTTTAAGTTGTAGTTTTCGATGAGCTTGCCGGGACCTTTGTAGTCGCTTAGGAAGTCGTGGATGGCCTGTTGTAGCTCAGCTTTCACATTTGAGTTCCAGTTGATGAAAGCCTCATCATTGAAGAAGTTTTGGAACACTTTACCAATCCAGTCGAATACTCGGACGATGGGATATTCCTGTAGGCCGATGGTCGCGCCATTGTATAGCGAGCGGTTGGAGAAAGCCATGGTGCGTCCGTCTTCTTCCACCATAGGGATAACACCCTGGTCGATAAGAGCCGCAATTTCTGCCTTGCGAAGATCAAGGCGAGCTCCTTTCACATTGCTCATGGTGCCATATTTCTTACCGGCTGCACCTTGGGCGATAACGATTTCCTCGGTGTTGGTCATACGGCCGGCAAGAGCACCTGAACCAGGGATATACACATCGTCATCCTCATTAGCTAGTTCGGACTTCTTACGGCCTAAGATATAGTTGCAGGTCATGATGACGTTGGCCAAATGGGCATCTTGCCCTTGTAGGCTGGCATCTTCCAATTCATCTTTCAGCATCTCGAAATTCAGGCTGTCTTTGAAGTCTGTCACCATAATGACCTTGTTGCGGTATGCCGTATCGGCCCACATCCTGATGGTGGTAGCGTCACCAAGATAACCTGGGACGACTAACAGGCTGTAGTTGTTCTTTAAGTTCAGTCGATCGTAGTAATTCTCAAGCTCCTCACGGATTGCCTTGGTGTCATCCGAGTCATGTGAGCCTAACTCTTCCTTGTTGACATTCATCAGCGTGAGGCAGTCGATCTTGCCTTGTCCGGCATTGGCGAAAAAGGCATCAAGTGTACGGTAAGTCACCTCAAGCTGATGTACTTCGTCATGGATGCTGAACAGGTTGGTCTCCAAATTTTGTTCGGCCTTGGCGCAGTTGGCCTTGCAATCCTCGATGATTTCCATCGGGTCGTTTCCGCCTTCTTCAAGGATTTTCACCCACAGTGCCAATTCGTTCTTCAGCTTCTGACGCGCATCTGTGTAGGCCGCATCCGACAAGAAGATGTTTTTCACTGCCTTGCGGCGTGGATCCATGTTCTCAACACCCTTGATAAGACCTTTCAGCATTTGGAAGCCGCCATATTTGGCTAATCCTTCGTTTAGACTCTTCTGCAAGAGTTCACCGGGGTTTTCTATTTTTCTTCTTTCTTGAAGCTCCGTGCCACCGGCCTGCACTTCTTTCTTTTTTTCTTCTGTAGCCATGATGGTTGTTGTTTTATGAATTACTTTTCAGCGTCGTTCAACTCAGCGAGCAAAGCTTCAAGGGCATTCTTCAAGTCACCACGTGCAGCTTCATCTTTAAGAGTGTTACGCAGGGTTTTGTTTTTCTCCAATTGACGAATGACGGAATTGTAGGCATCGATTTTGCCTTTTTCAGCACTAAGCAGTTCGCTTTGTGTAATTAGTTGGTCGTCTTCGAAATCTTTGATCGACTTGAAATCAAAATCCTCAAACGCGGCACCGCCTTCCTCTGTCGTGAGGGCGACGCCTTTCTTGCTGGGTTGATAGTGCTCGAACACGTCTTTCATGTTCTTTGCCTTGAAGCCTTCACGATCAGCATCGCTGTTGGGGGCTTCGTCAGTGAACTGGTCGGCATAGAGCGTCCGGTTCTGAGGAAATTCGATGATGCCGTCTTGTGCATCAACGTCCAAAACTTTTGTGATTACAGTTTTTCTTGCCATAGGTTTATATTATTTTAATGAATTATTTGTTTTCGTTATTGGTTTCTTCATCAGGACTGTCGATCTCCCAAACAATTTCTTTCTTCTCTTCATCATACTTCATGGTGACGATGTCGCCTGGATTGATTTGGCCTGAAATGATAAGCTTCGACAGCGGGCGGCGTATCTCCTTGCGAATGATGCCGAGGATAGGACGAGCACCATAATGAGCGTTGAAGCCTACCTTGGTGACGTATTTACGGGCCGTTTCGTCAATCTCCAATTTGATGTTTTGTTCATTGAGGGTCTTGAGCAAGTTCTTGATGTGGATATCGAAGATTCGGTCAATCATCTCCTCCGTGATGGGCGAGAAAGGAACAATTTCGGTCAGACGAGCCAAAAACTCAGGCCTAAACTGACCTTGCATTACTTCAAGTAGTTGGTCGTGTGTAGGCACTTTGCCTTCGCCAAACGATTTGAAAATATAATTGCTGCCAATGTTGGAAGTGAAGATGATAAGTGCGTTGGAGAAATCGCCTACACGGCCAAGGCGGTCATGCAACTTGCCTTCGTCAAGAATTTGGAGGAAGAGGTCAAACACTGAACGATGGGCTTTTTCTATTTCATCAAACAAGACCACAGAATAGGGGCGCTGTCGGATTTGGTTCACCAAAAGACCGCCCTCCTCATAACCCACATAGCCAGGAGGCGCTCCATAAAGCAAAGCCACGGAGTGTTCTTCCTTGTATTCCGACATATCGAAGCGCAGCATGGCGGTTTCGTCGTTGAAAAGGAATTCTGCAAGAGCTTTGGTCAGTTCGGTCTTACCAGTGCCTGTTGGTCCAAGGAAGAAGAAGGAGCCGATGGGTTGGCCTTTCTTGTTCAGTCCCGAGCGCGATTCAAAGATAGCATCAAGGATGCTCTTGATAGCGTGGTTTTGACCAACGACGCGGTTATGAAGGATTTCTTCGGCATTGGAAAGTTTTTGTCTCTCCTCTGATTGTATGTTGCCCATCGGGATGCCCGTCATTTTGGATACCACGTCACGTACGGCTTCTTTTTGTAGTTGTTCCTGCTTGGGCGCTTGCTCATCGGCAAGTGTTGCCATTTCGTTGGCAATCTTTACTGAAGCCATGGAACGGTCGAGTAGGTCAAGGGCAGAGGCGGGAAGGCGACGGTCGGGCATATAACGCTTGGCAAGACGGACAATCTCAGCCGGCACTTCTTTACTGATAGTAAGATGGTGGTATTGCTCGTAACTCTCGCGGCGCGACATAATGATGTCAATGGCTTGTGTTTCGTTGGGTTCCTCAACGGTGATTTTTTCAAAGTATGCTGTGAACTCTTTGTCCTTCTCGATGTCTTTGGTGTAGCCATCGGTAGTAGTGGTGCAAATCACCTGCAACTGGTTTTTCGATAACAGTTTCTTGATAGCTGGTAGTAATCCGTTCAGTACCGACTGCTTGTCTTCCACGCGGTGGAAGTTTTCAATCACCAAAATAGGCTGTGTTTGGTTCTGCAAGGATTGTGTCACGGTTTTGAAACGATCTTCAATTTCGCCTTTATAGCTCACGCCTTGGCTCAACGCGATCAAATCAAGTTCGAAGGGCTGTAGGTTCTCAAGAGAAGCAGGGACTTTCTTGTCGCGTAACCTTTGTAAGATACCGAGGATGAGACTGGTTTTTCCTACGCCGGTTTCACCGACAATCAACACATTGGCTCTGTCCTTCCGGGCTAGCACTTCAATGATGGAAAGGATTTCAACATCGAAGCCGACAACATTTACCTCAGGCAACTCATTCATCATATTAATGCAATAGTCTGAATCATCTTTGTCAGTTGATGTCATACCTTTATTAATACTGGTGGTCTGTTTTTGAGCGTTCGAACCGTTACCTTGCAAGGACTTCAAAATCTTCTCGGCCTGCAAAGGAAGCGTTTTCAGTTGCTCATAGCTGAAACCAATACCTGGCGTAACCAATGAGGCGAGAAGACAAGGACCATTGATTTCGTCAAGGCCACATTTCTCGCTAATAGCAATTGCTTCTTTTACGACATTCTCTGTATCATGTGAAAGCTCAATGCCTTTCATTGCATAAGGAGACTTTTCGCATTGCTGCATCCGCATGTCAGCCCAGTCAACGAGATAATAGTAGTCTTCGTCGAGCGTATCCTCGATATAGTTCACCATTCCCGCGCTCTTATGGAGCAAAGCCCGTAACAAATGTGCAGGCTCGATCTTCGGGGATTTGTTGTCGTTGGCGTACGACTGTGCAATATGAAGCAAGTCGAAAGGAAGGTTCTCTAATCTTTGTGTGTATTTGTTCATTGTTTTGAAACCTGAAATTTTATATGATGGAAAGGTGTCTTGCTGGAACAAAGGCGATGGCAACAGCTGCCAAACCTTCAAGCTGAACCACTACCCGTTTGTTTTTGTTTATTCTTTTGACAACTCCTTCCACACCGGAAAAATAGCCTTCTATTACCTTTACTCTTTGGCCTATTTTGTTGATATAGGCGTTGTTGTCAAGAAACATGACGCGGTCATCTTGAACAGAAGCCACACGCATGAAATTGTTCATCTGCCAGTCAGGGACGGTTATTATTTCGCTTTTATCATCCTTTGACACAGGCCGCTTCATAATATAACGCATCGGGGCAAACCCCTCATTGCTCATCTTCAAATTGGTCAGAAACTCTTGGGTGGATCTGACGAAAATCAAATTGTGTATGGCAGGTACCAATACGCGCTTCTTTCCGCGCGTTTTTGTTTCCACTACTTCATAATGCATGGGAAGAAAGTTCTCGACACCCAAACTATCCAACAACCCTTTGATTTTCATTTCCCTATGGTAAGTGACACGCATAGGGAACCAACGAAATAAGCCTTCGCTTGTAACTGATTGATTTACAGTATTATAATGGGGTTGGGGTAATAAAGAGGGACACCACACCTTTTGACGTGATTTCATCAGTGTTTTCTTTACTAAAGAATCTGTTCATATTGCGCTGATTTCCAGCTACATTAATGAATCGGATTGTGCGTTTCCATTATTCAAAATGGAGAATATATCGCTGGCAAAGATAATAAAAAATGAGAAACAAACTTTTTTAATGCTTAAAATTATAAAAAATCATTAGTGTCCACTAAAAATCTGGACGATTAAAATTTGAATGTTTAACTTTAAAATAATAACAGTTCACTATTATCAATTCGTTCTTTGATATCGTTGTAATCAGTTTTGTTGAAGAGGTCTCTGAGGTTGGTTTTGTCGGTTAGCGAGATGCTCAATATCTGAAGGACTTCGTAGGTTGACCGTTCAAGGTGCATATCTTGCTGAACGATAGCCACAAGACAGTACGTGATGATGGCCACATAGATCTGTATCTTCACCGCGTTTTCAGAGGTCCCCCAGAACTTTTTGATTCTGAGGTGCTGCTTCAACAGTTCGATTTGCCAGCGGTTCTTATAGAGTTCTGCGACCAACAAGGCAGGAATACCGATGGCGTTGGTTAGGAACATGAACTCGCGTCCTTGCTCCTCGTCCCAGTACCTGATGAGTCTCAACCTTTTCGGGTAGTGCTTCGAGGGATAATATCCCGTCAGCTCTATCTCGGCATCCGAAAGGACGTTCTTTGGTAATCGGCGTTTCCATCTGACAGCCTTGTACTTGAGGTTGCCCTTGGAGCGGATGACGAAGAACGACTTGAGCATGTCGATGCGGCAGAGGCGCTTGAAGTCGTTGTAGCCTCGGTCGAAGATGTAGAACGACCCCGGTTCGTAGGGTATTACGTCCATCGCCTTCACGTCGTGCACCGCTGCCGGAGTGATGTGGACAAAAGCTGGGACCTGGGTCTCGACATCATACATCGTGTGGACTTTGATTCCGCCCTTCGTGGTTCGGAACCTTGCCCACTCGAACACGCTGAGGCACAGGTCGATGGTGGTCGAGTCGAAAGCGTAGACGTTGCCTTCAAGTTTGAAGATGTCGGTGACTCTTTTCCGCCTTGCCTCGTCTATCATGTGGTAGGCAAAGTCCTCGAAGATGCGGTAGTCCCTGCTCTCGTTGGCCTTGGCCAGATTACTCCTCGTGATATGCATTCCCATTCCAAGAAAGTAGCATTTGCCGCGATGGGCTTCCAGTGCAACTATCAGGTCTCGCAAACTCTCACGATTGGCCAGTTGTCCGAACATCAAGGCGAGCAATTGGTTCCAGCACGTGAACGACTTGACGTATTTGTCACCATGATATTTGCGCACATAGTCGTTGAACAGACTCCTGTTCAGAAACGAGGTGAGTTGGGAGAAAACGTATTTGTCTTTGTTCATCTGCCGAGGGCTTTCGGCAAAGATAAATTCAAATCCGTTTCACTTCAGAATCTCTGCAATCAACTGATTTTACTAGTATTTCAAAGAACTATATCGATTTTTTAGTGGACAGCAATGATAAAAAATAGCAAATGAAAAAATAAAAACATTAGACCAATGAAGATACATTTTTTCCATTATCCAAACCCTCCCACAAAAACAATTCTGTATCTTTGCCTTTATATCAGTGCTTTGTTTTGTTCTTAAATAGATGAAAATCAGAATCCTAAATAGATTGGTGTTGGTCATTGCAATGATTTTTGTTCTGGAGAGTTTCTCTTATGGTCAAAAGTCGACGAGACCTGCCATTTGGCTGAACGTTGGGGCGGGGACCTGTCTTGTCGATGCTTACGACAATGGTACCACGCCAATGTTTTTGTTGGGATTTGGTAACAGCCTGTCATTGGGGGTTGTAGTCGAATGGGGACGTTACCGTTGGCATAGGGAGTCTCGGCATGCGTTAGGCTTGTTGGCAAGGCCTTATGAGGGTTATGTGATTGGCTTCAACGAAGGCACGGGTTTCCTTTATCGTATCTGTGACTCGAAAGACAACAGGTTTCATCTGTGGCTGGGCGGTAGTTTGCATGGGGAAGGCAGTATGAAGATTGTTCCTTTGTTGAAGACTTGTGCCGTGAGTTCGTCGGTGTTCAGCGATATCAGCGCTGAAGGCATGATACGGTATGACTTCGCTTTCGTGCGTGACGGCTCACGCAATCTGTTGACGGCATACGCAAAACTGAGGATGCCTCTCGTGGGTTTAGTGAATTTTCCGGGCTTTTCCTATATGGACAACTACGTTTCCAACATCAACCTGTTCAGCACCCTTCTAAGCACATACGAAACACGAGGCATCTTTTTTCCTGGTGCCAGCACCGACATTGGCCTTCGATTCAATTTGCCGAATGGCAACAATATAGGACTTTCCTACCGTTGGGATTATCTGACCACCCGCGATAGGGGTTATTACCGCTTCGACAACGCTTTCCATTCCGTTGTCGTTGATTTCATTTTCAAACTCAATAGATAGGTCCGATGAAAAACAAAATTATAATTCTGTTAAGTCTTGCCTTGTTTGCCTTTGCCTCGTGCGAGCGTGCCTTCATCGATGGCGATGCGCCCGACAATCCGGTCAATGTGTTTGATTACCTGTGGAACAAGGTGGATCAGCAGTATTCGTTTTTTGAACTGAAAGGCGTGGATTGGGATTCGGTTTACGAGGTCTACCGTCCGAAAGTGTATGACGAAATGGACGAGGACAGCCTCTTCAAAGTTTGTGTCGCTTTGCTCAACACCTTAAACGACGGCCACACTTGTCTGATTTCCGGGGATGAAGAGGTGTTCAACGAGTCGGTGTATAACAGGATGTATGCGGAGAGGAACATCGACGAAGACGTGGTGGCGGCGAATTACCTTACCGCCAACCACCACACGACAGGTAGCTTTTTACATAATGCCATTCGTGAGGGCAAGGTCGCTTACATCCGTTATCCCTCGTTTATGGATAATATCAGCATGCGCGATTTGAAGTTTCTTCTGGATTTTTATAGGAACTGCGAAGGCATCATCCTCGACTTGCGCCAAAACCATGGCGGTAATATCGACAATATCCGTCGTTTTTTGAGCATCCTCGACAATCATGGACAATTGCTGTATAGGACCCAAATCAAGGCTGGACCCGAACACGACAATTTCACAGAGTTAGGTGAAGTTTATGCTTTTGAAACCAATAATTCCGAACCTTACACCAAGCCCGTGGCAGTGCTCATTGATAGAGGCACCTATAGTGCCGCATCGTTTTTGTCGATTAGCACGATGGGGTACGACAATGTCAAGTTGTTTGGCGACTTCAGTGGCGGTGGACTAGGATTGCCCAATGCTGGCGCCTTGCCCAATACGTGGGTCTATCGTTTTAGCATCACCCGAACGATTGCCTTGGATGGTGGCAACTATGAAAACGGTGTTCCGCCCGATGTACGCGTTCTCCTTGACCCTGCCATGACTGCGCAAGGCATTGACAATGTGATTGAAACAGCGGTGGATTGGATTTTGGAATGAGGCTTAGTTCTTCCAGAAACTCCTTGAAAAAAGCATAATCATAGAAAACAGCTCCAACCTGCCGAGGAGCATCATCAGCATCAGCACCCATTTGGCAGTTTGTGGAAAGATGACGTATGACCCCCCAGGTCCCACTTGTCCGAGGCCGGTGCCTACATTGCTTAGTGTGGCGACTGAAGCACCCAACGAGGTCTCAATATCGAAGCCCAAGGCCAGCAGGATGATGGCCCCGATGAGGAAAACCAAAAAATAGATGAAGATAAAGGTGATGTGCTTGTAGACCCCGCTGGTGGAGAT
The DNA here is from genome assembly GCA_902789915.1 of uncultured Bacteroidia bacterium. Classification (GTDB taxonomy): domain Bacteria; phylum Bacteroidota; class Bacteroidia; order Bacteroidales; family F082; genus Limimorpha. The sequence continues at coordinate 4,148 of CADAPW010000001.1, read as the reverse complement.
GGCCTTTCCGTTGACTTTCACGGGCAACACGGCGTTAGGGTGGATGATACGCTTCAACTCAAGCAGTGAGTTCTTCATGAAGATGAGGTGACGGAAAACTTTGATGCCGCCCGAGGTGGAGCCAGAACAAGCTCCAATGAACATCAGCAAGAAGAGGATGACCCAAAGAAACACGGGCCATTTCATGTAGTCACTGATGAAGAATCCCGTGGTGGTGAAGGCTGAGATGACGCTGAAGAACGACTCACGGAAAGAGGAACCAAAACTCTTGTGGCAGCCGAAAAACAGCACCAGACCGATGCCAATGCCCAAGAAAATGGTGTAGAGCAGGAAGGTCTTGAATTCCTGGTTCCTCAAGATGGAAAACGAGCGCCAAGTCAAAGAAAGCAGGAGCAAGGAGAAATTGCAGCCCGACAGCACCATGAATATGGTGATGACAACCTGCGAGTAGTTGGAGAATGCGCCGATGCTTGCAGTGCGTGTGGAGAAGCCGCCCGAGCTGATGGTGCTCATCGAATGGCAGAGGGCATCATAAAAGTCCATGTCGCCCCAATAGAGCAACAAGGTTTCCAACAATGTGAAAAACAGGTAGATAAACCAAATACGCTTCACGGTGTGCATGACACGCGGGTGCAGTTTGTCGTAAGTAATACCATTGATTTCGGAGACAAAGAGTTGCATGCCGCTCATGCCGAGATAGGGCAGGATGGCGAGCGAGAAAACGATGATGGCCAAGCCACCAATCCATTGTGTCATGCTGCGCCAGAAGAGGATGTCTTTCGAAACGTCTTCGATGCGGGTGAGGATGGTGGCTCCCGTGGTGGTGAAACCTGACAAAGCCTCAAAGAAGCCGTCGGTAAAGTTGGGTACGCTCTTGCTGAGCAGGAAGGGCATGGCACCGAACAATGAGAGCACAAGCCATGAGATGCAGACAATATAGACGCCGTCGCGTGAGGTGATTTTGTCGTCTTTGTGGTTGCGTGTGGCGATGAGCAGAATAAAACCGGTGAGCAGCGTGATGAGGGCCGAGAAAGGCATACTGAAGGCATACAGCCCGTGGTATAGATAGGTCACGGGGAGCACCATCAGCATGAAGAGGCCTTCGATAAGTAGTAGCTGGCCTTCGATGCGGAGGACTAAGGGATGGTTTATTTTAGTTTTCCACATTCATCGGTGGTATTTGTCACAAAACCTACAAAACCTTTTGATAAAGCTGGGGAAAGCGGCCAATTGGCCTGCTTTCCGGCGGCAATGCGGTTGCGTGCCGCCACACGCTTTTCTTTAGTCTTCATCATTGTTTTGCAAGTTTTGTATGTTTTGTGATTCCTATTAAATACTAATGGAATAAGCGTTCAACTGCGGGAATGCCATTGGGCAAGGCCAGTACGACTACCTGGTCGTCAGTTTCGATTTGAAAGTCATCGGTGGCGATGAAGCTCTCGCCGTCGCGGGTGATGCCGCAGATGATGGCATCGTTGGGCATGGCCAGCTGGCCGATGGGTTTGCGGGTCACCGCCGAGCCAGCCCTTACCTCAAACTCCACGATGTCGGCGTCGATGCCGCTGAGACTCTTTAATGTGGAGACCTTCGCGCCAAGGGTGTATTTCACCATGTAACTGGCGGCGATGAGTTTCTTGTTGATGATGGAGTCAATGCCGATGTTTTGCGAGATGTCGATATAGTCGATGTTCTCAACGAGGGCGATGGTTTTCTTCACGCCGAACGACTTGGCCTGCAAGCAGGTGAGGATGTTGGTCTCGGTGTTGTCGGTGACGGCGATGAAAGCATCCATGTCCTTGATGCCCTCGTCTTCCAGCAGGTCGAGGTTACGGGCATCGGCGTTGACGACCAAGGCCTCTGAGAGGTAGTTGGTCAGGTCCATGCAGCGTTCTTTGTCGAGTTCCAAAATCTTGATGTTCAGCTCTTTTTCAAGGCGTTTGGCGGTGATGCGTCCTACACGGCCTCCTCCAACAATCATCACATTGTGGACGTTGATTTGCTTCCTGCCGCTCAGTTTGATGATGTCGTTGATGGCGTGGGGTTTGGTGACCACATACACCATGTCTGCCACCTGAAACACCTCGTCACCACGTGGGATGAAGGTGTTCTGCCGACGGTGGATGGCGGCCACACGGAATTCAATATGCTCATATTGGTTGATGACCTCGTCGACGGTCTTGCCGAGGAGTTCTGCTTCCGGTTCGAGTTTCACCATGAAGAGTTGCAGGTTGCCGCCCGCAAAGTCGTAGGTCTCCGACGAGGCGTTTTTCTTCAGTAGGGAAATAATCTCTTGTGCGGCGATGTCTTCGGGCGACAGCAGACCGTCGATGCCGAGGTCTTGGTACATGCGCCACACCTCGGGGCTGAGGTTTTCCATCGTGTTGACGCGGGCGATGACTTTCTTGGCACCCAGTTTTTTGGCGATGATGCCCGTCAGCAGGTTGATGTGCTCGTCGTGCAGCACGGCAATCAAGAGGTCGGCCTTTTTCACGTTGGCGCGTAGCAGCACTGCGGTCGAGGTGGAGTCGCCCGTGACAGTCATCAGGTCGGTGTGCGATTCCATCATCTTCAGCAGCTCCTCGTGCGGGTCCACGATGGTGATGCTGTGGTTGCTGCGCACCAAGGCTTCCGCCAAGTGCATGCCTACTTCTCCGTCTCCAGCTATTACGATGTTCATGGTTTACATTATTTCAAAACTGCAAATGTATAGTTTTTTTTGAAATCCTTACCAAATATCCGACCAAGTCACCGAAATCACATGGTTGGTGGATTTTCCGCCTTCTTTGAAGACGTTGGCCATGCCGAAAGTGTAGCGCACTTCGACGAACCAATAGCTCACCGCAGCCGTGAAGCCGTAGTCGAGCCAATTGTAGCTGCCTCTTTCCCAAGGGGTGATGTACTGTTGTTTCTTCTTGCCTTTCACCTCTAGCACCTCGTTGCCACCGACGCAAAAGCCGATTTGTGGCCCGATGCGCAGTCGCGGGATTTTGGATTCGTCGTGGTCGTCTTCTGTCCATCTGCGGAAATAGATGTTGAGCAACAACGGAATGTTAATGTAGTGCGACCTCTGTTTATATCGGATGGTATTGTTGTTTTCGTCAAGGCCTTTCTTCGAGCTTGTGCCCTGTCGCGAATAAATCACGTCGATTTCGCCTCCGATGACAGAATGCTTCGGGATAAGGGCGATGCGCACGCCTCCAGTGAAGTCGGGGCGGAACCTCGTGCTGTCGTTGCCTTGGATGCGCATGGTGCTGAGGGCAGGTCCTACCATCAGACCACCGCCAATGCGTTGTGCCTTTGCGGAGAGCACACCTGCCAGCAAAAACAATATCAGTATGATAAGCCGTCCGTGTTTCATTCGGTGGAATTTGTTCATCGATTCGACCGCAAAAATACAAGATTCAGTTGAAATGGGCACCTTTTTCCTATTTTTGCCCAATAAATTAAATTACCGATTTTACTTTCTCCTTTTTGTCGGGTATTGTAGATAAAGACCAAACATTGAGGTATGCCAACCGACCAAGACATCATAAAAGCCATGAAAAAGGATCCCCAAACGGGGTTCCGTCTTCTTATGGATACCTATATGAAGCCTGTCTATTGGCATATCCGTAGGCTGGTAGTGGCCCACGATGATGCGCAGGATGCGATGCAGGAAGCTTTCTTGAGAGTCTTCCGTTCGTTTGAACAATTCGATGAGAACCAACCGCTTAACGCTTGGATATTTCGCATCGCCACCAACGAAGCCTTGCGGCTTTTAGGCAAGCGCAAAGGTGAGGCACAGCTTTCGTTGGACGAAGCCTCTGATGACCTCTTCAATCTGAAGGCCGATGATTATGTCGACTACAGCGATGCAGAGGCGGTAAAGCTACAAAAAGCCATCCTCTCCTTGCCCGCAAAGCAGCAGATTGCCTTCAACCTGCGCTATTACGACGAGATGTCGTACGACGAAATCGCCCTCGTCACCGGGTCGACGGCAGCCAACGTGAAGGCCAACTATCACAATGCCAAAGAAAAGATTGTCAACTACTTGAAAACAAACGATTAGCTATGGAAAACGATTTAGAAAAGATGAACAAAACGATGCCCTACACCGTTCCAGATGGCTTCTTTGAAGAAATGGAGGAACGCCTGATGCGGGAAGTGGA